>NZ_JBFAJY010000041.1:0-26476 GCF_040655445.1 Streptomyces sp. NPDC050423
GGAATCGACGCGGAGCGTCGTTGACCGACGACAACGCCGGAGGCGGAGTCGCAGGGCGTCGGGAGCCCGCTCACTATCGTGCACCAGGTCGTAAGGGCGGGGGCGGACGCCGGGTCGGCGGTCCGCTCCCCGGGGTGATGTCAGGCGAAGTACCCGGTCAGGGTGGTTCCGGCCAGTTCGCGCATCTCCCGCGCGAGATGTGCCTGGTCGGCGCAGCCCGCCGCGAGCGCGGACTCCGCGTACGGCATTCCGGTCCGTACGAGGGCCAGCGCGCGCTGGAGCCGCAGGATCCGGGCGAGCGTCTTGGGGCCGTATCCGAACGCCGCCAGCGAGCGGCGGTGCAACTGGCGGGCGCCGAGGCCGACCGCCTGTGCCGTGTCCGCGACGGACCGGCCGCTGCCCAGTTGCCCGGCGACGAACCGCATCACCGGGTCCGGCGGCGCGGTACCGGCCGCCCTGCGCAGGGCGATCTCCTCCAGGGCCGCGGCCGGGTCCGCCGCCTCGGCGACCCGCTCGGTGAGTTCCCGGACCTCCGCGTCCGGCCACAGCCCGGCCAGCGCGATCCTGCGGTCACGCAGTTCGTGCGCGGGCACCCCGAGCAGGGCGGGGGCCGTGCCCGGCGCGAAGCGGATGCCCGCGACGCCGCCGCCGTCGCTCACGGACGCGGGTTCCGCGTGGGTGTCCGGGCCCGCGACGAGCAGCCGGCCGCCGATCCAGAGCAGGTCCATGCAGCCGTCGGGCAGCACCGGATGGACCGAACCCCGCGGCACGGTCAGGGACCACACCCGCGCACCGTCCATCCGCGACGCGCGCTCCTCGTACCTGTCGCCCATGGCACCGGTCCCGTCGACGGGCACGGCCGCTCTCACTCGCCGGGCCGGTACGGCTTGTCCGTCTCCTTCTCGCGGCTCGGCTGAAGCCTGGACTTCACGTCGTCGGGCGGCAGGAACCGGGACCACCGCTCCGGGAACTCGGACGGCATGTAGGGGCTGTCCCCCTCGTCCCCGTCGTCCTCCTCGTCGTCGTCGTTCCAGCTCTCGGCCTGGGTGCGGGCCACGAACTCCGCCGCCTGGACCGCGCGCACCCGGTCGTTGGCCGCACGTGCCGCGGCCGTCGCCACCGACGGCCAGACCCGGTCGATGGCCGCGTTGACGGCGGCGCCCACCAGCACCGCGAACGCCGAGATGCCGATCCACAGCAGTACGGCGATCGGCGCGGCCAGGGAGCCGTAGATCGTCGGCCCCTCGACCGTACTGGTGAGGTAGATCCGCAGCAGGAAGCTGCCCAGCACCCAGATCGCGAGCGCCATCAGCGCGCCCGGTGTGTCCTCGATCCAGGGCGAGCGGACGGGGACGGACACGTGGTAAAGCGTCGTCAGGAAGGCGATCGACAGGAGTATCACCAGCGGCCAGTACAGGACGCTCAGGACCTCCGTGCCCCAGGGGATGAACTCCACGACCCGGTCGGGGCCGACCACCAGGAGCGGCAGCACGACCGCGCCCAGCAGCAGCGCCACCACGTACAGCAGGAAGGCGAGCATCCGGGTCTTGACGATGCCGCGCTGGCCGTCGAGCCCGTACATCACGGTGATGGTGTCGATGAAGACGTTGACCGCGCGGGAGCCGGACCAGAGCGCGATCGCGAAACCGATCGAGATGACATCGGGCCGGGCCCCGGTGGTGACGTCCTCCAGGAGCGGTTTGGCGAAGTCGTTGACGCCCCGCTCGGAGAGCACGGTCTGCGCGGCGCCGAGGATGTTGTGCTCGATGGAGGCGACCGTGGTGGTGCTGGTCCACGCGTCGACGTAGCCGAGCAGGCCGATCAGTCCCAGCAGCAGCGGCGGCAGGGACAGCAAAGTGAAGAACGCCGCCTCGGCGGCGAGTCCCAGAATGCGGTACTCCATGCACGAGTTGACGGTGTCCTTGAGCAATTGCCAGGCCATCTGCCGCTTGGAGACGTTGCGGTAGAGGGCTCGGGCCCGGTGGAGCCGGCCCGCCGGCCGCTCGGGTGTTTCATTTGCTGCCTGCACGTCCTTACCGTATCGGCATGGCAGCCACCACCCACACAGTGTCCAACCAGGCCCCGCCCCTGCTCGGCTACGACGTCTTCTCCGCGGACCGGGCGCTCACCGAAGCCGTGGACCGGCACCTCCCGCCGGAGCTGCTCGACGAGGCGCGGTACGGGCTCGTCCGGCTCGGCCGGTCCGCCGGATCCGCGCAGGCGCAGCGGTGGGGTGCGCAGGCGAACGAGAATCCGCCCCGGCTGCGCACCCATGACCGGTACGGGAACCGCGTCGACGAGGTGGAGTTCCATCCGGCCTGGCACCGGCTGCTCGGCCATGCCGTCTCCGCGGGTCTGACCGACGCCTGGGACCGGCCGGGCGGTCATGTGCGCCGGGCGGCCGGTTTTCTGGTCTGGACGCAGGCCGAGGCGGGCCACGGCTGTCCGCTCTCGATGACCCATGCGGCGGTGCCCGCGCTGCGCACCGATCCGGCGACGGCCGCCGAGTGGGAGCCGCTGCTGACCTCGCACGTGTACGAGGAGGGGCTGCGGCCGGCCGGCGAGAAGGCCGGGGTGCTCCTCGGGATGGGGATGACGGAGAAGCAGGGCGGCACGGACGTGCGGTCCAACACGACGCGCGCCGAACCCCTGTCCGGTGCGGGTGAGTACCTGCTCACCGGGCACAAGTGGTTCTGTTCGGCGCCGATGTCCGACGCGTTCCTGGTGCTGGCCCAGGCCTCTGCCGGTCTGACCTGTTTCCTGCTGCCCAGGGTGCTGCCGGACGGCACCCGCAACACGTTCGCGATCCAGCGGCTCAAGGACAAGCTGGGCAACCGGTCCAACGCCTCGGCCGAGGTCGAGTTCGACGGTACGTGGGCGCGCCGGGTCGGTGAGGAGGGGCGCGGGGTGCGCACGATCATCGACATGGTGGCGGCGACCCGGCTGGACTGTGTGATCGGTTCGGCCGCGCTGATGCGGCAGGCGGTGGCGCAGGCGGTGCACCACGCCACCTACCGCCGTGCGTTCGGCGGGGTGCTGGTCGACAAGCCGCTGATGCGCAATGTGCTGGCCGATCTGGCGCTGGAGTCGGAGGCGGCGACGGTGCTGGCGATGCGGCTGGCGGCCGCGTACGACGCCGGGACCGGGAGTGAGCTGGCGTTCTTGCGGATCGCGGTGCCGGCGGCCAAGTACTGGGTGACGAAGCGGTGCACGCCGATGGTGGGCGAGGCGCTCGAATGCCTGGGCGGGAACGGCTATGTGGAGGAGTCGGGGATGCCCAGGCTGCTGCGTGAGGCGCCGCTCAACTCGATCTGGGAGGGTTCGGGGAACGTACAGGCGCTGGATGTGCTGCGGGCGCTCCAGCGCGAGCCGATGGCGCTGAACGCGTTCCTCTCGGAGGTCGGCCGGGCGCGGGGCGCCGATCACCGGCTGGACCGGGCGATCAGGGATCTGCTGACCGAGCTCGCGGATCTGGAGGGGATCGAGGCGCGGGCGCGTCGGCTGGTGGAGCGGATGGCGCTCGTGCTCCAGGGTTCGCTGCTGGTGCGCTGGGCGCCGCCGGAGGTCGCCGACGCGTTCTGCGCGTCACGGCTGGGCGGGGACTGGGGCTCGGCGTACGGGACGCTGCCGCACACCCTCGACCTGGCCTCGGTCGTGGAACGGGCGCGGCCCGTGGAGCGTTGACGCGAGGGGCCCGGTCCGCCGGACGGGCCCCGGGGCAGCAACAGGGGGTGGTGCTGCGCCGACACGGCACCACCCCCCATGCTGTACACACCGGGCTGCGAGGCCGAGGCCGCGCCGTCCGGTGTACCGCCACTCTTGTACGGACCGGGGAGCGTCGCCAGAGTTGCAGAGGGTTGCAACCATTGTGTGGAGTTGCGGTACCGGGACCCCGGCAGCGGCAGGATGGGGCCCGCGGCCTTGACACGGGAATCATGAGGCTCCAGGGGGGATCCGGCATGGAGGCACGTCCTGTCGATGTGATGCGGCTGGCTGTCCGGGAGTCGGACCGGGCCGTGCGCCTGGTCCGCCGGGCCCGTGAGGCCCGGCTGGCGGGCGAGCGCGTGCCGGTCGCCCCGCGGGCCGAGATCGGGGCCTCGTGGGACCGGGCGATGCGCAGCGGGATCGATCCGGAGAAGTCCACCCACAGCGTCCGGCTGGAGCCGGACGAGATCGAGCGCCGGCGCCGCGGTTCCACACTGGGTGAGGTGATGCCGCTGCTCGGCGACGCCCTGGTGGCGATCGCGGACGCCTCGCAGCAGATCATGGTGGTCACCGATGTGGAGGGCCGGGTGCTGTGGCGCCAGGGCAACACGGCGGTGCTGCGCCGGGCCGACGACATCTGTCTGGCCGAGGGCGCCGCCTGGTCGGAGGAGAGCACCGGCACCAACGCGATCGGCACGGCGATCGCCGCGCGCACCCCGGTGCAGGTCCACTCCGCGGAGCACTTCGTGCGCAGTCTGCACGGGTGGACGTGTGCGGCGGCCCCGGTGCGCGATCCGCGGGACGGCCGGCTGATGGGGATCGTCGACATCAGCGGGCCCGCGTCCACCTTCCATCCGACGACGCTCGCCCTGGTCGGCTCGGTGGCCCGGCTGGCCGAGAGCGAGATCAGGACCCGGCATCTGGAGTCGATCGACCGGCTGCGCTCGGTGGCGGCGCCGATGCTGTGCCGGCTGGGCGGCCGGGCGATGGCCGTGGACGCCCACGGCTGGCTGGCGGCGGTCACCGGGATACCGCCGGTGGACCGGCTGCCGCTGCCGAAGTCCCTTCAGCCGGGCCGGGTGTGGCTGCCCTCGCTCGGGATGTGCCTGGTGGAGCCGCTGCCGGGCGGCTGGCTGGTGCAGGTGGCGGACGGCGCGATGGACAGCCCGCCGCGCCGGGTCGTGCTCGATCTGAGCCGGCCGCGCGGCCTCGCGGTGAACGTGGTGAGCTCGGTGGGCACCTGGACCCAGCGGCTCTCCCCGCGCCACGCCGAGCTGTTGTTCGCGCTGGCGCTGCACCGGGAGGGGCGTACCGCGTCCGAGCTGGCGGAGGACATCTTCGGCGATCCGACCCGGACGGTGACGGTGCGGGCCGAGATCTCCCGGCTGCGGCGTCATCTCGCGGAGGTGCTGGCGCACCGCCCGTACCGTTTCGGCGAGGGGGTCGAGGTGGAGGTGATCCACCCGGAGCATCCGGCCGATCTGCTGCCGCGTTCGAAGGCCCCGGTGGTGACGGCGGCGCGCAGCACCCGCTGACCGGTGTTCTCGCAGGTCCTGGGCGTCCGCCTGCCGGGACCGGCTTGGGGCGGGGCCGTGGGGCATGGTTTTCTGGCAGTCATGAGCAACCCCGCGCGCCCCGCCGAACCGACCGCCGAGGTGACCGTCTGGTCCCTGGAGCAGACCTCTCCCGATGATCTGCGGCCCTCCGCCGTGCCGGAGGGGGACATCCGGATCGTCCGGTCCGGGATACCGCTGCCCGAGTTCAGCCGCTTCCTCTACACGGCGGTCGGCGGCGACATCCGGTGGACGGACCGGCTGACGATGACGTACGCGCAGTGGCAGGAGGCACTGGAGCGGCCCGGCGCGGAGACCTGGGTGGCATACGCCGACGGCACACCGGCCGGATACATCGAGCTGGACCCGCAGGAGGACGGCGTGGTCGAGATCATGTACTTCGGTCTCATCCCGGCGTTCCGGGGGCGCCGGATCGGCGGCCATCTGCTCTCGTACGGGGCGGCCCGCGCCTGGGACCTGGCGGAGCGGTGGCCGCAGCGGCCGGCGACGAAGCGGGTGTGGCTGCACACCTGTTCCAAGGACGGGCCGCATGCCATGGACAACTATCTGCGCCGGGGCTTCCGGCTCTTCGACACCACGACCGAGCTGGAGCCCGAGGTCGCCACTCCGGGTCCGTGGCCGGGCTCCGGCCGGGAGCTGCTTCCGTAACCGTTCACTCAGGGGAAATACATGTGGTTGTCCGGTTATCAGGGCGGCCCGGCGCCCGTCGCTTCAGTGACGGGCGCCACATTGTCTCATCTGTCGGGACAGTCTCGTCCACATCGCGGATAGTGGTGGACTGGTCCGAGATTCGCGTGACACGCTTCCGCCATGTCTGGAACTGGAATTGCCTTGGTGAGTCGACGCCACGTCGACCTCGGCCGCATGTCCAGCGCCATCTGTCCGGCGAGCTGAGAGTCTCCAGCACCGCCGCGATCCCCTTTTCTCTGCAAACCCTGCGCACCGCCGCGCCCAGACGCGAGTGTGCAGTTCAGAGCCGCCCTCCTGCAGTCCCGAAGGACGTACTGTCATGGCCGCTACCCCGGAACAGCCTGCGCCCGCCACCCCTCGCCGCAAGGCGGGACGCCACCGTGGCGAAGGTCAGTGGGCCCTGGGGCACTACACCCCCCTCAACGGCAATGAGCAGTTCAAGAAGGACGACGACAGTCTCAACGTGCGGACACGCATTGAGACGATCTACTCCAAGCGCGGGTTCGACTCGATCGACCCCAACGACCTTCGCGGACGCATGCGTTGGTGGGGCCTGTACACGCAGCGCAAGCCCGGCATCGACGGCGGCAAGACGGCGGTGCTGGAACCCGAGGAGCTCGAGGACAAGTACTTCATGATGCGGGTCCGCATCGACGGCGGAAAGCTGACCACCGCTCAGCTGCGCGTCATCGGCGAGATCTCCGAGGAGTACGCCCGTGGCAGCGCGGACATCACCGACCGGCAGAACGTCCAGATGCACTGGATCCGCATCGAGGACGTCCCGGCGATCTGGGAGAAGCTGGAGGCCGTCGGCCTCTCCACCACCGAGGCGTGCGGTGACTGCCCCCGCACGATGATCGGCTCCCCGGTGGCCGGCATCGCCGCCGACGAGATCATCGACGGCACCCCGGCGCTGGACGAGATCCACGAGCGCTACATCGGCAACCCGGAGTTCTCCAACCTGCCGCGCAAGTTCAAGACCGCCGTCTCCGGCTCGCCGGTGCAGGACGTGGTGCACGAGATCAACGACATCGCGTTCGTCGGTGTCGAGCACCCCGAGCACGGCCCCGGCTTCGACCTCTGGGTCGGCGGCGGCCTCTCCACCAACCCGCGACTGGCCGAACGTCTGGGCGCCTGGGTGCCGTTGGACGAGGTCGCGGACGTGTGGGCCGGTGTCGTGGGGATCTTCCGCGACTACGGCTACCGCCGCCTCCGCAACCGCGCCCGGCTGAAGTTCCTGGTCGCCGACTGGGGTGTCGCCAAGTTCCGCCAGGTGCTGGAGGACGAGTACCTGAAGCGTCCGATGCTGGACGGGCCCGCGCCCGCGGAGCCGAGCAGCCGCTGGCGCGACCACATCGGCGTCCACCCGCAGCAGGACGACCGTTTCTACGTCGGCTTCGCGCCGCGCGTCGGACGGGTCGACGGCTCCACACTCGCCAAGATCGCTGACCTCGCGGAGGCGCACGGCTCCGGCCGGGTGCGTACCACCGTCGAACAGAAGATGATCATCCTCGATGTGGAGCAGGACCGGGTCGAGTCGCTGTCCGCCGGACTCGAGGAGCTCGGCTTCCAGGTGAAGCCGTCCACGTTCCGCCGCGGCACGATGGCCTGCACCGGCATCGAGTACTGCAAGCTGGCGATCGTCGAGACCAAGGCGCGCGGTGCCGCGCTCATCGACGAACTGGAGCGCCGCCTCCCGGAGTTCGACGAGCCGCTCACCATCAACATCAACGGCTGCCCCAACGCCTGCGCCCGCATCCAGACCGCCGACATCGGCCTCAAGGGCCAGCTCATGCTGGACGGCGAGGGCAACCAGGTGGAGGGCTACCAGGTGCACCTGGGCGGCGCGCTCGGCCTGGAAGCCGGATTCGGGCGCAAGGTCCGCGGCCTGAAGGTCACTTCGGCCGAACTGCCCGACTACGTCGAGCGGGTCCTGGGGAACTTCCAGAAGGAGCGCGAGGACGACGAGCGCTTCGCGACCTGGGCGGCGCGGGCCAGTGCGGAGTCGCTGTCATGAGCGAACGCGCCGCACCGTTCCACTGCCCCTACTGCGGTGACGAGGACCTGCGCCCGCACGAGACGGGGCACGGGGCCTGGGAATGCGCCTCCTGCAACCGAGCGTTCCAGCTGAAGTTCCTGGGCCTGCTGACCCGGGGACTGGTGCGCAACGACGTTGAAGGGGACGGGATATGACGGACACCCTGAAGATCGAGGAGCTCACGTCGCAGGACCTCAGGGACCTGGCGGAGCGGGCCGGCCGCGAGCTGGAGGACGCCTCCGCACCGGAGATCCTGCGGTGGGCCGCCCAGACCTTCGGGCCGCGTTTCTGCGTCACCTCCTCGATGGAGGACGCGGTCGTCGCGCACCTCGCCTCCCGGGCCCTGCCCGGCGTGGACGTGGTCTTCCTCGACACCGGATACCACTTCCCCGAGACGATCGGCACCCGCGACGCGGTGGAGGCGGTGATGGACGTCAACCTCATCACCCTGACCCCGCGCCAGACCGTGGCCGAGCAGGACGCGGAGTACGGGCCGAGGCTGCACGACCGCGACCCCGACCTCTGCTGCAAGCTGCGCAAGGTCAAGCCGCTGGAGGAGGGCCTGACCTCGTACACGGCCTGGGCGACCGGGCTGCGCCGCGACGAGTCCCCCACCCGGGCGAACACACCGGTGGTCGGCTGGGACGAGAAGCGGCGGAAGGTCAAGGTCTCGCCGATCGCCCGCTGGACCCAGGACGACGTGGACGCGTACGTCGCGGAGCACGGTGTGCTCACCAACCCGCTGCTGATGGACGGTTACGCCTCCGTGGGCTGCGCGCCCTGCACCCGCCGGGTGCTGGAGGGCGAGGACGCACGCGCCGGCCGCTGGGCCGGGCGCGGGAAGACCGAGTGCGGGCTGCACGGCTGATGACGACTGATCAGGAGACTTCGATGAGCGTGACGGAGACGGGAGCCACCATCTGGCTGACCGGTCTGCCGAGCGCGGGCAAGACCACCATCGCGTACGAACTCGCCGGGCGGCTGCGCGGCGAGGGCCACCGGGTGGAGGTGCTGGACGGCGACGAGATCCGCGAGTTCCTCTCCGCCGGCCTCGGCTTCTCCCGCGAGGACCGGCACACCAACGTCCAGCGGATCGGCTTCGTCGCCGGACTGCTGGCGGCCAACGGCGTGAAGGTCCTGGTCCCGGTCATCGCGCCGTACGCGGACAGCCGGGACGCGGTCCGCAAGCGGCACCAGGCCGAGGGCGCCGCGTACCTGGAGGTGCATGTCGCCACTCCGGTCGAGGTGTGCTCGGTGCGCGATGTGAAGGGGCTTTACGCCAAGCAGGCGGCGGGCGAGATCAGCGGGCTGACCGGGGTGGACGACCCCTACGAGGCTCCCGAGTCGCCGGATCTGCGGATCGAGTCGCACCAGCAGACCGTGCAGGAGTCCGCGGCGGAGCTGTACGCGCTGCTGAGCGAGAGGGGTGCAGCGTGACGACCGTCGCGACTGTGTCGGAAGGCACCGACAATCCGTACGCACTCAGCCACCTGGACTCCCTGGAGTCCGAGGCGGTGCACATCTTCCGCGAGGTGGCGGGGGAGTTCGAGCGGCCGGTGATCCTGTTCTCCGGCGGCAAGGACTCGATCCTGATGCTGCACCTGGCGCTCAAGGCGTTCGCGCCCGCGCCGGTGCCGTTCACGCTGCTGCACGTGGACACCGGGCACAACTTCCCCGAGGTCCTGGAGTACCGGGACCGCACGGTCGCCGAGCACGGGCTGCGGCTGCACGTGGCCTCCGTGCAGGAGTACATCGACGCCGGGAAGCTCCGCGAGCGCCCCGACGGCACCCGTAACCCGCTGCAGACCGTGCCGCTGACCGAGGCGATCCAGCAGCACCGCTTCGACGCGGTGTTCGGCGGCGGCCGCCGCGACGAGGAGAAGGCGCGCGCCAAGGAGCGGGTCTTCTCGCTGCGCGACGAGTTCTCCCAGTGGGACCCGCGCCGCCAGCGCCCCGAGCTGTGGCAGCTGTACAACGGCCGGCACGCCGCCGGTGAGCACGTCCGGGTCTTCCCGATCTCCAACTGGACCGAGCTCGACGTGTGGCAGTACATCGAGCGCGAGGGCATCGAGCTCCCGCAGATCTACTTCGCCCATGAGCGCGAGGTCTTCAACCGCTCCGGGATGTGGCTGACCGCGGGCGACTGGGGCGGCCCCAAGGAGCACGAGAGGACGGAGACCCGGCAGGTCCGCTACCGCACGGTCGGCGACATGTCCTGCACCGGCGCCGTCGACTCCGACGCCACCACGCTGGACGCCGTGATCACCGAGATCGCCGCCTCCCGGCTCACCGAGCGGGGCGCGACCCGCGCCGACGACAAGATGTCCGAGGCCGCGATGGAAGACCGTAAGCGCGAGGGGTACTTCTAACATGACCACACCCATCCAGCCGGCCGAGCAGCTGTCGACCACGACCCTGCTGCGGTTCGCCACCGCGGGGTCCGTGGACGACGGCAAGTCCACCCTCGTGGGACGGCTGCTGCACGACTCCAAGTCGGTCCTCACCGACCAGCTGGAGGCGGTCGAGGACGCGTCCCGCAAGCGTGGGCAGGAGGCGCCCGACCTGGCGCTGCTGACCGACGGGCTGCGGGCCGAGCGCGAGCAGGGCATCACCATCGATGTCGCCTACCGCTACTTCGCCACCACCCGGCGCCGGTTCATCCTCGCCGACACCCCGGGCCATGTGCAGTACACCCGCAACATGGTGACGGGCGCCTCCACCGCCGAGCTGGCCGTGGTCCTGGTCGACGCCCGCAACGGGGTCGTCGAGCAGACCCGCCGGCACGCCGCCGTCGCCGCCCTGCTCCGAGTCCCGCACGTGGTACTGGCCGTGAACAAGATGGACCTGGTCGACTACGCGGAGCCGGTGTTCGCCGCCATAGCCGAGGAGTTCACCGCCTACGCGGCCTCCCTCGGCGTCCCGGAGATCACCGCGATCCCGATCTCCGCACTGGCCGGCGACAACGTCGTGGAGCCGTCCGCCCACATGGACTGGTACGGCGGCCCGACCGTCCTGGAGCACTTGGAGACGGTCCCGGTCAGCCACGACCTCACCGCCTGCCACGCCCGCTTCCCGGTCCAGTACGTCATCCGGCCGCAGACCGCCGAGCACCCCGACTACCGCGGCTACGCGGGCCAGATCGCCGCCGGCGCGTTCCGGGTCGGCGAGCCCGTCACCGTACTGCCCTCCGGCCGTACGTCGACGATCGCCGGGATCGACCTGCTCGGCGACAGCGTCGACATCGCCTGGGCCCCGCAGTCGGTGACCGTACGGCTCACCGACGACATCGACGTCTCGCGCGGCGACCTCATCGCACCGGCGGACGACGCCCCGGCGGTCACCCAGGACGTCGAGGCGACCGTCTGCCATGTCGCGGACCAGCCGCTCGCCGTGGGCCAGCGGGTGCTGATCAAGCACACCACCCGCACGGTCAAGGCGATCGTCAAGGACATCCCGTCCCGCCTCACCCTGGACGACCTCTCGCAGCACCCGGCCCCGGGGCAGCTCGTCGCCAACGACATCGGCCGGGTCGTGGTGCGTACCGCCGAGCCGCTCGCGCTCGACGCGTACGCCGACTCGCGCCGCACCGGCTCCTTCCTGCTGATCGACCCGGCGGACGGCACCACCCTGTCGGCCGGCATGGCGGGCGCCTCGTTCGCCGCCGTGACGCGGGCACCGGCCCCGGCGGGCGACGACGCCGAATGGGACTTCTGATGTGCACCGACATCTTCTCGACCTTCGCGAAGGAGGGCGGCCGCGTCGGCAGCGGCGCCCTGGGGAGCGGCCAGGGCGGGGTGGCGCGATGTGCGCGATGACGTACGCGCACTGCCTGCGCGCCCGGCAGCACCAACCGCAACGCCTGCACCGCCAGTTCAGACGAAGACCTGCCGACTTCCCGGCCGCGTCCCCGGACTTCCGAGGGACGTGAGCACCGGGCCTCCGAGAGGAAGACCTCCCGTGTCTGCCCCCCGTACCACGCTGCGCCGCAGCATCGCCGCTGCCGCCGCCCTGCCGCTGCTCGCCGTGGCGCTCACCGCCTGCGGCTACGGCTCCGACGCCAAGGACGACGACGCCAAGAAGACGAACGTCTCCGCCGGCGGCAAGAAGCTCTCCGCGGACACCGTGAAGATCGGCTACTTCCCGAACCTCACGCACGCCACCGCCCTGGTCGGCATCCAGGAAGGCATCATCGCCAAGGAGCTCGGCTCCACCGAGGTCAAACCCTCGACGTTCAACGCGGGCCCGTCCGAGATCGAGGCGCTCAACGCCGGTTCGATCGACATCGGCTTCATCGGCCCCTCGCCCTCCATCAACGGCTTCACCAAGTCCAAGGGCAAGAGCCTGCGCATCATCGGCGGTTCGGCCTCCGGCGGGGTGAAGCTGGTCGTCAACCCTGAGAAGATCAAGACCCTGGACGACCTCAGGGGCAAGAAGATAGCCACCCCGCAGCTCGGCAACACCCAGGACGTCGCGTTCCTCAACTGGGTCTCCGAGAAGGGCTGGAAGGTCGACGCCCAGAGCGGCAAGGGCGACGTCTCCGTGGTCCGCACGGACAACAAGGTGACGCCGGACGCCTACAGGTCCGGTTCCATCGACGGCGCCTGGGCGCCGGAGCCGACCGCGTCCAAGCTGGTCGCACAGGGCGCGAAGGTGCTCCTGGACGAGTCGACGCTGTGGCCGGACAACAAGTTCGTCATCACGAACATCATCGTGTCGCAGAAGTTCCTTGACCAGCACCCGGACGTCGTCGAGGCGGTGCTGCGCGGTTCGGTCAACACCAACAAGTGGATCAACGCCGACCCGGACCGGGCGAAGGCGTCCGCCAACACCGCGCTCAAGACGCTGTCCGGCAAGGAACTGCCGGCGGACGTCATCGACCCGGCGTGGAAGTCGATCCAGTTCACCGACGACCCGCTGGCCGCCACGCTCGACGCGGAGGCCAAGCACGCGGTGAAGGCCGGTCTGCTGGACGAGCCGGACCTGGCGGGCATCTACGACCTGAAGCCGCTGAACAAGATCCTCAAGGCCGCGGGCAAGCCCGAGGTCGCCGACGCCGGTCTCGGCGTCAAGTAAGCACCCGACCGTTCCAGGATCTCCCAGGAGGTGACGACCATGGCCACGACCACGCTCACCAAGGCCGAGGACCGTACGGCGGTCGGGCACGCGGCCCGTATCGACCACGTCTCGAAGTCCTTCGGCGGACCGGAGGGGCAGCAGCTCGTCCTGGACGACATCACACTCGATGTCGCACCCGGCGAGTTCGTCACCCTCCTGGGGGCCTCCGGGTGCGGCAAGTCGACGCTGCTCAATCTGGTGGCCGGACTCGACCGCCCGTCCGCGGGGTCCATCGAGACCCCCGGCGGGCGGCCGGCGCTGATGTTCCAGGAGCACGCCCTCTTCCCGTGGCTGACCGCGGGCAAGAACATCGAACTGGCGCTGCGGCTGCGCGGCGTGCCGAAGCCGGAGCGCCGCACCGAGGCGGAGCGGCTGCTCGAACTCGTCCGCCTCGGCGGGGCGTACGGCAAGCGGGTGCACGAGCTCTCGGGCGGTATGCGCCAGCGGGTGGCGATGGCCCGCGCGCTCGCCCAGGACAGCCAACTGCTGCTGATGGACGAGCCGTTCGCCGCGCTCGACGCCATCACCCGGGATGTGCTGCACGACGAGCTGACCCGGATCTGGCGCGAGACGAACGTCTCGGTCCTCTTCGTCACGCACAACGTGCGCGAAGCGGTCCGGCTCGCCGAACGGGTCGTCCTGCTCTCCTCGCGGCCGGGCCGGATCGCCCGGGAGTGGACGGTCGACATCGAGCAGCCGCGCCGGATCGAGGACACCGCCGTGGCGGAGCTCTCCATCGAGATCACCGAACAACTGCGTGGGGAGATCCGCCGACATGGCCAGCACTGAGACCACCGCCAAGGACAGCGCCGCCGGGGACGGCGCTCCCGGGGACGCCGCCCGGGACATGGCCGGCCTCGAAGCGGGGCTCGACGCTCTCGACGCGGTGCGGGTGACCCGGACCCCGGTGCGCCAGGTGCTGGTGCAGAAGGTGCTGCCTCCGGTGGTGGCCGTCGCACTGGTGCTCATCATCTGGCAGATCCTGATCTGGGCGAAGGTCACCGACGACTACAAGCTGCCGTCGCCGGCCCTCGTCTGGGACGAGGTGTCCAACGCCTGGGCCCAGGGCACCCTGCTCGGCTACATCTGGACCAGCGTCTCGCGCGGCCTGCTCGGCTTCCTCCTCGCGCTCGTCATCGGCACCCCGCTGGGGCTGCTGGTCTCGCGGGTCAAGGTGATACGCGCGGCGATCGGACCGGTGCTCTCGGGGCTCCAGTCACTGCCGTCGGTGGCGTGGGTGCCGCCCGCGGTCATCTGGCTGGGGCTGGACGACCGGATGATGTACGCGGTGATCCTGCTGGGCGCCGTCCCGTCGATCGCCAACGGTCTCGTCGCCGGTGTCGACCAGATCCCGCCGCTGCACCTGCGGGCCGGCCAGACGCTGGGCGCCACCGGGCTGCGCGGCACCTGGCACATCGTGCTCCCGGCTTCCCTGCCCGGCTATCTGGCGGGGCTGAAGCAGGGCTGGGCGTTCTCCTGGCGCTCGCTGATGGCCGCCGAGATCATCGCCTCGTCGCCCGATCTCGGCGTGGGACTGGGACAGTTGCTGGAGCAGGGCCGTGAGACCAGCAGCATGTCGATGGTCTTCCTCGCCATCTTCCTGATCCTGATCGTCGGCATCGCCATCGATCTGCTCATCTTCAGTCCGCTGGAGCGGTGGGTGCTCCGCAGCCGCGGCCTCCTGGTCAAGAGCTGAGAGGGCCCGGCATGACCTCCCCGGTCCTCCTCGTCATCGCCCACGGCAGCCGCGATCCCCGGCACGCCGCGACCGTGCACGCGCTGACCGCGCGGGTACGGGCGCTGCGGCCGGGGCTGCGGGTGGAGACCGGGTTCCTGGACTTCAACGCACCGCCGGTGCCGCGGGTCCTGGAGCGGCTGGCCGCTCAGGGAGCGGATGAGGTGGTGGCGCTGCCGCTGCTGCTCACCCGGGCCTTCCACGCCAAGGCCGACATCCCGGCGGTACTGCGGGAGGCCCGCGCCGGGCTTCCGCGGCTGCGGGTGCGGCAGGCCGAGGTGCTCGGCCCGTCGCCGCTGCTGAACTCCGCCCTGGAACGGCGGCTGCACGAGGCCGGGGTCCGCCCCGGCGACAGAGGCTCGACCGGGCTCGTCCTGGCCTCGGCGGGCTCCACCGACCCGGAGGCGATCGCAGTGATCGCTGAAATCGCGCGGGAGCTGCGGCACACCGGTTGGTGTTCCGTGCGGCCTGCGTTCGCCTCCGCTGTATCTGCCGGGGGCTACCCCCACACCGGGGACGCCGTACGGGCCCTGCGCGCCGAGGGGGTGCGCCGCGTCGCGGTGGCCCCGTACGTGATCGCGCCCGGCCGCCTCCCGGACCGCATCGCGGCGGGGGCGGCCGAGGCCGGTGCGGATGTGCTGGCCGGGGTGCTGGGCCCGTCGCCGGAGCTGGCGCGGCTGCTGCTGGACCGGTACGACGAGTCCCTGGTGCCGGCCGCCCGGATGGCGTCGATCGGCGCGTAGCCCCGCTCAGCCGACGTCGAGGCTGCCCGTGCGGGTGCGCTTGAGCTCGAAGAGGTCCTCGTGGCCGGCGAGCACCCGGAAGCTGTCGAACAGCAGCGCCGCCTTCTCGCCGCGCGGTACCGCCCGCAGCACCGGGCCGAACCAGACGCTCCCGTCGACGTGGATGGTGGGCGTACCCACGTATCCGTCCGCCTCCGGGTCCTTGCCCGCGTCATGGCTGAGCCGCAGCGCCGCGTCGAAGGTGTCCGTGTGCGCGGCGGCCGCCAGCCCGGCGGGCAGGCCCAGCTCGTCGAGGGACTGGGCGATCACCTCGTCGAAGTCCTCGTTCTTCCGCTGGTGGATCCGGGTGCCGAACGCCGTGTACAGGTCGCGCAGGACACTGTCGCCGTGCTGCTCGGCCGCCGCGGCGGCGACACGCACCGGGCCGATCGACTTGTCGACCAGGGTGCGGTACCAGTCGGGGAGTTCGTTGCCGGTGTTGTGCAGGTAGAGGCTCATCACATGGAAGCGGAGCTCGATGTCGCGCTGCTGCTCCACCTCCAGCATCCAGCGCGAGGTGATCCAGGCGAACGGGCAGGCCGGGTCGAACCAGAAGTCGACGGCGGGCCTGCCCGGGTCCGGGCTGCGGTGAGTGGTCATGACATGAGCGTAGCCAGCCGGTGGCGCACCTCCACGGGCCATTCAGCGGCCGTGCGGCTGGGCCACTTTCAGGCGGCGGTCCACCGCGGATCGCGCCCGCTCAGGGCGAGGGCCCGCTCGAATCCGGAGGCCCGGTTCTCGACGGTGATCTCGGCGGCGAAGCCTTCGTACTGCCGGTAGAGCGCGGCGGTCTTCTCCACGACCTCCAGGACATAGCCGGCCGCCCCGTCGGAGAGCCGGAACTCCTGGCCGGTGGCCCGTGCCACGTCCCAGCCGTGCAGCGCCGTCTCCATGATGAGCATCTCGGCGGTGCCGGCGGCCGGTGAGGCCGCGTCACCCTGGCCGATGGTGCCCTCCCAGACGGCCGGGTCCGACCAGGCGGCGACGGCACGGTCCAGTTGCGCCGCGTACCGCGCGGCCCAGTCGGCGTCCGCCGTGAAGTCGCGGGCGGTGAGCTCCTCGGGGATCTCCGTGCGCAGGGCGCGGTGCTCCATGCCGTGCGAGGTGTAGAGCACCCAGTGGTTGACGAGCCCGCGGACGCCCCAGCCTTCGCAGGGGGTGGCGGAGTCGTCGAGTTGTGCGGCGCGGACGCCGCGGGCCACTCGGGCCGCCTCTGCGGCGCATTCGGTCATATGAGCGTGCTCGGTCTTCATACGGAACAGGCTAGGACCGCCGCCCGCCCCGGGTATTGAAGAAAAGCGACAGCGGCGGTCAGACGGCCGCGTCGACCAGTGCGGTCAGCTCGGCGACGGACATCGAGCCGGGCTCCCGGCGCTCGCGGGCGCAGCTGTTCGCGATCCGCCGCAACACGTCGTTGACCGGGGTGGGTACGCCGTGGAGCCGGCCGAGCAGCACGATCTCGCCGTTGAGGTAGTCGGCCTCGATCGTGCCGGTGCCCCGGCTGAGGCTCTGCCACGAGGAGCCGCCGCCGCGCGGGGAGCCGTCGAAGGGTTCGAAGCGGAGCCGGCCGCCGCGTGCCTCGGCCTGTTCGGTCCGGCCGACCGCGTCGACACCGGCCGCCCTGAGCACGGTCCGCCCCTCGGCCAGTGCCCGTTCGAACAGGGCGAGGGCGTCGTCCCCGGTGAGCGGCCCGGTGGCCGCCTCGATCGCGTTGGCCAGGTTGGAGAGCAGCTTGCCGTACTTCCAGCGCATCACGTCCGGCACCACGGGGGCGAGCAGCTTCGCCCCCTCCAGGTCGGCGGCGATCCGCCGGGCGGTGTCGTCGGTCCCCGCCGGATAGCGGCCCAGGTGCAGAATGCCGGTGAGCGGGGCGCCGGCCGCGGACACCTCGCCGGGCCGCACGAAGGTCGCGGGCAGCCAGACGCACATGCCGTACACCCGGTCGAAGCGGCGCAGCGCGAGGCGTTCGCTCTCCACACCGTTCTGTGCGCAGACCAGCGGCAGCCGCTCGCCGGCGGTGCCGCCGCCCGCCACCGGCCGGGCGCTCCAGGCGTCGAGTGCGGCGATGCTGTCCTGCGTCTTGACGGCGAGCACGAGGACGTCGTCCGGGGCCAACGGGAGCGCTTCGGGCCCGTCGACGACGGGGAGCTCGTGGGTACGGATGCCGTCGGGGGTGGCAAGCCGGAGTCCGCCGGTGCGCAGCGCCTCGTACTGGGCTCCGCGGGCCACGAGCACCACGCGGTGGCCGGCCTCGGCCAGCCGTCCGCCGATGGCACCGCCGACGGCGCCCGCTCCCACGATGACGTAGCGCATCCCGCTCCTCCGTACGGCCGCCGACCCGGGGGCCGGCGGCGTCGCGGCACCTCAAGGTCGCACCCCGGGACAGAAGTTGTATCCGCCATCCAGACTACTGTTTCCCCCATGTCTTCCGTTCTGCGATCCCCCGACGACTCCTTCCTCCTCGGCGGCGAGCTGCCCGTGCGGCGTCTCGGCTACGGCACCGCGCAGCTGACCGGCCCCGGGTACTGGGGTCCCCCCGGCGACCGGCAGAAGTCGCTGGCCGTGCTCAGGGCGGCGGTCGACCGGGGCGTGACCCTGATCGACACCGCCGACAACTACGGCCCCGGGGTGGCCGAGGAGCTGGTCGCCGAGGCGCTGCACCCGTACCGCGACGATCTGGTGATCGCGACCAAGGGCGGCGTCGTACGGACCAGTGACAGCGCCTGGCACATCGCGGGGCGGCCCGAGGAGCTGCGGACGATGTGCGAGGCGAGCCTGCGCCGGCTGCGGACCGACCGGATCGACCTCTACCAGCTGCACCGGCTGGATCCGCAGGTGCCGCCGGCCGAGCAGCTGGGCGCTCTGGATGCGCTGCGGCAGGAGGGTAAGATCCGGTACATCGGTCTGGACACCGTTACCGCCGACCAGCTGGAGCAGGCGCTCTCCCTGACCGGGATCGCCTCGGTGCAGAACCGGTTCAATCTCCTGGACCGTTCGTCGGACGCGGTACTGAAGGTGTGCGAGGCCCACGGCCTGGCCTTCCTGCCCTGGTTCCCGCTGGCGAACGGCGCGCTGACCGGCGAGGACGCCGCGGCGCTCGCAGGGGTCGCGGAACGCCACGGTGCCACCCGCGGGCAGATCGCCCTCGCCTGGCTGCTGCACCACTCCCCCGCGCTCTGCCCGACTCCGGGCACCGGTTCGCCCGTCCATCTCGCGGAGAACCTCGGGGCCCGGGAGATCCGGCTGTCGACCGATGACATGAGCCTCCTGGAGGCGCTCGCATCCGCATGAAGGAGTACCGCACGTGACCACCACCGCCACTGTCGCCCCGTCTTCTGCCACGGCCCCGGTTCCGGTGATCAGGGCCGACGGCATCACGCTCGTGCGGGACGGCAGGATCCTGCTCGACTCGGTGTCGCTGACGGTGCGCGGCGGGGAGCACTGGGCGCTGCTCGGCGCCAACGGCGCGGGCAAGAGCACTCTGCTGGGGCTGCTCGGCGCGATCAGGCATCCCACCCGGGGCACGGTGGAGGTGCTGGGCCGCACCATCGGACGGGTCGATCTGCGGGAGCTGCGGACGCTGCTGGGGCATGTCGATCCGCGCCATCCGCTGCGTTCCCCGCTGTCGGTGAACGAGGTGGTGCTGACGGGGCTGACCAACTCGGTCGAGCCGGTGCCGCGCTGGTCGGCGAGCCCGGAGCAGCGGGAGCGGGCGGCGCGGCTGCTGAAGATGCTGGGCATGGGCGGCAAGGAGGGGGCGCGCTGGCCCGCGCTGTCGCAGGGCGAGCGGGGCCGTACGCTCATCGTCCGTGCGCTGATGCCGCAGCCCCGGCTGCTGCTGCTGGACGAGCCGGCCACCGGTCTTGACCTGGCCGCCCGGGAGCAGTTGCTGGACAGTCTGGACGCGCTGCGCGAGGAGCACCCGGACCTGGCGACGGTGCTGGTCACCCACCACCTGGAGGAGCTGCCCGCCTCCACCACCCATGCGATGCTGCTGCGCGGTGGACGGTGTGTGGCCTCGGGGCCGGCGGACGAGGTGCTGACCACGGATCAGGTCAGTGACTGCTTCGGTCATCCGGTACGGATCTCCCGCACGGACGGCCGGTGGACGGCGCGGGCTCAGCGGGCCGCCCGGCGCTGATCCGACGGCCTCTCAGTCCTCGGTCGCCGGTCCCGTGACGAAGGGGGTGGCCTGGTGGTAGTAGAGCAGCCACCCCGTCTCGGTGAGCCGCCACAGTGAACTGCGGTGGGCGCGGTCGCCCTTGGTCTCGGTGTCGAAGGTGACGTGGACGAGCCGGTCGGCGAGCTGGATCCCGTGCATCCGGGAGGCGGTGAGCTGTCCCGGGCGTGAGCCGGTGCCCGTGGTCAGCGAGGCGATGACCATGTCGCGGTCCCAGTGGCGGCCGGTGGTGTCGACCTCGCGGAAGTCGGGGTGCAGGACCTGGTCGAGGAGTTCGGTGGAGGCCCGGACCAGCGGGTCGAGGAGGCGGAGTTCGCCCTCGACCGCCGCGGCCACGCCCGGGGACGGCTCGCTCACGCGTGGCCCCCGGTCATCTCCACGAGTCTGGTGACGGTGTTCCAGTTGCGTGAGGTCCCCGTCAGGCCCTTGTTGAGTGAGGGCCTGGCCAGCGCCGCGCCGAGCCTGGAGCGGCCCAGTCCGTCGGGTGCGTAGAGGTAGAGGGTGCGGTCGCCGAGCCGGAATTCCTCGGGGAGGAAGGCCGCGGCGTCCAGCGGGGCGAAGCGGGCGGCGTCGACCGGCCGGTCGAAGTAGGTGACGTGCAACTGCTTCGCTTCGAGTTCGGCGGCGGGGAACGGGCAGGCCGCGGCCACGGCCGCGAGATAGCCGCCGTCCCGGACCAGACACGGGACGTCGAAGCCGAACTGCTCCGCGATGGCCCGCTCCAGCCCTGCCGCGAGTGCGTTCTCGTCGTCCGATTCGCTGCTGAAGACGGCGTTGCCGCTCTGCAGGTGGGTGCGGACGTCGCCGTGGCCCAGTCCGGTGAACAGGGTGCGGAGTTCGGCCATCGGGACCTTCCGGTGGCCGCTCACGTTGATCCCGCGCAGCAGCGCCGCGTACATCGTCATGGGCACACCATAGGACGATCAGCCCGAGCCGTGCGGCCGCCGCGCCCCGTGGGGGAGAGCGCGGCGGCCGCCGGTCTGGGGGTGGTGCTGTTACTCAACGACCTTCAGCAGCTTGTTCGCCGTGCCTTCGGTGGCGTTGCTGATGGCGTCCGGGGTGGCTCCGTCGGTCAGCGCCGTGGAGACGTCCTCCGGGGTGGCGTCCGGGTGTCCCGCCAGGTAGACGGCGGCGGCACCGACGACGTGCGGAGTCGCCATGGACGTACCGGAGATGGTGTCGGAGCCGGTGTCGCTGTCGTTCCACGCCGAGGTGATGTCCGAGCCCGGGGCGTAGATGTCCACGATCGAGCCGTAGTTGGAGAACGACGACTGCTCGTCGTCCACCGTGGACGAGGCGACCGTGATGGCCTCCGGGACGCGCGCCGGGGAGCTCTCGCTCGCGTCGCCCGACTCGTTGCCGGCGGCCACTCCGTAGGTGACTCCGGAGGCGATGGACTTCTGGACCGCCGCGTCGAGTGCCTCGTCAACGCCGCCGCCGAGGCTCATGTTGGCCACGGACGGGCCCTCGTGGTTCGCGGTGACCCAGTCGATGCCGGCGACGACCTGCTCGGTGGTACCCGAGCCGGAGTCGTCGAGGACCCGGACGGCCACGATCTTGGCCTTCTTGGCGACGCCGTACGTCGCACCGGCGATGGTCCCGGCCACGTGGGTTCCGTGGCCGTAGCCGTCGTCGGCGTTGTCATCGTCGTCCACGGCGTCGTAGCCGTAGCTGGCCCGGCCCTCGAACTCCTCGTGGGTGATGCGGACACCGGTGTCGATGACGTACGCGGTCACGCCCTCACCCGCGCTGTCCGGGTAGGTGTACGCGTCGTCGCCGGCGGTCTCGGTCTGGTCGATGCGGTCCAGACCCCAGGACGGCGGGTTGTCCTGGGTCGCGTCGACGTGGAACTTCTTGTTCTGGACGACCTTGGAGACGGCCGGGTCGGCGGCGAGCCGCTTGGCCTCGGTCCGCGAAAGACCGCTGGCGGAGAAGCCGTTGATGGCGGAGCTGTAGTTGCGCTTCAGCTTGCCGCCGTACTCCTTGGCGAGCTTCGCCTTGTCGGCCTTGTGGTCCAGCATCACTATGTAGCTGCCGGATACGGCGGTTGCCGCGTCGGCACCGTAGATCTTGCCCATGGCGGGGGCGGGTGCCGCTCCGGCCATGGGGCTGCCCAGCAGGGTGATTCCGGCTGCGGCGGCGACGGCGGTGATCGCGGCGGTGAGCTTGAAGCGGCGTGCGCGCTTGTGAATTGCCATGAAGAGGGGTCTCCTCGTCATTCTTTGTGGGGGGATTGGCCCTCGGCCGGAAGATCTCCGGGGGCTGACTCGAAACCCTCACCCATTGACGCGCTCAGATCAAGACCTTCATGCGCCTGTGACTTACTCAACAAGGTTTCGTAATACGAAACCGGCCGGCCGTGCGCAAGTCGGGCGCACGACCCCCCAATACCCTTTACATGTGAGGGGCGTACACCCTCCGTCTCGGGGAACCGACCGGCTCCGCCCTCGCCTTCCCCCGGACGCCGAGGGGAGGGCGTGGTTCAGCGCTGGTAGCGGGCCAGCACCCGGTTCCCGTCGTCGACCAGACGCTTCCTCAGTTCGGCCGCGTCGATCGCACCGCTGTAGTACTCCTGGAACGCGGGGGTGGCGACCTTGTCCTTCCACTCGGGGTAGCCGCGCACGGACTGGGCGGGCGCGGAGCGCAGTGCGCCCGCGAGGGCGGCGCCGGTCGCCCAGCCCCGGTCGGCGGTGTGCAGCGAGGGATCCGCCAGGGCCGCCCTGCCGGTCGGCAGCATCCAGTCCCCCTTGGCGAGGCGCACCATGTTCGCCGGCCGCAGCAGGAAGTCGATGAACTCCACGGCCTCCTTCTTGTGCGGGCTGTCCTCGGCGACGGACAGGGTCTGCGGGCTCACCCCCTGGGCCGGTCCCGCGCTGCCGGCCGGGGCGGGCAGCACCGTCCACTCGAAGCCCTTCGGGGCCTGCTCGACCACCTGCTGACGGTAGGAGAACCCGAGCGGCACCATGGCGTACTTGCCGCCGAAGAGACCGGGCAGCGTGTCGCCGCCCCCCATGCCGAGCGCCGTGCGGGCGGCGCTGTGGTCGGTGTTGACCTGGTCGTGGATGGTCCTTGGGACGACGAGATCGCCCGCGTCCATGGCGAGCGTGACCTTTCCGTCGGCGCCGCGGTGGAACAGCTCGCCACCGGCCGAGAGGCCGAGGTTGAGAGTGACGGAGACCGGTTCCCTGAGCGGCCAGGCCACCCCGTAACGGCCCTTGCCCGTCAGCCTCTTGGCGACCTGGCGGAACTCCGTCCAGCTCCAGGGGTGCGCCGGGGTCGGGATGCGGACGCCCGAGGCCTTGAGGATCCGGGTGTTGGCGATCAGGACGCGCGGCTCCTGGAGGAAGGGCACCCCGTAGACGCCGCCGTCGAAGGTGCTGGTCCGCCAGCTCTGCCGCGGGATGTCGGCGGTGAGCCGGTCGGGCAGCAGGGTGCGCAGATCGGCGAGGTAGCCGCCGTAGGCGAAGTCCGCGAGGTCGTCGGACGCGTCATGGATGACGTCCGGTGCCTCGTCCCCCTCGAACGAGGTGAGGAGCTGGTCATGGACGCTGTCCCAGCTGCCCTGGACGTACTGGACCCGGACATCGGGATGGCTCGCGTTCCACTCCTTCACCAGCTGCTTGTTGGCGTCGACGGACTCCTTCTGCCAGGCCAGCGACTGGAAGCGGATCGTGATCCTCCCATCCGCCCGGCCGTCGCCGCCGCCACCGCACCCGGTCAGGAGCAGGGCCAGTGCGGTGGCCGCCGCGGCCGCGGTCCGCAGCACCGCGCGCATCAGCTCTTCACCGCCCCGGCCAGCATGCCGCCCGTGATCCGCCGCTGGATGACCGCGAAGAGGACGAGCGAGGGGAGGGTGGCGAGGAACGCGGCGGCGGCGAGCGGCCCCAGGTCGCTCGCACCCTCCGCGCCGAGGAAGTGGGTCAGTACGACCGGCAAGGTCTGCTTCTCCGGTGTCTTGAGCAGGACGAGCGCGAAGAAGAACTCGTTCCACGCGGTGATGAAGGCGAAGAGCGCGGTGGCGACGATCCCGGGGGCCAGCAGCGGCGCGGTGACCGAGACGAGCGTCCGCAGCCGGCTCGCGCCGTCGACCGCCGCCGCCTCCTCCAGTTCGGGCGGGACGGCCCGTACGTATCCGACCAGCATCCACAGCGCGAACGGCAGCGACCAGACGACGTACACCATGATCAGCCCCCACAGCGTGTTGATCAGATGCAGATGCTTGAGGACCAGGAAGAGCGGAATGATCAGCAGGACGAACGGGAACGCCTGGCTGACCACGACCCAGCCGGTGGCGGCGGTGGAGAGCCGCGAGCGGTGGCGGGCCATCACGTACGCCATCGGGGTGGCGATGACGACGGCGATGACCCCGGCCGAGAGCGCGGCGATCAGCGAGTTGGCGGCGGCCCGGAGCAGCGGCTGTTCGTCGAAGGCGGCCCGGAAGTTGTCGAGCGTCGGGTGCTCGGGGATCCAGGTGGGGTGCAGCGAGCCCAGTTCGGGTGCCGGCTTGAAGGCGGTGGAGATCAGCCACACGAACGGGAACGCCAGGAAGACCAGGTAGCACAGGAGCGCGAGGTACTGTCCGGCGCGCGCGGCTGTGCGGGTACGCGTACTCATCGGTCCTCACCTCCGCCGAGCCGTCCCACGAGGTACACGGCGAGGAGCACGGAGATCACCGCGACCATCACACAGCCCATCGCGGCGGCGTAGCCGAACTGCCCGTACCGGAAGGCCTCTTCGTACGCGAAGAGCATCGGCAGCCGGGTCCGGCCGCCCGGACCCCCGTTGGTCAGCACGTAGACCAGGGCGAAGGAGTTGAAGTTCCAGATGAAGTTGAGGGCGGTGATGGAGAGGGCGACGGGTCTGAGCGCGGGCCAGGTGACGGTACGGAAGCGGCGCCAGGCGCCCGCGCCGTCCAGGGCGGCCGCCTCGTGGAGTTCGTGCGGGGTGTTCTGCAGGCCGGCCAGCAGGGCGACTGTGGTCTGCGGCATCCCGGCCCAGACCCCGACCACGACCACCGCCGGCAGCGCGGTGGCGAGGCCGGTCAGCCAGTCCCGGCCGTCACCGAGTCCGAGGTCGCGGATGGTCTCGTTGAGGATTCCGGCGTCCGGGTTGTAGACGAGCCGCCACATGATGCCGACGACCACCTCCGGCATCGCCCACGGGATGATCGCCAGCGCCCGCGCCAGCCACCGCATCCGCAGGTTCTGGTCGAGCAGCAGCGCCAGGCCGAGGGCCAGCACGAACTGCGGGACGGTGACGCCGACCGCCCACACCAGGCCGATCCGGAACGAGTCCCAGAACAGTCCGTCGTGCAACAGGTCCTGGAAGTTCAGCGCGCCGACCCACTGGGTGGACCGGGTACGGCCCGACTGGGCGTCGGTGAAGGCCAGTGCGATGCCGTAGAGCAGCGGGCCGACGCTGAGGACCAGGATCGGGATGAGGGCCGGCAGCACCAGGAACCAGGTACCGGCGTTCCGGTTGATCCGGGCGGACGGCCTGCCGTGCGGGCCTGTCGGCGGACCGTGCCGCCCGGACCGCACGGTTGCACTCGCCAATGTCACGGATACGACCCCCTTGCGTCATTCGACCGGCTTTATACCGTTCTGGCCGCTCAGGTGGCCTCCGTCATCGTGCTGAGGCCCAGCCGGTTCGTCAAGACAACCTGCACAGATGCGAAAATCGGATCCATGAACGAGATGCGAGCGCGCGACGTACTGGCCGCCGCCGGACACCCCGGCGACGCGGAGCTGCTCGCGCTGGGCGAGAACGCGGTGTTCGCCGTGGGCGACCTGGTGGTCAAGATCGGCCGGGACGCCGTACGGAGTCCGGAACTGCGGGTCCGGGCCGAACGCGAGGTGGCCGTCGCACAGTGGCTCGCCGCGTCCGGCGTCCCCGCGGTCCGGGCCGCCGAGCCCTCGGCCCGGCTGGTCGAGGGCCACCCGGTGACGCTGTGGCACCGGCTGCCCGACGCGGTGCGGCCCGCCGTGCCGCGGGACCTGGCGCCGCTGCTCACCGCGGTGCACGCGCTGCCGGCCCCGGAGGGCCTCGTCCTGCCCCGCCGGGAGCTGCTGGGCGGCGTCGAGCGCTGGCTGGGCCTGGCGGGCGACGCGATCGACCCGGCCGACGCCGCCTATCTGCGCGAGCGCCGCGACGGCTTCGCGACGGCCGCCGCCGCGCTGGTGCCGCATCTGGCCCCGGGCCCGATCCACGGCGACGCGCTCCCGCGCAATGTCCATGTCGGTCCGGACGGGCCGGTCCTGGTGGACCTGGAGACCTTCTCGGCGGATCTGCGCGAGCACGACCTGGTGGTGCTGGCCCTGTCCCGCGACCGGTACGCGCTGGCGGCCGACGCCTATGACGCGTTCACCACGGCGTACGGGTGGGACGTCCGGGAGTGGGACGGCTGCGCGGTGCTGCGCGGGGCGCGGGAGACCGCGAGCTGCGCGTGGGTCGCACAGCACGCACCGGCCAACCCGAAGGCGCTCACGGAGTTCCGCAGGCGCGTGGCGTCGCTGCGCGACGGTGACGCGGGGGTGCGGTGGAACCCGTTCTGAGCCCGCGGAGCTGTCCTCGATCGCCGGACGGGCTTGATTATTTATCCTCGGGGTGGGCGCGGAGCAGATCGGCGTACGGCTTGAGCGAGTCGACGCCCAGCGC
>NZ_JBFAJY010000041.1:26486-78065 GCF_040655445.1 Streptomyces sp. NPDC050423
CCGTCACGGCGCCCTGGTTCCGTGCGGTGAGCGCGGCACGGGTTTGTTTATTTATCCAAGCCCGTCCGGCGATCGAGGACACGGCACGGCCGAAGGCCGGGCAGCGCCCCCTCAGCCCGAGACCGGCGCCGGCTCCCGGACCGGCCACCGGCCGTCGATGACCGCGTCCGCCTCGCCCTTGCGGCGCAGGAACTTCTGGAAGTCGGCGGCCCACTCCGCGTACCAGGTGATCTGGCGCTCGTGGAGCTCCGCCGCCGACAGCGCGGCCACCGACCCGTGCCGCGCGGCTATCGCGTACGCCACCCGCACCGCTGCCAGCGCGTCCGCCCCCGCGTCGTGCGCCCCGCCGTGGACCACGCCGTACTCGACGCAGACCGCCTCCAGATTCCGCTTGCCCTTGCGGTAACGGTCCACCGCCCGGTCGATCGTGTACGGGTCGATCACCGGGCCGATCCCCGCGCCGCCGAGGCGCTCGCTCAGCGACGGCAGTCCGTGGCGGTGCAACTCGGCCGTCAGCAGCGTCAGGTCGAAGGCGGCGTTGTACGCGACGACCGGCACGTCCCGGCGCCAGTAGCCCGTCAGGGTGTCGGCGATCTCGTCGGCCACCTCGCGCGCCGGCCGGCCCTCGGCCGCCGCCCGCTCGCTGCTGATGCCGTGGATCGCCGAGGCCTGCGCGGGGATCCGGATCCCCGGATCGGCCAGCCAGGTGTGCCGGTCCGCAGGTTCGCCGTCACCGCCGTCGACCGCGACGACCGCGGCCGTCACGATCCGGGCCTCCAGCGGTTCCGTACCCGTCGTCTCCAGGTCGAAGCCGACCAGCGCATGCCGGTGCCAGCTCATCCCGTACCTCCTTCGTGGTGCTTCCCCCAGGTGACGACCACCCTCGCACGGGGCACTGACAGCGCCCTTTGGAGGACGGCCTCTCAGGAGACCGGCCGTGAGTCGGTCCACACGGACTCGAACTCCTCGCGGTACGTCTCGAACAGTCCGTGCTCGCTGTCCTGCCCGGCCCGGACCACCGCCCGCCCGCCGCCCCGGAGCACCAGCACGGGCGCCTCCATGCCGCGGGCCCGGCGCAGATAGGTCTGGACGACCCCCACCGCGTCGGACCCGTCGCCGTCCACCAGGTAGGCGGTGAAGCGCGGGGTCTCGTCGAAGACGTGGATCTCAAAGGCGCCCGGGTCGCGGAGCTTGGAGCGGACCCGGCGCATGTGGAGGATGTTCATCTCCACCGTCCGGCTCAGCTCGCCCTTCTTGAGGCCCAGCTCCCGCTCCCGGCGCTTGACCGCGCTGCTGGCCGGGTTGATGAAGAGCAGCCGGACCCGGCAGCCCGACTCGGCGAGCCGGATCAGCCGGCGGCCGGAGAAGTTCTGCACCAGCAGATTGAGCCCTATGCCGATCGCGTCCAGCCGGCGCGCTCCCCCGAAGAGGTCCTCGGCGGGCAGCTGGCGCTGGAGCCGCACCCGGTCGGGGTGGACGGAGACCACGTCCGCGTACCGGTCGCCCACCAGCTCCTCGACGGCGTCGACGGGGAGCCGGTCGGCGGACGGGACCGCGGCGCCGCTGCCGAGGATCTCCAGCAGCCGTGCCGAGGCACGCTCGGCCTGGGCGAGCACCGCCTCGTTGAGCGCGCGGTTGCGGGAGACCACGTTGCGGGCGACCTCCAGCTCGTCGAGGGCCAGCTCCACATCGCGGCGGTCGTCGAAGTAGGGCTCGAAACAGGGCCAGTGCTGGACCATCAGCTCACGCAGCTGAGGCAGCGTGAGGAAGCTCAGGACGTTGTCGTCGGCCGGGTCGAGCAGATAGCCCTTGCGGCGGGAGACCTCGCGCACGGCGACGGCGCGCTGCACCCACTCCTGCCCGGCGGGCCCCGCCGCGGCCACCACCCAGTCCTCGCCGTGGACCGGTTCGTAGATGGGCCGGAGCACCGCGGCGACCACGGCGCGCAGCCGCTGCTCCACGAGATTCAGCCAGATGTAGGCGCGCCCGGCCCGCTGGGCACGTGTGCGCACCTCGCTCCAGGCGTCCGCTCCCCAGTCCAGCTCCGCACCGATCTCCATGGGCCGGGCGAGCGAGACCGCCCCGGGCGGCACATCGGTGACGTCCCCCTCGTGACCAGTGTCACCTGGGGGCAGCTCGAAACCTCCCGAGCTCACCCGCGCACCGCCTTCCACTCCCCCACCAACGATCAAGGAAGGGTACTCCGGGAGCGGGAGCCGGTGCAGCCGGATGCGCAGGCTCCTTTCTCAACTCCCCTACTGGACAGGCCTGTTCCCTGAGACAAGATCTGCCGTAGTGAGCGGATTCATAGTGATTAAACACCCCACCCCACGCCGCATACCGGGCAGCCGGCCGGCTGGGGCCGCCGGATTCCGGTTCCGGGCGACATGGAGGGGCCCGATGTTGACCGGACCGGGCGACGTCTTAGGTAAGGGGCGCTCTTTCGGGGAAGATCTGCCCCAGGGAGCCCGCATTCCCCAGGCAACCGCATCAAAGTGGAAGAGTCGAATCTATGCAGGTCTGGCCGGGACAGGCGTACCCCCTGGGTGCCACGTACGACGGCGCCGGGACCAACTTCGCGGTCTTCTCGGAGGCCGCCCACCGAATCGAGTTGTGCCTGCTGCACGACGACGGCTCCGAGACGGCGGTGGAGCTGCGGGAGACCGACGCCTTCGTCCGCCACGCCTACCTGCCCGGGGTGATGCCCGGTCAGCGGTACGGATTCAGGGTCCACGGGCCGTACGAGCCGCAGCGCGGCGCCCGCTGCAACTCCGCGAAGCTGCTCCTCGACCCGTACGCACGGGCGGTCGCCGGGCGGATCCAGTGGGGCGAGGCGGTGTACGGCTATCCGTTCGGCCGGCCCGACACGCGCAACGACCTCGACTCGGCGCCGCACACCATGACGTCCGTCGTGGTCAATCCGTACTTCGACTGGGGCGACGACCGGCGGCCCCGTACGGACTACCACCGCACGGTGATCTACGAGGCCCATGTGAAGGGCCTGACGATGCTTCACCCGGGGCTGCCGAAGGAGCTGCGCGGCACCTACGCGGGACTGGCCCATCCGGAGGTCATCGCCCACCTGACGGAGCTCGGGGTGACGGCGATCGAACTGATGCCGGTCCACCAGTTCGTCCAGGACCACCGGCTGGCGGACGCGGGGCTCGCCAACTACTGGGGCTACAACACCATCGGGTTCTTCGCCCCGCACAACGCCTACGCCTCCTGGGGCGACCGGGGCGAGCAGGTGCTCGAATTCAAGCAGGCCGTACGGGCGCTGCACCAGGCGGGCATCGAGGTGATCCTCGACGTGGTCTACAACCACACGGCCGAGGGCAACCACCTGGGTCCCACGCTCTCCTTCCGGGGCCTGGACAACGCCTCGTACTACCGCCTCGCCGAGGACCAGCGCTACTACATGGACACCACGGGGACCGGGAACTCCCTGCTGATGCGCTCCCCGCACGTGCTCCAGCTGATCATGGACTCGCTGCGGTACTGGGTGACCGAGATGCATGTGGACGGGTTCCGGTTCGATCTGGCGGCCACCCTGGCCCGTCAGTTCCACGAGGTGGACCGGCTGTCGTCGTTCTTCGACCTGGTGCAGCAGGACCCGGTGGTCAGCCAGGTGAAGCTGATCGCGGAGCCGTGGGACGTGGGCGAGGGCGGCTACCAGGTGGGGAACTTCCCGCCGTTGTGGACCGAGTGGAACGGGAAGTACCGGGACACGGTCCGGGACCTGTGGCGCGGTGAGCCCCGGACCCTCGCCGAGTTCGCCGGGCGGCTGACCGGCTCGTCCGACCTGTACCAGGACGACGGCAGGCGGCCGCTCGCCTCGATCAACTTCGCCACCTGCCACGACGGATTCACCCTGCACGACCTGGTCTCGTACAACGACAAGCACAATGACGCCAACGGCGAGGGCAACCGGGACGGCGAGAGCCACAACCGGTCCTGGAACTGCGGCGTGGAGGGCGACACGGACCGGCCCGAGGTGCTGGAGCTGCGCGAGCGGCAGATGCGGAACTTCGTCGCCACCCTCATGCTGTCGCAGGGGGTGCCGATGCTCAGTCACGGCGACGAGTTCGGCCGCACCCAGCTGGGCAACAACAACGGGTACTGCCAGGACAGCGAGCTGTCCTGGGTGCACTGGCCCGACCCGGACGGGGCGGCGGCCGACGACGGCGAGGAGGCGGACCCGCAGGACGTCGACGGGCTCGGCAGCAGCCTGCTGGAGTTCACCCGGGCCATGGTGTGGCTGCGGCGGGACCATCCGGTCTTCCGGCGCCGCCGGTTCTTCCACGGGCGGCCGGTGGAGGGCACGCACGACGAGCTCTCGGACATCGCCTGGTTCACGCCGGAGGGCCAGGAAATGACCCAGCGGGACTGGCAGGCGGCGCACGCCAAGGCCCTGACGGTCTTTCTGAACGGGCACGCCATCTCGGAGCCCGGACCGCGCGGCGAGCGGATCTCCGACGACTCCTTCCTGCTGATGTTCAACGCGAGCGCCGAGACGCTGGAGTTCGCCGTGCCGGTCAATCACGGGCGGCAGTGGCATGTGGTCGTCGACACGGCCCGCCCGGCCGGCGTGCTGACCGGGGCGGGGCCGAAGGTGGCGGCGGGCGATCGGGTGACGCTGGTGGGCCGGAGCATGGCGGTGCTCCAGCGGCCCGCGTAGGGCAGGGAGCGCCGGGTACGGGGCCGCCGGTCGGGCCCTTGTGCGCGACGGGTGACACAGAGGGCCCGGATCTGGGTACGAACGTCCCCATGACGCCTTCCGCCACGTACCGGCTTCAGCTCCAGCCGGACTTCCCGTTCTCGGCCGCCGAGGACGCCGTGCCGTACCTCGCCACGCTCGGCGTCTCCCATCTGCATCTGTCCCCGGTCCTCGAAGCCGTGCCCGGCTCCCGGCACGGCTACGACGTCGTCGACCACGGCCGGGTGCGCGCCGAGCTGGGCGGCGAGGAAGGGCTGCGGCGGCTCGCCCGCACCGCCCGGGAGCACGGGCTCGGGCTGGTCCTGGACATCGTGCCCAACCACATGGCGGCCGACCCCCGGCACAATCACGCGCTGCGGGAGGTCCTGCGCGAGGGGCCGGGCTCCCCGTACGCCAAGTGGTTCGACATCGACTGGGAGGCGGGCGACGGGCGGATCCTGCTGCCCGTGCTCGGCGGCCGGCTCGGCGAGGAGCTCGACGGGCTCCGGGTCGACGGGGAGGTGCTGCGCCACGGCGAGCAGGAGTTCCCGCTCCGGGCCGGCACCGCGGGTCTCGACCTGCCCGAGCTGCTGGACGCCCAGCACTACCGGCTCGGCTGGTGGCGGCTGGCCAGGACCGAGCTGAACTACCGGCGGTTCTTCACGATCTCGGAGCTGATCGGGGTACGGGTGGAGGACCCTGAGGTGTTCGCCGCCACCCATGCCAAGATCCTCGAACTGGTCCGGGACGGGACCGTCGAGGGGCTGCGGATCGACCACCCGGACGGACTCGCCGACCCGGCCGCCTATCTGGAGCGGCTCTCCGGGGCGAGCGGCGGTGTGTGGACCGTGGTGGAGAAGATCCTCACCGGCCCCGAGCCGCTGCCGGCCGGCTGGGCGGTGGCCGGGACGACCGGGTACGACGCGCTGCACCGGATCGACGGTCTCTTCGTCGACCCGATGGGCGCCGCGGAACTGCTCGGCCACTACCGGGAGTCCGCCTCCCCGGCCGGCGACCGGGGAGGCTACTGGCAGGCGACCGTGCGCCGGGCCGCGTACCGCGTCGTCACCCATGAGCTGGCCGCCGAGACCGCCCTGCTGACCCGGCTGGCGTCGCGCGTCTGCGCCGAGGACCCCGCGCTGCGCGACCACGCCCCGTGGGCGCTGCACACCGCGGTGCGTGAACTGCTGGTCCGGGTGCCGGTCTACCGGCCGTACGTGACGGCCGGCGGACCCTGCACGGAGTCGGCCGCGGCGGCGCTCGACGCGACGGCGGTGAGCGACGCCAAGGCGGTGTTCGCCGTGCGGGAGGAGGCGTCGGCCGTCGATGTGGTGCGGGAGCTGGCTTTGGGGCGGCTCGGCCCGGGGGGCGACCGGGCGGCGTTCTGCGACCGGTTCGCGCAGACGGCGTCCGCGCTGCGGGCCAAGTCGGTCGAGGACACCGCGTACTACCGGTACGTGCCGCTGGTCTCGGCCAACGAGGTGGGCGGTGATCCGGGGCAGCCGGCGGTGGCTCCGGAGGACTTCCACGCCTTCTGCACCCGGCTCGCGCGGGACTGGCCCGCCACCGGCACGGCGCTGACCACGCACGACACCAAGCGCAGCGCCGACGTCCGGGCAACCGTCGCGGTGCTCTCGGAGTGTCCGGGGCCATGGGCGCGGCTGGTGGCGGAACTGGCCCGGACGTCCCCGGCGGCCGCCCCCGATCCGCAGCTGGCCTGGCAGGCGTGGCAGACCGCGTTCGGCTGTGTGGGCTTCCCGGCCGCGGAGCAGGCGGCGCGGCTGGAGCCCGCGCTGCTGAAGGCGGTGCGCGAGTCGGGTCTCTTCACCAGCTGGACCGAACCCGATCCGGGGTACGAGCGGGCGATGTCGGACTTCGTCGCCGCCGGTCCGGCCGCCGGCACCGGTCCGGTGCGGGCGCTGCTGGACCGGTTCGCGGGCACGCTCGCCCCGCAGGTGCGGGCCAATGTGCTCGGCGCGGCGCTGGTGCAGCTGACGATGCCGGGGGTGCCGGACCTCTACCAGGGCACCGAGCGCGAGTATCTGGCGCTGGTCGACCCGGACAACCGGCGGCCGTTCCACAAGCCCCGCGCCGACGCGCCGGCCTCGGAGAAGGAGGAGCTCACCATGGCGGCGCTGCGGCTTCGGCGCGAGCGGCCCGGGGTGTTCGGCGAGTCGGGGACGTACGCCCCGCTGGCGGCCTCCGGCCCGGCAGCCGGGCACTGTCTGGCGTTCTGCCGCTCGGGCGAGGTCGTCACCGCGGTGACCCGGCTGTCGCTCCGGCTGGCGGAGTCGGGCGGCTGGCGCGGGACGGAGCTGACACTGCCGGACGACGGGGTGTGGCGGGATCTGCTGACGCCGGGCCGGGAGTTCTCCGGCGGCACGGCCGCGGTGGCCGAGCTGTTCGCCGGGCGGCCGGTGGCGCTGCTCAGCCGGGCCGTACCAGCAGGGAGCGCGGGCCTCGGGTGAGCAGGCCGGTGGCGGCCGGCCTGAACCCGTCCGCCCAGCGGAGCCGGGGCATGGCGTCCAGCAGGGCGCGCAGGCCCTGTTCGGCCTCCAGCCGTCCGAGCACCACGGCCGGGCAGCCCGCCGGGCCGGTGGTGATCGTGCGGCCCTGGTCGCGGCGGAAGGGGTCGAACAGGTCCGGTGCGGCGAACCGTTCCGGATCGCGTCCCGCCGCGCCGATCAGGCAGGCGACGGGGGTCCGTGCCGGGAGGGTGCCACCGCTGAGGGTGACCTCGGTGAGGGTGCGCCGCAGCACGACCTGGACCGGCGGATCGCGGCGCATCGACTCCGTCCAGGCCCGGCCGACGAGTGCCGGTTCGACGCGCAGGGCGGCCAGCAGGTCGGGGTCGTCCAGCAGGTTGGCGAGCAACGAGGCGAGTGCGGTCTCGCGCAGCCCGGTGTGCCGGGTGCAGGGCCCTTCGTCGGCGGCCGCGCCGCCACCGGTGCGCGACGGGGACCGGAACGGCCCGGTACCGGCGGGCAGCCAGTGACAGAACTCCTCCACGAGATCGGCCTGCCGGCGCCCGGCGATGCGCCGGGCCAGCACGTACGCGGTCCGCTCGACGCGTTCGGCCAGGTGCGGGGGCGCGGTGCCGGTCACCACCGTGTACCGGTCGCGGGGCAGGCAGCGGGCGCTGCCGTGGCAGAGGCCGAGCGGTGCGGGGCCGCCGCGCGGTGCCCCGTCGTGCGGGAAGCCGGTGAAACCCGGGCCGGTGAGTGCGGTGACCACGTCGTCGTACCGGCTGATCAGCCAGGCTCCCAGCGGGGCGTCGTAGCTGAGCGGGTACTCCTCGCGCAGCACCCGGTAGAGGCGGTACGGGTCGCGGGCCGCGCCGGGGGCGAGGAGGCTCGGGCCGGCGGGGCGGTCCGTCCGGCGCGTCCGCGACGGCCTGGCGGCACGGTGGTCGGGCGAGGGCGTCGGGGCGGGTATGTCTCCGGGGGCGTCGGCCTGCATCCGTACCCCCGGGCGGTCGGTGCGCCGGTGTGCGGCGCGGTCCCCCTCAGGGGACCACCGGGACGGGCCCCCCGCAGTCGGCACGCGGCCGTCCGGGTGACGGGGGCGCTCACCGCCCGCCCGGTGAGCCGGTTCTCGGGTCCGGCGGCCAGGACGCGTCCAGCAGTCCGGTGAACGCGGCGGCGGCGCCGGTCAGCTCGACGCGGGAGAACACCGCGAGCGGGCGGGCCCACGGCGGGTCGACGGCGAGCACCGCGCAGTCCTCGCCGACCGCTCCCCGTACGACATGCGCGGGGGCGGTCGCGATACCGACCCCGGCGGCCGCCATCCGTACCGCGGTCGAGGTGTGCTCGGTCCGCACCGCCGTACGCGGTACGAAGCCGGCCTCGCCGCAGACCCAGTCCAGGAACGGCCGGCCGTGCACGACGGCCTCCATCGCACAGCGCACCCAGGCCCGGTCGGCGAGCTCCTGGAGGCGGACGCGAGAGCGTCCGGCGAGGCGGTCGTCGAACGGGACGACCAGGACGATCTCCTCCTCGCCGATCGGGACGACCGGGCCGGGCCAGTCGGCGGGCGGCGGGCCGACGGCGAGGTCGGCGGTGCCGCGCTCGATCTGTTCCTCCAGCGCCTCCGTGGTGGCGTACTCGTGGAGCACGAGGCCGACACCGGGGTGCGTGCCGCGCCAGCGGGCGAAGACCTCGGGAAGGATGCCGACGGCGATCGCGTGCACGGTGGCGATGTGGAGTTCGCCGCCCTCCGCGCCGGCCGCGGCCCTCGCCGCGCGCCGGGCCTGGGCGGCGCTGCGCACGGACCGCTCGGCGTGCGGCAGGAAGGCGCGGCCCATCGGGGTCAGGCGCACGCCGCGCGGCAGCCGTTCGAGCAGGGTGCCGCCGACGGTCCGCTCCAGGGCCTTGATCTGGTGGGACAGCGCCGGCTGGGTGACATGGAGCAGCTCGGCGGCCCGGGTGAAGGAGGACTCCTCGACGACCGTGAGCAAGTACTCCATCTGACGCAGACTCATCGCGCCGCTCCCCGCCCTCAGCCATGAACGTTGTGCATCGGACCCACACAAACATTGCCTTGGACTCATGGCAAGGGCCGGGCGGAGGGTGGGGCCATGACACAGACGGAGAAGGTGACCGGGACCGATGTGCTGGTGATCGGCGGGGGGACGGGCGGCTACTCGACCGCGCTGCGGGCCGCGGCGCTCGGTCTGCGCGTGGTTCTCGTGGAGCGCGACAAGGTGGGCGGCACCTGTCTGCACCGGGGCTGCGTCCCCAGCAAGGCGATGCTGCACGCCGCCGAGCTCATCGACGGAATCGCGGAGGCCCGTGAGCGGTGGGGGGTGAAGGCGACCCTGGAGTCGGTGGACTGGCCGGCGCTCGTCGCGACCCGTGACGACATCGTGGACCGCAACCACCGCGGCGTGGCCGGCCACCTCGCCCACGCGGCGGTGGAAGTGGTGCGCGGAAGCGCGGAGTTGACGGGCCCGCGCAGCGCCCGGATCGGCGGGTACGGGGAGGTCGCCGCCCGGCGCGGCATCGTGCTCGCCACCGGGTCGCGACCGCGTGTGCTGCCGGGTCTCGTTGCCGACGGGCGGCGGGTGGTGACCAGCGACGACGCGCTGTTCGCCCCCGGCCTGCCGGAGTCGGTGCTGGTGCTGGGCGGCGGGGCGATCGGCGTCGAGTACGCCTCGTTGCACCGGTCGATGGGGGCCCGGGTCACCCTGGTGGAGGCCGCCGACCGGCTCGTACCGCTGGAGGACGCCGATGTGTCCCGGCACCTGACCCGTGGCCTGAAGAAACGCGGGATCGACGTGCGGACGGGTGCGCGGCTCCTGGAGGCGGCCGTGCTCGACGACGGGGTGCGGGCCACCGTCCGCACCCCGCGCGGTGAGAGCCGCACGGTGGAGGCGGAGCGGCTGCTCGTCGCGGTGGGCCGGGTCCCGGTGACGGACGGTCTGGGGCTCGCCGCGGCCGGGCTGGGCACCGACGACCGCGGGCATGTGGCCCCCCGGGACTGGGCCCGGCTGGAGACCGCGGTGCCGGGCATCCACGTGGTGGGCGACCTGCTGCCGCCGCCGTCCCTCGGTCTGGCCCACGCGTCGTTCGCCGAGGGCCTGTTGGTGGCGGAGACGCTGGCCGGGCTGCGTCCGGCGCCGGTGGACTACGCGGCGGTGCCCCGGGTGACGTACTCCGCCCCGCAGACCGCCTCGGTGGGGCTCTCCGAGGAGCGGGCCCGCGATGCCGGGCACGACGTCGTGGTCAACACGATGCCGCTGACCGCGGTCGCCAAGGGCATGGTGCACGGGCAGGGCGGCATGGTGAAGGTGGTCGCGGAGCGGGGCGGCCGGGTCCTGGGCGTCCACCTCGTCGGGCCGCACGTCTCGGAGATGATCGCCGAGAGCCAGCTGATCGTCGGCTGGGACGCGGAGCCGTCCGACGTCGCCCAGCACGTGCACCCCCATCCGACGCTCTCGGAGGCGGTCGGCGAGGCCTTCCTGACCCTGGCGGGCCGCGGACTGCACCAGCAGGCGTGAGGGCGAGCGGTCCGCGGCCGCGCTACGCGGGCGGCCTGAGCGCGGGTGCGGAGAGCCGGAACATCATCGTGCCGAAGCTCACCTGGTCCCCCTCACGTACCGAGACCGTCCCCGTGACGCGCTGTCCGTTGACGCAGGTGCCGTTGGTCGAGCCCAGATCGCGCAGCAGCCACCGGCCGCCGTGGACGGTGAGTTCGGCGTGCGTCCGGGACACGGTCTCGTGGCTGAGGCGCAGCCCGTTGCCCGGATCGCGGCCGATGAGCAGGGGGTGCGGGCTCGGCGCCGGCAGCAGCAGCTTGGGCAGCCGCTCGGCCCACCAGGCCCTGCGCACCCGCTCGGGGAAGCCGGAGACCCCGCCGACGACCCGCATCAGCCGCCGCGACCAGCGGCCCCCGCTGTCCAGGTCGGCGGTGAGCGCCTCCAGCTCCTCGGAGCGGTTCGCGGTCAGGGCCACCTCCATGCGCCGCATGAAGGTGTCGTGGGAGAGCTTTCCCTGCGCCGCGCCTTCTCTGAGCACGCCGAGAACACGGTCGCGCTGGGCGTCGGACAGCCGCGCGGGATACGTGTGGAACTCGAAGGAGGACGTCACGGGGTCAATTGTCGGGCCGACCGCCCCAAGGTGTCCAGAACGGCCGCGTCTTCCTCGCTCCTGACCTGCGCGGGCCGGCCGGCCCGGCGGCCCCGCGCACACTCCTCACCCGGATATTCAGGGGCACCCGGGGCGGGACGTTGCTACCGTCTGCCGCCGTGCCGTCCCGGCGACCGCCGGGCGCCCCGCGCAGTCGCTGGAGACTCTGTGTCTGATGCACCACTCGAACTGACCGTCCTTCCGCTCGCCGGCCCGGAGGAGCTCGGCCTCTTCCGCCGGCTGTCGTACGTCCTGGACCACGAACTGGCGGACGACCTCGGCTCCGGCCGCCGCCGCCCGGAGTGGATGTGGGTGGCCCTGCGCGGCGAGCGGGTGGTGGCGCGGATCGCGTGGTGGAGCCCGGACGGCGAGGTGCCGCTCATTCTCGACTTCTTCGACCTCGACGACACCCTGCCCGAGCCCGAGCGCGGCGAAGTGGGCCTGCGGCTGCTGGAGACGGCGAGCGCGGCGGTCGTGCCCGCGGGCGGCCGACGCCCCGAGTACGGGCGGTACGTGCCGCCGGACTGGCGCGAGGACCCGGTGACCCGCGATGCCGTCGAGGCCCGGATCCGGGTCATGGAGCGCGCCGGTGCCCGGATGCTCGTCGAGCGGCTGCGCCTGGAGTGGCGCGCGGGCACCCCGGTGCCCGCCGGCAGCGGCCGGCTGCGCTTCCGCCCGGTGGCCGGGCGCGAGGACCTCCTCGCGCTGATGGCGCCCGTGATGGAGGGCACCCTCGACGCCCACGGCCAACAGGACCTGGCCTCCGGGCTGTCGGCGCGCCGGGCCGCGGAGAAGCATTACGACGAGGAACTGGCCGGCTACACCACTCCGCGGGAGTGGTGGCGGATCGCGGAACTCCCGGGCGGTGAACCGGTCGGCTTCGTGATCCCGGCCCGCAACAGCTACAACCCGATCATCGCGTACATCGGTGTGCTGCCCGCGCGGCGTGGTCACGGCTACATCGACGACCTCCTCACGGAGGGCACCCGGGTGCTCGCCGGGCAGGACGGGGTGGAGCGGATCCGGGCCGCGACGGACGTGGGCAACGTGCCGATGGCGAAGTCCTTCGAGCGTCTGGGGTACGTCACCTTCGAGCGCGCCTTCGACATGGTGTGGGACTGACGGAGCCGCCGCCGGGGGCGGGCCGCCGGGTCCTGGACCGGGTCCTCGCCTCCGCCTAGCCGGCGCTCTCGTCCGGACCGGCTCCCTGCCGCTTCTGTTCCCCGATCATGTCGCGGTACCAGGCGTACGAGTCCTTGGGCGTGCGCCGCAGCGTCTCGTAGTCGATGTGGACCAGGCCGAACCGCTTGCTGACCCCCTCGGTCCACTCGATGTTGTCGGTGAGCGACCAGGTGAAGTAGCCGCGCACGTCGACGCCCGCGTCGATGGCCGACCGCAGGGACTTCAGATGGGCGTCGAGGAAGGCGATCCGGCGGCTGTCCCTGGCGGGTTCGTCGATGGCGCAGCCGTTCTCGGTGATGTAGAGCGGCGGCAGCCGGTCGCCGTAGCGGGTGTTCAGCTGGACGAGGGTCTCGCGCAGTCCGTCCGGGACGACGGGCCAGCCGAAGTCGGTCGTCTCGTATCCCTCGATCTCCCGTATCCCGAAGGGCAGTTCGTCGGGCATGTCGAAGCCGGCGAAGGTGTCGAGGGCCTCGGCCCTGGGCGCGCCGACGAGTGTGGGGTTGTAGTAGTTGACCCCGTACCAGTCGAGCGGGGTGGAGATGGTCCGCAGGTCGTCCTCGACCGGGCCGGGCATCAGTGCGGCGAAGTTCTCGTCGGGGTAGCGGCCGGTGAGGAGCGGGTCGGAGAAAAGCCGGTTGGTCAGCGTGTCGTACAGGCCGGCGGCGAAGCGGTCCTCCTCGGACTCCCCCGCGGTCCAGACCGGGGAGTGCGAGACGGCGATGCCGATGTTGCCGGCCCCCGCGGCGCGCAGTGCGCGTACGGCCAGGCCGTGGCCGAGGAGCTGGTGGTGGGCGGCGGGCAGCGCGTCGAAGAGGAGGGCGCGGCCGGGGGCGTGCTGACCGAGTGCGTAGCCGAGCATGGTCACTTCGGCGGGTTCGTTGATGGTGATCCACATGGGTACGCGGTCGGCGAGGCGCTCGGCGACGATGCCCGCGTACTCGGCGAAGCGGTAGGCGGTGTCCCGGTTGAGCCAGCCACCGGCCTCGTCCAGGGGGAGCGGGGTGTCCCAGTGGTAGAGGGTGGGGGCGGGGGTGATCCCGCGGGCGCAGAGTTCGTCGACGAGGCGGTCGTAGAAGTCGAGCCCCTGGGGGTTGACAGGCCCGCTGCCGCCGGGAACGACGCGCGGCCAGCTCACCGAGAACCGGAAGGCGTCGGCGCCGAGACCCGCCAGCAGGGCGACGTCCTCGCGGTAGTGCCGGTGGAAGCCGGTGCCGCGCCCGGTGTCGGTGCCGTCCTTGATCCGTCCGGGCTGCGCGGCGAAGGCGTCCCAGCCGGAGGGGCCCTTGCCGTCGGTGTCGGCGGCCCCCTCGGTCTGGAACGCGGAGGCGGAGGCTCCCCAGAGGAAACCGGGTGGGAACGTCGGCACAGTCATCTCGGCCTCCACAGCCGTAAGTAAGAGGGAATGCGTATGGCAGAAGCCGGCAGGGCAGTGATCAGAACCAGACCTTAATCGCCAGTAACGGGCTGGATCCAGTGTCGTCGGTCGGTGATCGCGGCTTCTGCCGACCATGGGCCGGGACGAGGAGACGAGGAGACGCGCATGCTGTTCGAGGTATGGGCACCGGATGCGGGATCGGCCGCTCTGCGGCTGGCGGGAGAGCTGCGGTCCATGGAGCGCGATCCCGTACGGGCGGGCTGGTGGACGGCCGACGCACGGGCCGCGGACGGCGACCGCTACGGGTTCGTCCTCGACGGCGGGCCGGTGCTCCCCGACCCCCGCTCGCGCCGCCAGCCGGATGGGCCGGACGGCGAGAGCGCGGTCGTCGACCACTCCGGGTACCAGTGGCGCGACGGCTGGGCGGGGCGCGCGCTGCCGGGCGCCGTCCTGTACGAGCTGCACATCGGCACGTACACCGCGCAGGGGACCTTCGACGCGGCGGCGGCGCGGCTCGGGCATCTGGCCGAACTCGGCATCACCCATGTCTCGCTGATGCCGGTCTGCCCCTTCCCCGGTGTCCACGGCTGGGGGTACGAGGGGGTGTCGCTGTGGGCCGTGCACGAGCCGTACGGCGGCCCGGAGGGGCTGAAGCGCTTTGTCGACACGGCGCACGGGCTCGGTCTCGCCGTCGTCCTGGACGTGGTCCACAACCACCTGGGCCCCTCCGGCAACCACCTCCCCGCCTTCGGCCCGTACTTCACCGAGACGCACCACACGCCGTGGGGCGCGGCGGTCAACCTGGACGCCCCCGGCTCCGACGAGGTGCGGGCGTTCCTGCTGGGCAGCGCGCTCGCCTGGCTGCGCGACTACCGCCTGGACGGACTCCGGCTCGACGCGGTCCACGCCCTGGCCGACAGCCGGGCGCTGACGTTCCTGGAGGAACTGTCGGCGGCGACCGACGCGCTCTGCGCCGAACTGGGCCGCCCGCTCTCGCTGATCGCGGAGTCCGACCTCAGCGACCCCCGTACGACGACGCCCCGGGAGTCGGGCGGCACCGGTCTGCACGCGCAGTGGAACGACGACTTCCACCACTGTCTGCACACCGCGCTCACCGGCGAGTCCCAGGGCTACTACGCGGACTTCGCCGTCGCCCCGCTGGCCGCTCTCGCCAAGACGGTGACCCGTGCCTTCTTCCACGACGGTACGTACTCCGGCTTCCGCGGCCGTACGCACGGCCGCCCCGTCGACGTCACCCGCAGCGCCGCCCACCGCTTCGTCGGCTACGCCCAGACCCATGACCAGATCGGCAACCGGGCGCTCGGGGACCGGCTCGCCGCCTCCCTCTCCCCCGGTCTGCTGGCCTGCGCGGCGGCGCTCGTGCTGACGGGGCCGTTCACGCCGATGCTGTTCATGGGCGAGGAGTGGGGCGCCCGTACGCCCTGGCAGTTCTTCACCGACCACACCGACCCGGAGCTGGCCGAAGCGGTACGCAACGGCAGACGGCGGGAGTTCGGTGCGCACGGCTGGTCCGAGGAGGACATCCCGGACCCGCAGGACCCGGCCACCCGGGACCGCTCCTGCCTGGACTGGAGCGAACCCGGGCGGGAGCCGCACGCCCGGCTGCACGCCTGGTACCGCGAGCTGATCGCGCTGCGGCGCGCCATGCCCGACCTCTGCGACCCGGATCTGGCGACGGTGAAACCGGCGTACGACGACGGGGCCCGCTGGCTGGCCTTCCGCCGGGGCGATCTGCGGATCGCGGTCAACCTGGACGAGAAGCCCGCCACGATCCCGCTCGGGGGCGGCCGGCACCGCAGCGGCGGGGGCCGGGTGCTGGCCGCCTGGCTGCCGGTCGAGGTACCCGGCGCGGACGGGGCGCTGCACCTTCCGCCGGAGTCGTGCGTGGTGCTGGCCGACGGCTGAGGCGCTACTCGACGATCGCCAGTTCGCGCGCGGTGGCGTTCAGGCGCCGGCCGCCGTCCTCGGTGACGGTCACGATGTCCTCGATCCGCACACCGAACCGGCCCGGCAGATAGACGCCGGGCTCCACGGAGAAGCACATGCCGGGGACGAGCGGCTGCTCCTCGCCCTCGATCATGTACGGGGGCTCGTGGGTGGTGACGCCGATGCCGTGGCCCGTGCGGTGGATGAACCGGTCGCCGTAACCGAACTCGGTGATGACGGCGCGGGCGGCCCGGTCGATGTCCTGACACGCGGCACCGGGCCGGACCGCGTTGCAGCCGGCCTCCTGCGCCTCGCGCACGATGTCGTGGACCCGCTGCTCCTCGGCGCTGGGTTCGCCGACGTGGACCGTACGGGAGGTGTCGGAGCCGTAGCCGTGCTTGAGGCCGCCGAAGTCGAGCACGACCATGTCGCCCCGCTCGATGGTGCGGCCGCCCGCCTCGTGGTGCGGGTTGGCGCCGTTCGGCCCGGAGCCGACCACGGTGAAGTCGACCTGGGAGTGCCCGTACTCGGTGAGCAGCCGGGCCAAATCGGCGGCGACCTCGGTCTCCGCGCGGCCGGCGAACCGGACCTTGAGGATCTCCTCGTACGTGGCGTCGGCGGCGGCGCCCGCCGCGGCGATCCGCTCCAGCTCGGCGGCGTCCTTCACGGCGCGCAGCATCGGCAGCGCCTCGGTGAGGGAGGCGTACGAGGTCCCGGGCAGGTGCTGCTGGAAGCCGAGCAGATGCATCGCCCAGGCGTTGTCGCTGATCCCGAACCGCCCCTTCGCGTCGAGCAGCGGCGCGGTGACGGCGTACGGGTCCATGCCGTCCGTCCAGTCCCGCAGGGTCAGGGCGGGCGCGCCGACGGCGTGCTCGGCGTCCGGCGCCTCCAGCGTCGGTACGACCAGGACGGGGTCCTGCCCGGCGGCGAGGACGAGAACGGTGAGCCGCTCGGTGACCGCGATGGGCCGGTACCCCGTCAGATAGACCAGATCGGGTCCGGGCGCGACCAGCACTCCCGCGAGCCCGGCGGCGGCGGCGCTCTCGGCGGCGCGCGTCATCCGGGCCCGGTAGTCGTCGGCGGTGAACGGCACGGGCTGGTTCGGGCTGGACATGCGGGACCTCCTGGCGGCACGGAACGGCTCCCTGCATCCTGCCGGTACGGACCGCCGGACGCGAGCGGTCAGGGGCGGTGGCCGTGCGGTTCCTCCAGGGCTCCGGGACCGAGCGGCTGCCCGAGCCGTACGACGAGGTCGGCCCGGTCGCGGCCGCGGGCGACGAGCCGGGCGTTCGCCTCGTCGGAGCCGGCGGCCCAGCGCTCCGCGTACGGCCGGGGCTTCCCGAACCGGACGTGCCGGTCGACGAGCCTTCGGATCCGTACGTCCTGGTCGAGTTCCAGGTACCACGCCTCGTCGAGCAGCGGGCGCACCGCCGCCCAGCCGCCGTCCCCGTGCAGCAGGTAGTTCCCCTCGGTGATGACCAGCGGGACGTCCGGACCTACCGGGACCGACCCGGCGACCGGCTGCTCCAGGGCCCGGTCGAACGCGGGGGCGTACACGACGGTCCCCGGTTCCGGTGCCCGCAGCCGCCTGAGCAAGGCGGCGTACCCGGCGGCGTCGAAGGTGTCGGGCGCGCCCTTGCGGTCCGCCAGGCCGAGCCGTTCCAGTTCGGCCTGGGCGAGGTGGAAACCGTCCATGGGCACGAGCACGGCGAGCGGCCCGAGGGCGTCGGCCAGTTGCCCGGCGAGGGTGGACTTCCCGGCGCCCGGCGGACCGGCGATTCCGAGGACGCGGCGCCGCCCGGACAGGGCGAGCCGACGGGCGCGGGCCGTCAGCCCGGTGAGGTCACTGGTGTCCATGGCGGATATTGTCCCGCTACGGGCCGCGGCCTCCGGACCGTACCCCTCTCACCCCCTGCCCTCTCACCCGTGCCCGCCCGCCCCGAGCACCGAGGATCCCCATGCCGCACATCGCTCTGGTCACCCTGGTCGTCCGCGACTACGACGAGGCCCGCGACTTCTACACCGACGCCCTCGGCTTCGAGCTGGTCGAGGACACCGACCGGGGCGACGGTTCCCGCTGGGTGGTCGTCCGGCCGCGCGGTGCGCGGGGTACGGGGCTGCTGCTGGCCCGTGCCAAGGACGAGGAGCAGGGGGCGAGCGTGGGGGCGCAGACCGGTGGCCGGGTCGGCTTCTTCCTTCACACGGAGGACTTCGCGGCCGACCACGCACGCATGCTGGCGGCCGGGGTGCGGTTCCTGGAGGAGCCACGGCACGAGGTCTACGGTTCGGTCGCCGTCTTCGAAGACCTGTACGGCAACCGCTGGGACCTGCTCCAGCCCGCCTGACCCCGCTCCGGGCGCCGACGGCTGCTCAGCGTGTCCCGTTGCCCTCCAGGTACGCCAGCACGGCGAGGACCCGGCGGTGGACCGTGCCGTCGTCCGGTTCGAGGCCGAGCTTGGCGAAGATCGAGCCGATGTGCTTGCTCACCGCCCGTTCGGTGACGACGAGTTCGCCGGCGATGGTGCCGTTCGCCTTTCCCTGGGCCATCAGCTCCAGGACTTCCCGCTCGCGGGGGGTGAGGCTCAGCAGCGGCTTCGCGGACGCCTTGCGGGTCAGCAGCTGGCTCACCACCTCCGGATCGAGCGCGGTGCCGCCGTCCGCCACCCGGTCCAGCGCCTGGAGGAACTGGTCGACCCGGCCCACCCGGTCCTTGAGCAGGTAGCCGATGCCCTGCGCGCCCTGGGCGAGCAGCTCGGCGGCGTACGTCTCCTCGACGTACTGGGAGAGGACCAGGATCGGCAGCTCGGGGAGTTGTCTCCGGGCTGCGACGGCGGCGCGCAGCCCCTCGTCGCGGAACGTGGGCGGCAGCCGTACGTCGAGCACGGCGGCGTCCGGGCGGTGCTCCAGCAGGGCGGGCAGCACCTCGGGCCCGGCCGCGACGTCGGCCACCACCTCGTGGCCCGAGCTGGTGAGCAGCAGGATCAGTCCCTCCCGCAGGAGGGCGTTGTCCTCGGCGATCACGATCCGCACGGCAGCTCCACTTCGATGTCGGTCGGCCCTCCGATGGGGCTGCTGATGCGGGTGGTGCCGTCGAGGGCGGCGATCCGCCGCCTGATCCCGACCAGCCCGCTGCCGGCGCCCTCGTCGGCGCCGCCGCGCCCATCGTCGCCGATGGACACGAGGAGTACGCCGGGGGCCCGGCCGATCCGGACGCTCGCGGCCGTGGCGCCGCTGTGCTTGCTGATGTTGGTGAGCGCCTCCGCGACCACGAAGTACGCGGCGGCCTCGATCGCCGCGGGGAGCCGCCGCCCGTCCTCGACGCCGTCGAGTTCCACCGTGACGGGGACGCCCGCCCCGGCGGCCAGCGCCCGCACGGCACCGTCCAGCCCACGGTCCGTCAGCACCGGCGGGTGGATGCCGCGCACGACGTGCCGGAGTTCGGCGAGCGCCGCCTCCGCACCGTCCTGGGCCTCGTCCAGCCGAAGGCGGGCGGCGGCCGGGTCCCGGTCCAGGAGCTGTCGGGCCAGCCCGACCCGCATCGACAGGGCGACGATCCGGGCCTGGGCGCCGTCGTGCAGATCCCGTTCGATGCGCCGGAGTTCGGCGCCGTGCGCCTCGACCGCGCCGGCCCGGCTCTCCGTCAGCTGCTCGATGCGCTCGGTGAGCTCGGCGGACGGCGAGGCGGTGAGCAGGGACCTGGTCCAGCTCGCGGAGAGCTCGGCGAGCACGGGGTGCCAGCGCAGCACCCAGCCCCGGCGCACGGGCGGGGGTGTGCCGTACTCGTCCGCGCTCCGCCGGTCCAGCAGGTGCAGCACGGGGAGTGCGGCCCCGTCCACGAGCATCCCGACCGGCCACAGCACCATCGTGAGGTAGCCCAGGCCGTTGCCGATGAGGGCCTGGGCCGGCAGCCAGACGGCCTCGCGCCGGTTCGTGGGATCGGTGAGCACCCGCCTGACCCGCTCGGACAGCTCCCCCCGGTCCAGCGGCAGGTACGCCGTCGGGCGGAACGGGACGCCGAGGTACGCCGCCGCCCTGCGCCGCTCGGACTCCGCGAACCGGTGCAGCACCTTGGCCGCCTCGGGCAGGGCGGGCAGCCCGATGATCACGACGGCGAACAGCAGGACCGCCACCACCAGGAACGCGCTGACATAGGCCAGCAGCGCCACCGGGATGCCGATGAGGAGGTAGCGGGAGGCATGCCACGAACTCCGGACGGCGGCCATCAGCGGGGTGGGAGCGGTGCTCATGACGCACCACGTTACGGGGACCCGGCCGCCACCGGAGGGGTGTGTTCCCCCCGGACCGTGGTGGACCGGGCTACACCCCCGGCCCGGGAGCCCGCACCCTGGCCCCCGCGCACCCCCGCTCATAGCGTTTACGCAGGTCAGGAAGTACGGAAGAAGCGAGGGAACCAGGGTGGAAACCATCACGGCGGTGCGCGCGGCGGCGCTGGAGCTGGAGTCGGTGAGCCGACGCCACGGGCGGCGCGGCGGCGGCCCGGAAGCGGTCGCCCTGGACACGGTGAGCTGCACGGTCCCGGCGGGGAGCTTCACCGCCGTGGTCGGCCCGTCCGGGTCGGGCAAGAGTACGTTCCTGCAGTGCGCGGCCGGCCTGGACCGCCCGTCGTCGGGGACGGTACGGATCGCCGGCACCGACCTCGGCGGGCTCTCCGAGGCGGCGCTGACCCGGCTGCGCCGGGACCGCATCGGCTTCGTCTTCCAGTCGCACGCCCTGAACCTGATGCCTTCGCTCAGCATCGAGGAGAACGTCGTACTGCCGCTGGTGCTGGCCGGGGCCGACCCCGGGGCCGCGCGGGTCCTGGACCGCGGGCGGCGGCTGCTGGACCGGGTCGGGCTGTCCGGCCGGGGCGGCGGCGGACCGTCGACCCTGTCCGGCGGCGAGCAGCAACGGGTCGCGGTGGCACGGGCGTTGGTGACCGAACCCGATGTGGTCTTCGCCGACGAGCCGACCGCTTCCCTCGACCCGGAGTCGGCGGAACTGGTGCTCGGGCTGTTGCGGGACGCGGTACGGATCGACGGCCGCACGGTCGTGATGGTCACCCACGATCCGGTGGCGGCGAGCTGGGCCGACACGGTGCTGACCATGGACGGCGGCCGGCTGCGATGAGTGACACGACGACGCGCGGAGGGAAGCGCCGCACGGATGACGGCTCGCGTGACGGCACGGACGTACGGGCCGGGATGCGGCGGGCCTCGGCGTTTCTGGCCCGGCGTTCGCTGCGGACCCACCGGCGTTCCTGGACCGCGGTGTTCGCGGCGACGGCGGCAGCGGCGGCACTGCTCGGGGCGTTCGCCCTGGTGCTCGGCTCGCTGCTGCTGGCCCGGCCGCCGGTGGAGCGGTATGCCGGGGCCGCCGCGGTGGTGGTGGCCGATCAGCGGATCACGTACACGGCTAAGCCGTGGGGCAGCGAGCCGCAGACGGTCAGCGCCCAGCTGCCGGAACGGGTGCGGCTGGACCGTTCGGTGGTGGCGCGGGCGGCGGCGGCCGAGGGTGTGGCGCGGGCGGTCGCGGACGACTCGGTCCCGGTGGTGGCCGGTCACGGCACATCGGCCGTCGGACGCTCCTGGCCGGCCGCGGCGCTCACCCCCTACGAGCTGACCGCGGGACGCGCGCCGAGGTCCGCGTCCGAGGTGGTCGTGGACTCCGCGCTGGCGGCCGCGAGCGGTGGGCCCGGTGGCCGGGTGACGCTCCAGGTCGACGGGGCGGCCCGGCAGTACACCGTCAGCGGGGTGGCCGGCACCGGTCACCGCGGCGGCGCGCCCGCCGTGTTCTTCACCGAGTCGCGGCTGACCCGACTGGCCGGGCACCCCGGCACGGTGGACGCGATCGGCGTCATGGCCGAGCGGGGTGTCCCCGGCGACGCGCTGCGGGCGTCCCTGGCCGACGCGGTCGCCGGCCACGGCGGAGGTGAGCGGGGGGTGCGGGTGCTGACCGGCGCGGAGCGGGGCGAGGCCGAGCGGCTCGACGCTCTCGGCGCACGCGGGGATCTGCTGGCGATGCTGGCGTCGATCGCCGGGACGGTCGTCATGATCGCCCTGCTCGTGATCGCCACCACGCTCTCCCAGGCCGTCCACCAGCGGTCCGGTGAACTGGCGCTGCTGCGGGCGGTCGGGGCGACTCCCCGGCAGCTCCGGTCGGCGGTCGGCCGTGAGGCGGGCCGGGTGGCGGGCGCCGCCGCGGTGCTGGGTGCGGTCGGGGCCGTGCCGCTGGGGCTGCTGATGCGGTCGCTGCTGACCACGGATCCGCTGCCGCTGCCGGTCCCGGTGTGGCTGCCGCTCGCGGCGGGCGCGGCGGGCGCGCTGGTCATCACGCTGGCGGCCCGGCCGGTGGCGCTGCTCGCGGCCCGTTCCATCACGCGGCTGCGGCCCGCCGGCGCCCTGAGCGCGGCGCGGGCGCCGGAGCCGGACGAGCCGGGGCGGCTGCGAACGGTCGCCGGGGTGCTGCTGGTGGTCGCGGGGCTCGGTTCGGCCGGTGCGGCGACCACGCAGGGCGGCCAGGCGGCGGCGCTCGCCGCGTCGGGTGCGGCGACCTCGCTGATCATCGCGGTGGCGCTGCTCGGTCCGTGGATCGCGCGGATCTCGATGCGGGTCCTCGGCGCGCCGGCCCGGCGGGCGGGCGGGGTATCCGGATTCCTGGCCGCCCGGTCCGCCACCGCGCACAACCGGCGGCTGGGTGCGGCGCTCACGCCGATCGTGCTGGTCGTCGCGTTCGTCTGCGTGCAGCTGACGGCGGGCACGACGCTGGAGCGGGCCGCCGACCGCCAGGCCGCGGCGGCCCTGCGGGCGGACCTGGTGGTGACCGGTCCCGCCGCCGGCATCCCGCCGGACGCGGCCGGGGCCGTGCGCGGGGCTCACGGGGTGTCCGCCGCGACGGGCGTGCTGCGGTCGGCCGTCGTGCTGGCCCACCGCGAGGCCGGCGATCCGAAACTGGACCGCTACCCGGTGCTGGGCGTCACGGCGGACCAGCTGTCCGGCACGCTCGACCCCCGGGTGACGGCGGGCAGGGCGGCCGATCTCACCGGCCGGGACACGGTCGCGGTCGGCAAGGACCGGGCCGACGACCTCGGCGCGGGCGTCGGCGACACGGTACGGCTGCGCCTGGGGGACGGTGCGCAGGTACGGCTCCGGGTGGTGGCGGTCTACGAACGGTCCCTGGGGCTGGGCGAGTTCATGCTGCCCCGCGAGGCGCTGGCCGCGCATGTCTCGGCGCCGCGCGACCGGCAGATCCTGGTCCGCTCGACGGGCGGCGACGCCGCTTCGGCCGTACGGCGCGCGCTCGCCCCGTACGAGGGGGTGCGGGTCCGGGCCGCGACCGCGGACGACGTACGGATCAGCCCCTCGTCCTCGGACCAGGACGACGCCCTGATCGTCATCGGCGTCGGCGTGATCGGCGGCTTCGCGCTGCTGGCGGTGGTCAGCACGCTGGCCCTGATCACGGTCGGCCGCCGCCCCGAGTTCCGCCTGTTGCGGCTGGTCGGCGCGGGACGCGGCCAACTGCTGCGGATGCGGGTCCTGGAGACGGGCCTGGTGACGGTGGCGGGCCTGACCATCGGCACCGTGGTCGCGGCGGTCCCGCTGCTGGCGTTCGCGCTGACCGCCGCGGGCTCGCTGCCGTACCTTCCGCCGGTCCAGTACGCGGTGCTGGCGCTGGCCGTGACGGCGGCCGCGGCGGCGGGCACGCTGTTCCCGGGGACTCGGGACGGCGGGGACCGGCGCGGCGCCGGGACGGGCTGAGAGGCTGCCGGGCGCGGGACCGGCCCGGCCACCGGCCGCCGTCTGCCAAGGGGCGCGATGGCCGGCCGGGCCCGGCAGCCCCGCGGCCGGCGCCTCAGCCCGTCCCCCGCCCGAGGCCCACGCCTCCCGCCGCCCCCGCCAGCGCGTCCAGCACCGGCGCGATCAGCGGATGCGCCTCCGCTCCACGGCGTACCGCCGCGAACACCCGGCGGGTCGGGGCGCTGCCGTGCACCGGGCGGACCACCACGCCCGTCAGGGCCATTCCGCGCAGCGCGGATCTCGGGACCAGGGCCACTCCGGCGTCCGCGCCGGCCAGCGCGACCACCGCGTGGAAGTCGTCGGAGGAGTGTTCGAGGCTGGGTTCGAAGCCCGCGTACTGGCAGGCCAGGACCACCACGTCATGGCACGGGTTGCCCGGGTAGGGGCCGATCCAGGTGTCCTTCGCCAGATCGGCGACCGCCACCTGCTCCTGGTCCGCCAGCCGGTGCCCCACCGGGAGCACCGCGTCGAACGGCTCCGAGTACAGCGGCACCCGCGTCAGCCGGCGGTCGTCCTCGCCCGGGGCGCCCCGGTACTCGACGGCGACGGCCACATCGACCTGGCGGTCCAGCACCATCGGGACGCTCGCGTCGCCCTCCGCGTCCTGGACCCGGACGCGGATGCCGGGTGCGGACACGCCGAGGGCGGTGATCGCGGGGGCCAGGACCAGGCCGATGCCGGTGGCGAACGCGGCGACCGTGACCGTCCCGGCGTCACCCGCGCCGTAGGCGGCGAGCTCCGCCTCCGCCCGCTCCAGCTGGGCCAGCACCGCGTTGGTGTGATTCAGCAGGATCTCCCCGGCGGCCGTGAGCCTGGCCCCGCGCGCGTTGCGCTCGACCAGCCGGTGCCCGGTCTCCTGCTCCAGCACGGCCAGCTGCTGGGAGACCGCGGAGGGGGTCAGGTACAGCGCGGCGGCCGCGGCGGTCACCGTGCGGTGATCCGCCACCGCACGCAGAATGCGCAGCCGCCGTGCATCGATCATGTGCCCTATTGTCCCAGGTCGCGGAGGGAGTCCGGGACGCCCTCCGCGACCGGGGCCTACTCCCCCAGGGCTGCCCGCGCGTCGACGAACGCGTCGACCGCGCGGTTCACGTCCGCCGTGGAGTGCGCGGCGGACAGCTGGACGCGGATACGGGCCGCGCCCTGCGGGACGACCGGGTACGAGAACCCGATCACGTACACACCGCGCTCCAGGAGAAGCTCCGCCATCCGGCCTGCCTTCGCCGCGTCCCCGATCATCACGGGGGCGATGGCGTGGTCGCCGGGCAGGACGTCGAAGCCTTCCTCGGTCATCCGGGTACGGAAGAGCGCGGTGTTGGCGTTGAGCTGCTCGCGCAGGTCACCGGCGGACTCCAGCAGGTCGATGACCTTCAGGGAGGCCGCCGCGATGACCGGGGCGAGCGAGTTGGAGAAGAGGTACGGGCGCGAGCGCTGGCGCAGCAGCGCGACGATCTCGGCGCGGGCCGCCACGTAACCGCCGGAGGCGCCGCCGAGCGCCTTGCCGAGCGTGCCCGTGATGATGTCGACGCGGTCCATCACGTCGTGCAGCTCGGGCGTGCCGCGCCCGCCGGGGCCGACGAAGCCGACGGCGTGCGAGTCGTCGACCATGACCATGGCGTCGTAGCGCTCGGCCAGGTCGCAGATCTCGCGCAGCGGTGCGACGTACCCGTCCATGGAGAAGACGCCGTCGGTGACGACGAGGCGGCGCCGGGCCCCGGACGCCTCCTTGAGCTGCTGCTCCAGGTCGGCCATGTCGCGGTTGGCGTAGCGGAACCGCTTGGCCTTGCACAGCCGGATGCCGTCGATGATCGAGGCGTGGTTGAGGGCGTCGGAGATGACCGCGTCCTCCGGGCCGAGGACGGTCTCGAAGACACCGCCGTTGGCGTCGAAGCAGGAGGAGTAGAGGATCGTGTCCTCCTGGCCCAGGAAGGAGGAGAGCCGCTGCTCCAGCTCCTTGTGGACCTCCTGGGTGCCGCAGATGAAGCGGACCGAGGCCATGCCGTAGCCCCAGCGGTCCAGCGCCTCGTGCGCGGCGGCGATCACCTCGGGGTGGTCGGCGAGGCCCAGGTAGTTGTTGGCGCAGAAGTTGAGCACCTCACCGGGGCGGCCGCCCGCGGTGACGGCGACGGTCGCGGACTGCGGGGTGCCGATCACGCGCTCGGGCTTGTGCAGCCCGGCGGCCTCGATCTCTTCGAGGGTGGTGCGCATGTCGTCGCGTACGGAGTCGAACATGAAGGTGTCTCCCAGCTGGGTACGGAAGCGGCCCGGACGGAGGCGGCAGGAGGTCAGACGGTCCAGTCGAGGATGACCTTGCCGCCGAGTCCGCTCGCCGCGTCGTCGAAGGCCGCCTCGAAGTCGCGGTAGCCGTAGCGGCCGGTGATCACGGGGGCGAGGTCGAGGCCGCCCTCCAGCAGGACGGACATGGCGTACCAGGTCTCGTACATCTCCCGGCCGTAGATGCCCTTGACCGTGATCATGGAGGTGACGATCCGGGACCAGTCGACGGCGAAGTCCTCGGACGGCAGTCCGAGCATCGCGATGCGGCCGCCGTGCGTCATGTTCGCGATCATGTCGCGCATCGCCTCGGGGCGGCCGGACATCTCCAGGCCGATGTCGAAGCCCTCGCGCAGTCCGAGCTCCCGCTGTCCGTCGGCGATGGTCTGCTCACCGACGTCGATGGCGAGGCTGACACCGACCTTGCGGGCCAGGTCGAGCCGGGCCTCGCTGACGTCGGTGATGACGACGTGACGGGCCCCGGCGTGCCGGGCGACGGCCGCGGCCATGATGCCGATCGGGCCGGCGCCGGTGATCAGTACGTCCTCACCGACCAGCGGGAACGACAGCGCGGTGTGCACGGCGTTGCCGAACGGGTCGAAGATCGCGGCGACGTCCAGGTCGACGGGGACCCGGTGCACCCACACGTTGGACGCGGGCAGCGCCACGTACTCCGCGAACGCCCCGTCGCGGCCGACGCCGAGCCCCACCGTGGAGCGGCAGAGGTGGCGGCGGCCGGCCAGACAGTTGCGGCACTTGCCGCACACCAGGTGGCCCTCGCCGCTGACCAGGTCACCGACGGCGATGTCCACGACGTCGGACCCGATCGCGGCGACCTCGCCGGCGAACTCGTGGCCCAGGACGAGCGGCGTCGTGACCGCCTGCTGCGCCCAGCCGTCGTAGTTGCGGATGTGCAGGTCAGTACCGCAGATGCCGGTGCGGAGCACCTTGATGAGCACGTCCGAAGGGCCGGTCTCCGGCTCGGGAACGTCCATCAGCCAGAGTCCCGGCTCGGCCTTCTGCTTCACGAGTGCCTTCACGGCTGCGGCTCCCTGTACCTGGTACGGCGTTGATCTCCCCGGACCGGGGGCATGCCTGAGGAAGCCTGCGGCCCGGGGAAGAATGAGGGGACGGCGTGGCGGCGCGCTTCGACCGGCCGCCGCGCACCATCCTGCGCCGTCACGGAGAAATCTGCCGCACCACGCGCCCCAGGTCCATCGAGGATTTCTTAAGCGCGGCCGCAGCTCCGCTTCACGCCCGCACCCGAGACGCTCGATCCGCGGACGCGAGTGTGCCTTGCGGGGCTCCGGAGGGACGGGACCGCGTGGCAGAACCGCCACACCGGTGGGAGTTCTTCCGCCGCGCGGTCATCCCTTCAGCAGGAACGCCCTGATGTGACCGGCGAGCTCCGCCGGCTGGTCCTCCGGGATCAGGGTGTAGCTGTCCGCGATCTCCACCAGCTCGCCCCTGGGCAGCAGCGCGGCCAGCCGGCGGCCATGTTCCGGTGGCATGACTCTGTCCTCCGCCGCCCAGACAACGAGCGCCGGCCGGTCGAAGGTGTGCAAGGCCTCGGCCCACCGCAGCAGTTCGGCCTTCGGCGGCACTCCGAGGACGTACTTCCGCAGGTCCCGGCGGATCTCCTTGGAAGTCCACAGCGGCCGGAACCAGCCGTCCATCACCTCGTCCGGCACCGGCCTCTTCGTCATCCGGCCCCAGGTCATCGGCAGCCGCCGCATCGGCTTCAGCCTGAGCAGGGTGAAGGCCGTGTGCAGGCCGCCCGGCATCCTGGCGGAGGCGTGGAGATTGTTGCCGGGCAGGCCGGGCGGGAAGTTGTCGAAGGCCTCGCAGGAGGTGATGACGAGCTTCCCGATCCGCTGGTCCCGGCCGTCCGCGACCAGCGCCTGCGCCCCGCCCCAGTCGCTCATCACCAGGGTCACGTCGGTGAGGTCCAGCGCTTCGAGGAACTCGGTGACCAGCCGGGCGACGCCGAGGACCGACAGATCCGCGTCGGGGCGCATCGGACGGCGGTGGCCACCGAGCGGCAGGGTCGGGACGACGCACCGGTGGCCGGTGCGCAGATCCGCGACCACGTGGCGCCACAGGGAGCCGTCCATGGCCACGCCGTGCAGCAGGACCAGGACCGGCCCGTCACCGCCGGTGTCCTCGTACTCCACGACGCCTGCGGAAAGCTCCAACTCGGCCATCTGGCACACCTCTCACTGGACGGCTGCGCACAGCGGGCCACCGGCCCGGTGGATCACGCTACCGACTCGGTCGGGCGGCGGCGTGGGAAGAGCGGATGTACGCCCACGGGGTCGGCGGGCCATGTCACACAGATCCGTAGGGGCCCAGGAAGCGGGCGCCGCCCTTGTCGACCCGGTAGAGGTAGATCCCCGGCCCGTACCGCACCTGGTGGGTGTCGTAGAAGGACAGCCGCCGGGTGATGCCCCGGTAGTCGGTGCGCAGGATCCGCTGGGCCACACCACCGCGTGCGGCGTCGGTCGCGCTGGTGGCGCGGCCCGCCTGCGCGATGAGGCCCACCGCGTCGTAGGCCTCCGCGGACCAGGTAGCGGGCGGCGAACCGAACTTCTCGCGGTACGCGGCGGTGAAGCCCTTCGCGGCGGGCAGCGCCGCCGGGTCGGTGTACGCCTCCGCGAACACCCAGCCCTCGGCGGCCTTGCCCGCCTCCCGGAGGAAGGCGGGACTGAGGACGGGGCCGATGGACAGTCCCGTCCCGCTGAATCCGGCGGCGGCCAGGTCGGTGGCACAGCGGGCGCCCCGGGCGGCCGACGACCCCGCGTAGACGACCGCCCCGGCCTTGGCGGCGACCGCCGCGCCGGCGGCCGGGGCGAAGGTGTGGGCGGTTGCCCCGACGATGTGCGTCGTGAACGTGGTCCCGTTCAGGGCCTTCGGCAGCCGGTCCCTGATGACCCAACTGCTCTGCGGGTCCGCCCGGTCCTCGATGACGACGACCTGCTCGACCGGCCGGACGCGGGACAGGTAGTGGGTCAGCCCGATGGCCAGCGACGCGTCGAACGGCCGCAGCACGCACAGGGACCTGACGGTGGACCACTCGGCGGTGGTGGACCGGGCCGCGACCACCACCTGGGCGAGGCCCGCCTTCTCGTACCGGCTGACGATGGCTTCGGCCGCGACGTCCGCGGTGGGGCCGATGACGGCGAGCACCCGCGGGTCGGCGGTGATCCGGTCGGCGACCTGTCGGGCGCGGGTGGCGTCACCTGCGTCGTCCTCGGTGCGCAGGGTCAGCGTGAAGGCCTTGTCCGTACGGGAGTTGTGGTCGGCGACCGCGAGCCTGGCGCCTCGCTGGTGGGCGAGGCCGACAGCCTTTCCCGGTCCTGTCAGGTCCGCGTGCAGGGCGATCCGGTACGCGGGAAGCGCACGGGGAGCGGCTCCCGTGCCGCCGCCCCGGACGGCGGTCACCCAGGCGGCGGCTCCCCCGCCGGTGAGGAGGACGGCGCCGGCGGCGCCCGCGGTGAGGACGCGGCGCCGGGACGGGCGCGGCGGTCCGGGGTCCTGGACGACCGTGGGCGGTTCGGGGTCGGGGAGGGCGAGTGCGGCGGCGGAGCGCTCGGCGACCACGGTGGCCAGCCCCGGCACCTCCCAGCCGGTGCGGCCGGCCGCCAGCCGCGCCGCGAGCTCCCGCGCCGTCGGCCGGGCGGCCGGGTCCTTGGCCAGGCAGCTGGTGACGAGGGACAGCAGTCCGGGCGGGAGTGCGCCCAGGTCCGGCTCGCCATGCACGGTGCGGAAGAGCACCCCGGCCGCCGCGCCGTGGCCGAACGGCCGCTGTCCGGTCGCCGCGTACACGAGGACGCAGCCGAGCGAGAACACGTCGCAGGCCGGTCCGACCGGTCCGGTCGAGGCCTGCTCGGGGGCCAGGTAGCCGGGCGTGCCGATCACCGCACCGGTCGCGGTGAGCGCGGTGACGCCCTCGTGGTGGGCGATGCCGAAATCGATGAGCCGGGGGCCGTCGAGCGCGAGGAGGACGTTGCCGGGCTTGACGTCGCGGTGCAGGAGCCCCGCCCCGTGCACCGCGGCGAGCGCCCCGGCGAGGCGGGCACCGAGACACCGGACCGTGGCCTCGGGCAGGGGGCCGCGCGCCTCGACGGCCTCGCCCAGCGAGGGGCCGGGCACGAACGCGGTGGCCAGCCAGGGCTCACGGGCCTCCGTGTCGGCTCCCGTCACCGGGACCGCCCACGGACCGGTGATCCGGGTCGCGGCCTCGGCCTCGCGCCGGAACCGGGCCCGGAATCCGGGGTCGGCGGCGTGCTCGGCGCGGATCACCTTCACGGCGGCGAGCGCCCCGCCCGCCGAACGGGCCAGGTAGACCACCCCCATCCCACCGGCGCCGAGCCGGGCCAGGGTGCGGTACTCGCCGATGGTGCGCGGGTCCTGTGAGCCGAGCGGCCGCACGACGGTCAGGTCTCGGTCTTCGGCGCGGCGCCGAGGTAGGCGTAGCTCCCGTTCCGTACGCCGTACAGATAGGCGTCCCGGCTCTTGAGCCGGTGGCCCTCGTCGAAGGCATACGTCCGGGCGATTCCCTTGTACGAGGACGCGGCGATCCTCGCCACGAGCGCGGTGCGCGTCGGGCGTCTCGGCCGGCCGGACGGGCCCTTGGCGAGGGCGGTCACGGCGGCCATCACCAGCCCGGCCACGTCGTACGCCTCGGCGGCCCAGTGCGCGGGCGCGGCGTCATACGCGGTGCGGTGGGCCGCGACGAACTCCTTGGCGGCGGACGCCGCCGGATCGATGTAGGGCGCGGTGAACTCCCAGCGTTCGGCGGCGTCCCCTGCGTCCCTGAGGAAGCTCGCGTCCATGGCCGTGTGCATGGCCATCCGGGGTCCTTCGAAGGGGGTGGCCGCGAGGGCGCGTGCGGTACGGGCGGCCCCAGCCGCGTCGCCCGCGTAGAAGAAGGCGTCACTGGCGTGCCCGAGCATGTCCTTGACGACGGGGGCCAGGTCCTGTGTGCCGGCCGGGATCACGCGCGGATAGGTGGTCGCGGTGGTGAGCCGGCCGGTCATCAGGTTGGTCAGGTAGCCGACCTGGTAGGCGGACTGGCCGCCTGCCCGGTCGAGCAGCACTCCGAGCCGTTCGACGTCGGGCCGGAGCACCAGCCGGTTGATGATCGGCTGGGCCAGTACGGCTTCGGAGGGGGCCGCCTGGAAGAAGGACTTCCTGGACCGGGCGGCGTAGGTGATCTGGAGCGAGGACACGGTGATGACGGGCAGCATCGCCTCGTCGTACGCGGTCAGGACGGCCTCCGTGGCGGGGTCGCCGGTCGGGCCGACGACGGCGAGCACGTCACGATCGCGGGCGAACCGGTCGGCGACCTTCACCGCGCGGGTGGTATCGCCTCCGTCGTCGAGTGCCTTGACGGTGAGTGTGAAGGGCCTGTCCTTGCGGGAGTTGAACCGCGCGACGGCCAGCCGGACCCCGCGCTCCTGCGCCTGTCCGGCAGCCTTCCGCGGTCCCGACAGATCCGCCTGCACACCGATGGTCCAGGACCGCTCGCCGGACTTCGCCGCGGCGTTGTCCGTGTCGTGGGTCAGCCATTCCCGGACGGCGAAACCGCCGCCCGCCGCCACCACCGCTCCGGCGCCGGCGAGCAGGAGGACCTTGCGTCGCCCGGGTCCGGTGCCGGGCGGTACGGTCCCTTCCCCGGCGACCGTGGGGTCGATGTCGGGCAGGTCGAGCACGGCGGCCGACCGGTCGGCGATCAGGGCCACCACGTTCTCGGGCAGCCAGTCGACGAAGCCGTTCGGGGCGTCCTCGGCGATCCGCGCGTCGAGTCCGGCGGCGGTGGGCCGCGCGTCGGGCTCCTTGGCCAGCAGGGCGCCGAGCAGCGGGCGGAGCTCCTCCTCGTCGTCGATCCCGTCGAGGTCGGGTTCGTCGTGGACGGTCCGGTAGAGCAGTGCCTCGACGGCGCCGCTGCCGAACGGCGGCCGCCCGGTCGCGGCGTACGCCAGGAGGCAGCCGAGGGAGAAGACATCGCTCGCGGGACCGGCCGCCGTGCCGCCCCCCGTGGCCTGTTCGGGCGAGAGGAAGCCAGGTGTCCCCACGACGAGGCCGGTGGCGGTGAGCGCCGTGGCGTCGGCGGCCCGCGCGATGCCGAAGTCGATCAGGCGCGGCCCGTCGGCCGTGAGCAGGACGTTGCCCGGTTTGACGTCACGGTGCACGAGTCCGGCGGCGTGCACGGCGGTCAGCGCGCGGGCGAGCAGCCGGCCGAGCACCCGGACGCTGCGCGCGGGCAGCGGGCCGCACCGGGCGACGGCCTCGGACAGTGCGGGCCCGGGGACGAACGCCGTGGCCAGCCAGGGGTGTCCGCCCTCCGTCTCGGCGCCGGTGACCGGAACCGCCCATGGGCTGTCCACCCGGCGGGCGGCCTCGACCTCGCGGCGGAACCGGGCCCGGAAGTCGCCGTCCTCGGCGTACTCCGGCAGGATCACCTTGATCGCGGCGAGTGCCCCGGCGTCCGTGCGGCCGAGATAGACGACGCCCATCCCGCCGGCGCCGAGCCGCCCGAGCAGACGGTGTCCGCCGATCCGGGCGGGGTCGGTGGGACGCAGCTGTTCCATCATGCTCTCCGCTCCCTCAGCTCTGCTTCTCGACAGCGGACTTGAGCCGCAGCAGCATGGTGGACTGAGCCTGGTTCGTGAAGGTGTCGATCTCTTTCTCGCTCCAGCCCTCGGCCCCCTTGCCGGTCGTGGCCACGGTGAACTGGAGGTTCTGCGACTGATACCAGGAGTACGGGTACGGACCGCCGCCGAGCTCGGCGTTCTGGTACTTCCCGGTCTCGAACAGGGAGTCCTCGGAGTTGTTCTGGTTGCTCTCCCCCTGCGCCAGCGAGGAGGCGATCATCGACCCGATCAGCTCACCCTTCCGCAGCTGCTGCGTGGGGCAGCGCATCGTCTCCTCCACCGATTCGGCCATCTCCCAGCGGGCGTCCGCGCGGGCGCGGTGCACGGTGACGACGGCGGACAGCCGCATGGGCCCCTTGCCGTCGGCCGCGGGCACCTCGAAGGACCGGCTGAGGGTGGCGAGCACACTGGCCATCGGCTTCTTCTGCTGCCAGACGCAGTCGGTGCCGAGGACGGGCCAGGTCGCCGGGTCGCTCTCGTACGGGCTGCGCTTGACCACACCCGGCCCGAAGGTGGCGGGGTCCGCGATGACCCGGCCGATGAGGTCGAGCGCCTCCTTGCGGGACGCGGGCAGCATGGCCGGGTCCGCGTCGATGGCCGAGGTGTCCCCCGGCTCCGACTCGGGGTCCGCACTGGAGCTGCCGCTCGCGACGGCACTTCTCCCCTCCCCGCCCGGACTCCCGCCACTGCTGGAGCACGCCACCAGCACCAGTGGAGCCAGCACCAGCATTCCGTACCTGCGCATCGGCCCGCCGCACACCACGATCAGCCACCCCGTCTCCCCGAAGACCACCTCGATCCTATGATCGCGGGCCCGTGCGGAGCAGTGGCATACGAAACTGTTGCACCATCAAGACGCGCTCGCAGCACCGCACTTACCATCGCGGACGGCTGCGGATCACCGTCCGGAACGGCTGCGGTCCACCGTCCCGGACGGCTGCGGCGCGCGGCGCGCACGACCCGCCGATCGGGTGAGGCCCGCGGAACCCGCCGCCACCCCCTCGTACCTGAACAGCCCCGTCCGGATGGCCGGTCCCGGGGGCCTGCTGTCCACTGGGGCCGACGGCCCGCTCGTGCGGCCGCGCGCCGCCCGTGCGGGCGGCCGGATGAACACATGAGGAGCCCCGATGACACGCCACACCAGGACGGCCGCTGCGCTGGCCTCCGCACTGCTGATGGCCGCCGCGGCGGCCGGATGCTCCGACAGCGGATCCGGCAGCAGCTCCAGCGGTACGGATACGGGCAGCCAGAACAGCGGCCGCCAGGTCGACGTAGCCGCCGCTTCCACGTCCCCCAGCCCGTCGAAGTCCCCCGCCCCGACGGTCTCCCTCAGGAAGGGCACGTACGGCAAGATCCTGGTGAACGCGAAGAAGATGACGCTCTACGTGTTCGACAAGGACACCAAGAACAAGTCCGCGTGCACCGGCGCCTGCGCCAAGGCATGGCCACCGCTGCTCGACACGAAGACGCCGACCGCGGGCAGCGGGGTCAACGCGAAGCTGCTGAAGACCACGACCCGCAGCGACGGCAAGAAGCAGGTGACCTACAACGGCCACCCGCTGTACCTCTTCGCCGTGGACCAGAAGGCGGGCGACATCAAGGGGCAGGGCGTCGACGCCTTCGGCGCCAAGTGGTACGTCATCAACGCCAAGGGCAAGCAGGTCACCACCAAGCCGACAGCGAAGCCGACGGCCACGCCGACAGCCAAGCCGACAGCCAAGCCGACGAGCAGCACCGGCAACGGTTACTGATCCCGGCCGGTCCGGCCCACGCACCCCGGAGACGCCATGCCGTTCTCGTTCCGTAGCGGCCGGACGCGGTTCGCCGTGGCCACCGCCGCCTTCTCCGTCTGCCTGACGGCCCTCACGGGCTGCTCGGACAGTGGCGGCGGGGGCGGCGGGGGCGGCGGCAGCTCATCGGCCCCCGCCACACCGCCCTCGCCCCCGTCCGCGTCCGCGTCGCCCGCTTCCTCCGCTCCGCCCGCCGGCCAGGTGAAGGTGAGCATCAAGGACTTCAAGTTCCGGCCCGCCGCCCTGACCGTCGCGGCCGGCGCGAAGATCACCGTGACCAACAACGACACGACCACGCACACGATGACGGCGACGAAGGGCAAGGCCTTCGACACCGGTGACATCGCGCCGGGCAAATCGGCCACGTTCACCGCACCGTCGAAGGCGGGCGGCTACCCGTACGACTGCACGATCCACCCCTTCATGACGGGGACCCTCACCGTCAAGTGAGCCCCGGGGCGCCGCCCCCGGCCCACCGGTGCGAATGGAGCCGTAATGTCCTCAGAAGTCCCCACCACGCCTGCCGCCCCCACCCCCGCGCACGGGGCCGGTGCCGGCCGCTTCCTGCGCGGTGCGGCCCGGGTGCTCGCCGCGGCCGGTCTCGCCGTGGACGCCTATCTGCACGCGCACCTGGCCGGGCAGTACGACGCCGTCACGGCCGACATCAGCCAGGGCACGCTGTTCCGGATCGAGGCGGGCATGGCAGCGCTGGCCGCGCTGCTCGTCCTGGTCTGGCGACGGTGGCCGTCCGACCTGTTCGCCTGGGCGGTCGCGACCGGCGGAGTCGCGCTCCTGCTGATCTACCGGTACGCGGACATCGGCGCCTGGGGTCCGTTCCCGAACATGTACGAGCCGGTCTGGTTCGGCGAGAAACGGGCCGCCGTCGTGGCCCAGGCGGTCGCGATGGTCGCCACGGTGTATCTGCTGCTCTTCCGGCCGCCCCGGACCCGCGACGGCCATCTGCACTGACCGGCCGTCGGTCAGTACCCACGGATCTCAGACATCCGAGGAGACCGTGACGAGGATCGGGCCCGAGAGCCCCGTCACTGCCCGGATCGAGTCCACGAACACCTCCGTCGTCCACGCGGCCACGTCCGTCGACCACTCGCGCACGTCGCAGCGGAAGGCGAGCGCCCGGCGCAGGCCCTCGGCCTGCACCACTCCGGCGAGGGGAAGCGCCAGCCCCGCGGTCATCGCGCCGGCGGGCTTGAGGAGCTCAACCGCCATGTGCCGGTACGTGCGCTCAAGCGCCGCGTCGCGGATCTCGGCGGCCCGCGCGCCGAGGTTCGCCGATGGCAGGGCCGAGACGGTGACCGTCAGCGAGTCCGCACCGGACGGGTCGGCGAGGGCGAACCAGTCCGCCACCTCGGCGAGCTCGATGCGGGCGTCCCCGGCGCGATGCAGCGGCACGAGGGCGTGGGCGCCGGTGAGGCGGACGGTGCCGACGCGGCGCAGCGCGTCCGAGAGGACCGTGATGACGGGCAGTACCGGGAGGCGGCGGGCGCGCTGCCTCTTCCCCGGAGCGTTGATGGGCCGGGGAAGCGACGACTGCAGCCAGGCCAGCTGACGGATCTGCCCGTCCTGCGTCCAGTCGCCGTCGGCGTCGTTGTGGTCCCAGAGGTTGTCGGCGGGCTTGTCCGTGAGGGCGGTGGAGCTCCAGGCGTAGGCGGACGCCCGCTTCACGGCGAGGCTGAAGACGTCCTCTTCGAGGTCGAACTCGGCGCTCACCCGGTCGATCCAGGGATGCCGGTCCAGTACCCCGTGAAGTCCCACGATGAGGGTGGCGCCCGGACCGGTATCACTCATGGTCGTACTCCTGGATCGAGCGGGTGGAATGGGAACCAGGGAATCAGACGCCGCACTTGACCGTGACCGGCTTCGTGTACACCTTCTCCGGCGAGTCGGGCACGCCGATGAGATCGACGTCGATCTTGGTACGCCACTGGCGCTTGTTGTGGTTCGCACACTTCTTGCGCGCGACGACCCGACGGGCACTGCCGCCGTTGCCGGACTTGAGATTCTTGGCGTTCCTGGCGACCGAGTGCCACTTCTTGCCGGACTTCATCTGCAGCCAGATGGTGACCTTGGCCTTGGTGCCGGGGCCACTGATGTGCGTCCACCAGGCGTGGGCGGACGCCGTGCGCGGCGGGGTGCTCGAAATGTGCACGCGATCGCCGTTGGTGACGAAGACGCCGGGGCCTTTGGCGGCGGCCGGCGCGGCGGTCGCGGGGGCGACGGAGCCGCCGAGTAACGCGATGGTCAGAGTCGCCGACGTCAAGAAGGTGCGCATACGCATGGTGTGGTGTCCTCCGTTGGTCGTGATGCCGTGTGCGCGGGGCGTGGCCGACGGCGGACGGAACTGACGCATCCATGCCGTACCGGCGGCCGTTCACGCGCAGGCGTGCGACGTAACGTCAGCCCCGGGAGCATCCCCGTGATCCCCGTCCCCGTGGGCGGCCGGCAGGATGTGGTGCCGTCCGCGCGTACACCACGCTATGGGGGAATCGCACCGCGACGCAATCATATAATTGATGGCGATTCGGCTATTTCTGGCAGGAGTTGCAGGCCGATTGGGGGCGACCCGGATCCGGGGCTTGGCCTCCAACGCCTTCCCAGCGTTCCGGTTCACTCTGCGGCGCCCGGCCGCCCGAGTCAGCGTCTGCCGGCCCGGCGGCGGCCGCGCACCACGCCCCGCAGCACCAGCAGCGCAACCACCAGGGCCGCGCCGAGCAGCGCCCAGCGCCGCACAGGCGTGCCGGTGCCGCCCTCGGCGGCGGTGTCTGTGCCGGTCCGCCCGGTCTTCCCGTGTTTCCCGGACGCGCCGGGATCTCCGTCCGATCCGTTGGCGGACGTCGCCGCCGGCTCGCCTCCGCCCAGCCACACCCGCTTGGCCCCGGTGTCGGTGACTGGCGACGTCAGCGACCGGCTGACGTTCGCCGTCAGGGCCGGCATCGTCGCGACTTCGTCGGGCGTGGGCGAGGTGAACGCGACCCTGGTGAAGTCCACCCCGCCGTAGATGTAGGTGCGGGTGTAGATCGTGTTGCCCTGGCGGGTTCGGTGCGTGACCTTGAACTCGCCCTTGGTGTACGAGTTCACGTACGCGTGGAAGGTGTCGATCGGCCTCCAGTCCTGCTGCGTCCGGTAAGGGCCGACGTCCCCCTGGTCGATGAGCGAGCCGTACGTGGTGTCCTGCTTCTCGCTGAGCTGCCGGTACCACTCGGCGGCCACCCGGCTGAGGTACACCCGGCGCAGATTCGCGTACTCCGGCGCGGAGTTCACCGCGGCGACGACTTTCGGCAGGATTTGCGAGCGGAACAGCGACTCGTTGTGCGCCCGCACCGACGCCGATTGCTGCGGGCAGGACGTCGCGCCCGAACCGCCGTGCTGCTTCAGGTACTCCGTCTCCATCTGCACGTTCAGCGGCGACTTGAGGATGTACAGCTCGTCGCCCTTGGCGTAGACGGTCGCGGTGCCTGGCACGATCCAGGTGCGGAAGGCCATGCAGTCCCCGGACATGCTCTTCCAGAAGCGCGCTCCGAGCGCGCTGTCGGGGTGGATCAGCTTGCCGGTGGTCTTCTTCAGTTGCAGGTCGGCCTGGAGGAGGACGCGTCCGGCGTCGGTCGTCCCGAGCTTGGCGTCGACGATCCGGTCCGGCTCGTTGGGGTTGAGGTTGACCCAGAAGGACGAGGGGTCCAGCTCCAGCCAGGTGAAGAAGGCGTCCGACGACTCCTGCGCCTGCGAAAGGCCGGTCAGCGCGCTCCGGTTGCCCTTTGCGGCCAGGGGAGCCTGGAAGGCGTAGCGCAGACCGCTCTTTCCGGGGTCGGCGAGGTAGTGCAATTCCAGTTGGGAGAAGTCGATTCCGCCGGGCGCCTGCGCGGGCGACCGCATCTCCTTCTGCAAGCCGCCCGGAGCCGTGGCCTGTTTTCCCTCTTCCTCCGCGTCGGGGCAGGGGGCCCGGCGGGTGAAGCCGGCGAACCGGGCGGTCCCGGAGCCCGAACTTCCCTGCAGAGCACTGCGGTCGAGGGACTTGTCAGCCTCGGGGCAGCCGCTGGGCGGCGGGGCGAACACTGAGCCGGCGGCCGCCTTCATCGCTTCGGTGCCGGCGGTGAATTCCCCGGAGTCGAAGCCGGACGACGGCTCGATCACCCGGACGTGGGGGTTGTCCTTGTAGTGGTTGGCCAGTTTCTGGGCCTGGGCCCGGTTCGCGGCGGTGTAGACGACGTTCTCCGTCTGGTTCTTTTTGCCGCCGGGGAGCTTACTGCGGACCTCGTTGTCGATCAGGCTGACGTTCTTGTTGGAGTCGCCGGTGCCGGTGGAGTCGACGGAATCGATGCTCAGGAGCCGCCCGTTGCTCCAGGTGAGCTTGAGCATGTCGGCCGTGGACCCGGTGAAGTTCCGGTCCGCGAAGGTCTTGTCGACCTCCCTGTCCTGGTCATCCTGGAAGACGTACTCATACCCCGTCTTCGTCTTGTCGTCGTACGCCAGCCCGCTCTTGGCGAGGCTTCGGTTCAGGAAGGCCAGGGCCTGTTCCGCGCGGGTCGAGTCACCGTGATCCACGTAGACGTGCGGGATGCCCCAAGCGTCGATGTAGCACTTGCGGCCCCTGATCGTCTGGACGGTGAGCGGAGCGCCGAACTCGGTGGTGACGGGCTGAGTCGGCGGTGGTTGCGACGGCCCGGCGGGGGCGGCCCGCGCGAGCCCCGCGGACTGCGGGGCCGGGGAGGCCGGTGCAGTGCCTGCGCCCGCACCGACCAGCAGCATGCCCAATGCGGCCGCCGCCGTGAACAGGGCCTTGGCCCGCGGACGTCGCCGACCTGAGCCCGTTCGCATCGTCGTCGCTGCTGTCCTGTCGCCTTCCGCACCACGCATGACCGATCGCTCCCCCGAGTCCGTGCGTACGCCGCCCGTTCAGGCTAGGCGCGGTTGACGAGGGCAAGGCAAGTCAGATTCAGGACGCCTTGGCGGCGGCGCCCCGGCCAGGCAGGGCGCGGTGGTGGCTCGGCGTATGGGCATCTGATGAGCAATTCAGTCCGCCGACAGTCGGTATCCGCCGGTCGGAAAGGCCTGAGCAGTGGTCTGATGCCTCCATGGCCGGAATGAGCATCACCGTGTGTCTGCCTGCGCGAGCGGCTGACCAAGTGGAAACAGCGGTTGCAAGGGCGATGGCGCCCTTCGAGATCGACCACATGCGCGGCGACGACCTGGACATCTGGGACTCCTGGCGCATCACTGGTGGCACGGTGCACGGCGGCGGGTTCAACGTCCTGGCCGGGCATGAACGGGACGCCAGACTGATTCACGAGCTTCCGAGCCGGTGGCTGGCAGAGCACGAGCCGGTTCCCAACGACTTCGGCTGGTGCGCAGGCGGACCTCGCGGACTCCTCGACTTGTCCGCGTCGCGCGAGGAAGCAATGGAACTGGCTGACTTGGCGTGGCAGAGGTGGCATGAACTGGCACTCGAACTGCCAACGCCCCGGCCTCGGCAGTTCTACGACGCCCGCCATAGTGCCGAGCCGCAGTACTACTCATCCGAGCAGGCATCGGCCGACTATGACGCTCAGCCTCTCGTGCGGGCCTTCGAGGACTTTCTGGGGATGCTTCCCACCGAGCGCTACTCAGTCTGGTTCCTTCGGTCGGTGGACCCGGTCGTCACCGTCGGATCCGCCCGCAGGGAAGAGTTCATCGCACTGACGGCGCGTTCGGCTCTGCGTAAACGCAATGCCCTCACCTTGGAAGGCTGGTGGTACGAAGGTGGCACCCCAGGGATCCACGGCCTCTGCCACAGTCCCGTCAACTGCCGGCACAAGCCGGATCTGCCTGCGGGCTACGACCACATCGACAGCTATCTGGCGGCCCTGCCCAGCGACGTTCTCCTGGTCAACGTGCACTGCCACGTCTGAAGCAGGGCTGCGAACCCATACCGGCACCTGATGGTCTGCGGGGGGAGTGTCGGTTGAACGTCGCCGTCTGGGCGTCAGTGGCACAGCGGTGACCTGGCCGTTGACGCTGACGGGTGGTGCTCACTCGTTGCCCCACGAACTGCCGTGATCCCGCAGGAAGTTCACCCCGGCGGCCAGCGATCAGGCACCGGGCCGGCCGCCGCCACTCCGTCCAGGACCCGGTCCCGCAGCTGGGCCGAAAGCGGGTCGGCCTCGATGACCAGCCAGACCAGGACGTCCTGCGGCCCTTCCGACTCCATCACGTCCACCGCGACATCGAGCGCCTCGACGGGCGCGCCCGGCCCCGCGACGACGCCCCCATGCGTCCGGGGCGGCCTAAGGGGTGTCCCGCGGCCAGGGCCGCCCGTCGAGGCGTTCGATGTCGCGGTTGAGCCGGGCGAGGTTGTCCGCGAGCTGGCTCGCCTCCTCGGGGGTCCAGTCGGCCAGCAGCGCGCCGAGGCCCTCCAGGTTCTCCGACCGGTCCCGGTCCAGGCGCCGCACGCCCTCCTCCGTGATGATGAACTTCCGGGCGATGCCGCCCTCCGGGTCGGGAATGCGCTCGACGACACCGGCCCTCAGCATGGCGGCGGTCTGCCGGTTCAGCGTGGAGGCGTCCAGACCGAAGGCGTCCCGGAGGTCACCGATGGACATCGGGCCCTCGACCTGGATGCGGCTGAGGAGAATGTAGGCGCTCCGGTCGAGCCGGCCGTCTCCCCTGGAGGCGAGCAGGTTCATATGGCGGCCGAGAAGCATGGTCTCGAACTCGATCCGGTCCACGGGCATGTCCACGCGAGGCTTCCTTCGACTGCGGGTGCGGGGCCTGCCTCCCTGCCGGGAAGGCCACCTCTCTGTACAGATATACCACGGAATGTATGCATGCTGCACTGTGTGTGTATAACCCACTACGAATGCATGGTACACATCACCTGCTCTCGCCACCTGACCAGGTCGTCCCGTCCCTCCCGGGAGCGGGACGACCTACTTCCGGGCCGGGCCACCGCTGCGGCCTTAGACTCGCCGAATGGCGAAGTATTTCGATGTACACCCCGAAAACCCCCAGCCGCGCACCATCACCGGCGTGGCCGAAAGCATCCGCTCGGGCGCGCTCGTCGCGTACCCGACGGACTCCTGCTACGCGCTGGGGTGTCAGCTCGGCAGCCGTGACGGCATCTCCCGCATCCGCTCGATCCGCAACCTCGACGACCGCCACCACTTCACGCTCATGTGCCAGAACTTCGCCCAGCTCGGGCAGTTCGTGCACATCGACAACGACGTGTTCCGCACGATCAAGGCGGCGACACCCGGTCAGTACACCTTCATCCTTCCGGCGACGAAGGAGGTGCCGCGCCAGTTGCTGCACCCGAAGAAGAAGACCGTCGGTGTCCGCATCCCCGACCACGCCGTCGTCCAGGCCCTCCTGGAGGAACTCGGCGAGCCGCTGCTCTCCAGCACCCTGCTCCTGCCCGACGAGGAGGAGCCGATGACTCAGGGCTGGGAGATCAAGGAACGCCTCGACCACGAGGTGGACATCGTGGTCGACTCCGGCGACTGCGGCACGGAGCCGACCACCGTCATCGACTTCTCCAGCGGCGAGCTGGAGATCGTACGCCGGGGAGCAGGCGACACCTCCCGCTTCGAGTAACGACCTGGCGGGGCGACGGCCCGGCTCAGTACAACAGGTCCAGTTCCACGCCGACCGTCTTCCCCGGTACGCGCTCCAGCACCACCCACCGGTCCGCCAGCGCCTCGACGAGCACCAGTCCGTACCCGCCGCCGGACCCCGGCGGCGGTTTCACGACCTGCCCAGGGCCCGGCGGCCGACGCTCGCCCCGGGTGTCGCTGACCTCGATCCGCAGCCTGCCGGGCGTCTCCGGGGCTGCGGCGGCCAGGCCCAGCAGCAGTTCGAAGTCCCTTCCCGGTACGCGGCCGTGCGTCGCCGCGTTGGCCGCCAGCTCGGCCACCAGCAGCGCGGCCGTGTCGGACACATCCGAGCGGTACGGGATGCCCCAGACGTGCAGCTGATGAACAGCCAGCCTGCGGGCGAGCCGCGCCCCTCGGGGTGTGGAGCTGAACCGCTGCACGAACAGCCTCTCGGTGCGCGGCCGGTGGGGGGTGACGGATGCTTCCATGCGGGTCAGCGTGCTCGGCCGGGGCCCGTGCGACCAGCCACAGAACCCGTACGGTCGGTCAGCGTACGGGTACGGAGAGTAGACAGTGTGCGTGACGATGCGTGACCATGGGCGAGTTGCGGACCGGGGACGAGCGCACGGAAGGTGGCCGCACATGGCCGAGGGCACGGGCGGTACGGGTGGTACGGGTGGACTGGCGGGGGCCTGCGGTGAGCCCGAGTCGTCGGACAGTCTCAAGGCGTTCGGGGAGGTGCTCAAGGTCCTGCGCAAACGGGCCGGCCTCACCCAGGAGGAGTTCGCCCCGATGGTGAGCTACTCACTGCCGATGGTCGCCTCGATCGAGCAGGGCCGCCGATTCCCGCCGCCGACGTTCGTGGAGCGGGCCGAGGTGGTACTCGACGCGTTGGGGGTGCTGCGGGCGGCGGCAAAGCACCTGTCGCGGCGGCCGGGCCTGGCGAGCTGGTTCCGCCAGTGGGCGCGGCTGGAACAGGACGCGATCGCCCTGAACACGTACGAATGCCGGTTGGTGCCCGGTCTGTTGCAGACGGAGGCATACGCGCGGACGCTGTTCGTCGAGCAGCTTCCGCCGCTGGGCGACGATCAGATCGAGGCGCACCTTGCCGCCCGTCTGGAGCGGCAGGAACTGCTACGAAAGCGGCCCAACAGCGCCTACAGCTTCATCCTGGAGGAACATCTGCTGCTGCGCAGGACGGGCGGCGACGCCGTGGCCGCCGGACTGATCGAGCACCTGCTGGAACTGTCCTCGCTCCGGAACATCGAGATTCAGATCATGCCGGTGATGCGCGAGAGCCACGCGGGGCTGGATGGACCCATGCAACTTCTGGAGACGTCTGAGAACCGGTGGTTCGGCTACTGCGAAGGGCAGGAGAGCGGCCAGTTCATCTCGGAGTCCAAAGTCGTCAGCATGCTCCAAATGCGATATGCCAGGATGCGTTCGCAGGCTCTCTCACTGAAGGATTCCGTGAGCCTGTTGCGGCGGATGCGAGGAGCACCATGAACACCACAGAACTGGCCTGGTTCAAGAGCAGCTACAGCGGCGGCTCCGGCGACAGCTGTGTCGAAGTCGCCCTGTCCTGGCACAAGTCGAGCTACAGCGGCGGCTCCGGGGACGACTGCGTAGAGGTCGCCACCTGCCCCACCACCGTCCACATCCGGGACTCCAAGGTCGAAGAGGGCCCCCAACTCGCCCTCTCCCCCGCCTCCTGGACGCACTTCGTCACGTACGCGGTCCAGGGCTGAGCGCGCGGACCGGGTGCCCGGCTCCCTGAGGAGCCGGGCACCCGTGTTCTACGGGAACCACGGTGGCGGCGCCGGGGCACCGCTTCCGGGTATCCGGGTCAGTTGAGGGTCAGGAAGGTGCCCGCACCGTTGGAGTACTCGATCCAGGTGGTGGACCGGGTGACCGCCGGGGCGCCGGACCAGGCGGCCGTCAGGTCGGTCGGGGTGCCGGGGGTGACGCGGGCGTGGTCGGGTGTGACGGTGACCTTGCCCGTGGGCGGGCTGTGCTCGGTGATGTTGTTCACCTGGTAGGTGTACGGAGTGACGCTCTCGCCGGTGCCGGTCTCGTCGAGGGCGATCACGGCCACGAAGATGGCCTGGGCCGTCGGCTGCGACAGATTGACGGTCGCTGTTCCCTCACTGTCGACGTCGCCGAACTGGAGGCTCTGCAGGACTCCGTCGACCATCGGTCCCCAGACGAGGCCGCCGATGTTGCCCGCGTCCAGGTCGAAGTGGACCGAGATCTGGGAGGCCTTGGTGCCGGCCGGGATGATCGCCTCGTGGTCGATCTCCGCGGTTCCGGTCAGGGTTCCCTTGGTGAGGGGCGAGGAGACCGGGCCGTAGGCGGTGGCCGTGAGGGTGCTGGTCGCCGGGGTGACGGAGTAGGTGGCCGATCCCTTGGCGCCGGTGCCCTTGATCTCGGCGGGCGCGCGGACGCTCTGCGGGGTGACGGCGATCGGGCTGCGGACGGTGATCCGGCCGGAGGTCCAGGTGAGGGATCCGGTGGCGAGGGCTCCCGCACGTGCGGTGGTCACGTCGAGCTTGACGGTGAAGGTGCGCTTCTGCCCGGGGTGGCTGAAGTGCAGGACGGACGGGGAGACGGTGGCCTTGACGCCGGGGAGGTCGACCTTGGCCCGGTAGGTGCCGGCCGACGTGGCGGTGACGGTACGGGTGACGGTCTGGGTGCCGAAGAGGTCACCGATCGCGAGCGAGGGGTAGTTGAGGTCGCTGGGGTCGATGGCCTTGGTTCCGGTCCCGGTGTCGACACCGACGCCTTCGAGGTAGGCCAGCCAGTCCGGTTCGCTGGAGTCGTAGACGAGTCCGGGCCGGAGCATGGCTCGGGCCTCGACCTCACCGGCGCCCTGGGCGAAGACGTCGTCGCTGTTCTTGCCGTCGGCCTTCTTCGTGGGGGAAGCGGTGGTCATCATGGCCGACTTGATACTCATCGGCGACCAGGTGGGGTGCTCGGCGAGGTAGAGCGCGGCGAGACCGGCGATGTGCGGGGCGGCCATGGAGGTGCCGGAGTAGTAGTCGAAGTCACGGCCCGCGTTACCGGGCGGAGCCACGGCGGCGAGGATGGTGGCGCCGGGCGCGGTGATGTCGGGCTTGAGGAGGTCACCCTTGCCGTCGAGGGAGGGGCCGCGCGAGGAGAAGCCGGTGACCTGCGGGTACGCGGCGCTCTTGCCGCCGTTGGCGAGGGTGGCGGTCGCGTTGTCCGCGGCGGCGTAGGCGCGTACGGCGGCGGCGTCGGGGCCGGTCAGGTGGACGGTCGGTATGGAGTGCAGGTCGCCGTCCGTGCTCTCGTTACCGAGGTTGACCAGGACCATGCCGATGCCGCCGGCCCTCTTGACCTCGGCGGACTTGTCGATGCGGGCGCTGGTGCCCCGGTTGCAGACGACCATCTTCCCTGCGGTGCGTGCGGGATCGAGGGTGCCCTTGATACAGAGGGCGGCGTCGGCCGCGTCGGCGCCGGCGGTCTTGACGGCGGCACCGAGGACGAGGGGAACGGCGCTGACGGTGTTCTGCACGCTGGTGCTGACACCCACGTAGCTCTTGCCGTTGCCGAGGGTCACCGTGCCGGTGTGGGAGGCGATGGTTCCGGCGGCGACGGTGGTGGTCCAGGGGGCGGTGTTGTCGAGGCTGGAGGCCTCGGGACCGGCGTTGCCCCCGGCGGTGGAGACGAACACGCCCGCGGCGGAGGCGTTGCGGAACGCCGTCTGGATCGGGTCGTCGTACTCGCTCTCCCACATGCCGCCGACGGAGTAGTTGATGACGTCCACGCCGTCGGCGACGGCCTGGTCGATGGCGGCGACGAGATCGCTGGTCAGACCGCCGTCCTGGGTGCCGTCCTTGCTCTGCCAGAGGGCTTTGTAGACGGCGATGGTGGCGGCGGGGGCGACACCGGAGACGGTGCCGAGGTCCCTGCCGTCGGCGGTGGCGCGGACACCGGCGTTACCGGCCGCGGTGGACGCGGTGTGGGTGCCGTGGCCTTCGCTGTCGCGGGGGGAGATGTAGCCGCCGCGGTTGGATTCGGGGACGGCTCGGAGCCAGCCCTCTCCGAAATATCGGGCGCTGATGATCTTCTGGTTGCAGGCGGCGGCGGTGAAGCTCTCGCCGGTCTGGCAGGTGCCCTTGAAGGTGGTGCCGTCGGCCTTGTTCATGACGGTGGTGGTGCCGTCGAGGTAGGGCCGGTAGCGGTCGTTCTTGGCGGGCTTCCTGCCGGGTTTGCCGGCGGGCTTCCCGGTCGTGAGTGCGGGGGCCTCGAAGGAGGCGCTCTCGGGCCAGACGCCGGTGTCGATGTCGCCGATGACGATGCCCTTGCCGGCCTCGGCGGTGCCACCGAGGGAGGCCCACAGACCCTTTCGGCCGGAGAGGCCGAGGAAGTCGGTGGAGTTCTTGTCGTCGGTGGCGTGGTGGAACTTGTCGGGGGCGATGCTGGTGACGCCCTTGGTCGCGGCCAGCCGGACGAGCTGGCGGGCGTTGAGCCGGGCGCTGAAGGTGTTGGTGGTGACGGCGTAGTGCTGGTGGACCGTCGCGCCCACCTTCTTGGCGACCTGGGTCTGCTCGTCGACCAGATGGGTGCGGTAGCGCTTGGCGTTGGCGGTGGTGACGTCGAGTTTCCTGCTCTGGGTGGGCCTGGTGGCGGGAATGTCGTCGACGGTGCCGTCGTAGGTGGCGAGTGGCTGGTCGGCCAGGGTGATCAGGTAGGTGCCGGCGGCGAGGGGGGATTCCTGGCCGGTGGCGACTGCGGGGGTGGCGAGAGGCAGGCTGAGGGCGGCGATGCTGGTGGTGAGCAGGGCACCGATGGCTGCGCGTCCGGTGCGGGACGCTCTTCGCGGCTGAGATGGCACGGGGTTCCTCACGGGATTCGGGCATGCCGGGTAGACGAGCGGGAGTGCTCGCCTGTGGCATGGGCGGAGGGCCGGGGGACGCGAACCGCCTCCCACGTGCACTGATTGACAGACGGTTCGGCAGAAGTGAACGCTGTGCGATCACTCGCTGTCCAGATAATCTGTTGGCGTCTTTGGCGTGGTGACCAAACACGCCACCTGTGCGGGGACGGCCGACCGGTGACTCGATCTGCCCCTACCGGTCCGCGACGGACGCCCCACAGGTAGGGCAGAGGAGGCTTGTTGTGCTGGAAGCAGTGGGTGTGAGCGCGTTCGACGAGGGCGTGTACCGGGCCGTGTTGTCGGGATCGCAGAGTGCGGTGCGTGATCTCGCGGAGAGCGCGGGGGCCGGGGTGGCCCGTACGGGGCAGGCGCTGAAGCGTCTCGCCACTCTGGGGCTGGTGCGGCGGGTGGGGCGGGGCCAGTGGGAGGCGGTGAGTCCGCGCTCCGCGTTGTCGGCGTTGCTGCACCGGCGGCGGTCGGAGGCGGAGACGGTGTTCGCGGGGGTGGAGACGGAGTTCGCCGATCTGCACCGCCTGCACCGGGCCGGGCAATTGCGGTCGGACCCGGGCGCCCTGGTGGAGGTGCTGACGGGACGTGAGCTGATGGCGCAGAAGGTCGAGGAGCTGAGCCGGTCCGTCACCACGCACCTGTGGACGCTGGACAAGCCGCCGTACCTGGAGGCGGTGGGGCAGCCGCACTTCCACGAACAGGAGACGGCGACGACCCGGGACTGGCTGGAGCGCGGGGTGGACGTCCGGGGGGTGTACTGCCTGGAGTCGATCGAACCGCCGGGACGGCTGGAGGCGATCTTGGATCTGGCGGCGCTCGGGGAGCAGTCGCGGCTGTTGCCGCAGCTCCCTTTCAAGGCGCGGATCGTGGATCGCCGGGTCGCGGTGGTGCCGTTGACGGGGGGCAGCAAGGAATCCATCGTGCTGGTGCATCCGTCGGGCCTGCTGGACGGGCTGGTGGAGCTGTTCGAGGCGTACTGGGAGCGGGCCGAGCCGCTGCTCTCCGAGGAGCTGGGCGCGGCGGAGGGCCCCAGCGAGGAGGAACTGGTGCTGGTCCGGCTGTTGCACGCCGGCTACAAGGACCAGGCCATAGCCCGGCAGTTGGAGGTGAGCGTGCGTACGGCGACGCGCCGGGTGGCGGCGTTGATGCGCAGGCTGGACGCGGGAACGCGGTTCCAGGCCGGGGTGAAGGCACGGGAGCGCGGCTGGGTGTGAGCGGGCTCGCCCGGCGTCGCGTCGCGTGCGATGTGACCCCGCACGCGGGCGCCGCCGCCGACGAGGGTCCGTCGGCGGCGGCGCGAGGTCGGCGCGGTACGTGTGTCAGTGGAAGGTCAGCGAGGCGGAGCCGGGTTCGGCGGAGATCGAGCCCGGACACAGGAAGCTGCCGGAGCTCTTCGAGGCGGTGAACGCCTGGTTCGCGTAGGTGCGGGTGGAGCCGTCGCGCGTCCAGCCGACGCTCGTCGCCTTGTAGCTGCAGTTGACGATGGACTGCTTCACCGTGATGTCGATGAGGTCGGACATCGCCGTGCCCGCCGCGTCGTCGAAGGTGACCGTCGGGTCGTTGTTGAGGGTGGCGCTCGCACCGCCGCTACAGCTCAGGCTGCCGTTGACGGTGGAGTGGTCGATGGTCAGGCCGGCGGGCGGGTCCGCGCTGGCGGTCGCGTCGGTCCAGGTGCAGGTGCTGCCTGCGGCCGTGATGACGCCGTCGACCCGCTGCGAGGCCGCGGGGCCCGCGCTTGCCGCGGCGGTCGCGCCTGCGGTGACCGCGAAGGCCAGGGCGGTGACGCACAAGAGTTTCGGTGTGAGCCTCATGTCACTCCTTCTTGCCACGCACTTGTGGGGGTGTTGAGTGCAGACCCGTCCGCGTCCGTGGTGAGGGGGATGACACGGCTCCGGGCACGCCATGGAAAGTCCCACAGAAACCCACAACTTGCCATGCACGCGCCAAAGACTGGCCGGATGGCACCCTCACCGACGAGGGACCGACGGCCCGCGGAGATGGTGAGCGACTGCATCTCCCACGGCTACCCGATCCGCGCGGCCTCGCAGCAGGACGGCCGCCACACCACGCTCCACCTCACCGAAGAAGGCAAACCGCCCTCCTCAACCGCTTCCGCCACCAGCAGCGGCAGGCATTCGAATACATCACCCGCGACTGGCCCGAAGCCGAGCGACTCGAATTCGCACGCCTCCTCCTCAAGTACGCGGATTCCACCGCCCCGTTGCCCTGGCCGGAACCACGGATACGGCCGCCGCGGCCCCCACCGGGGGCGGCCGGGCGGCCTCCGGCGTCGCGACGCCGGGCGCGCATCCGGACAAGGGAAAGGCGACCCCCGCAGGGACTCGGGCCATCTCCTCCGCCGGCACGGTCGCGCTCAGCAACTGTTCGGGCTCCCCGGTCCGCATGCCGAACTCGCAGCCGGCGGCCCCCGCACTGGTCATGACGAACGGCCGCTGCCTCGAAACGGGCTTTCCCCCTGCGGGCCAGGCCATCACCGGCCAGTCCTCGACCCGCAGCTTCACGCTGCTCAACGCCTCGGCCGTCAGCGCCGGCAGACAGAGGCGCGACAGCCTGGGCCGGCCCCGCGAGGAAGGTCTCCTTTCGGCGCCGGACAACGCACCGAGTTCCGTTACAGCAGCCCTTTGCACTCCTTCAATTCCGGCTCCTCCACGTTGTACCCCTTGGGCATGATGTCCCTCAGGTGCTTGTCGTAGAGCTTCATCCACTTCGATGGTCCACCATCATCGGACTTTTTCATGATCTCCTCCAGGGCTTGGCACACTTCCCTCTTCAGAGTCTTCTCGCCGGGGCGCATAGCCACGCCGCACCCCTCGACCCCGCCGTCGAAAGTTTCGGCCATCTTCGTGTTGGCGATCTTACGGGCGTATCCAGCCACGATGACGTCGTCCGTCACCATCGCGTACACGTTGTTTCCCTTGGTGGTGACTTCTTCCGCGCATTTCTCATACCCGGCAGGATAGCTCTTCTCGGGAGTGATGCCCTGACGCTTGATCCATCCCTCGTACGCCGAGCCCGCCGCCGTGCAGACCTCGGCATTTCTGTCATTCTTCAGGCTCTGCAGGCTGTCAATCTTCTTGAAGTTTTTCTCTTTGACCAGCAAGGCGCCAAGGGGATCGAAGTACGTACCGGCGAAATCCACTCCGTCCTTCTTCTCTCGTTCCGCACCCACACTGTAGGTCGCCATCACGAGGTTCACCCTTTTCTTGGTGACCATGGATGCCCGATTGCCGGACGTTACGGGGGCAAAGGCGATATCCCTGTCGCTGTATCCCAGCCTCCGGCCAATTTCCCGGGCCAGGTCGACCTCGAAACCCACATACACGCCCTTCACCTTATTGCTCAGTCCTGGCTGGTCCTCCTTGACACCGAACCGCAGCGGACTCCCTTTGTGCGCGTTCTTGTATTTATGTTCTGTCGTGTTCTTGTCCGCCGCGTCGTTCTTACCCGGCGCATCGTCGGGCCGTCCCCACACGAACCACGCCGTTCCGGCGAGCAGCGCCGTACAGAGAACAGCGACCGGGACCTTCCAGCGGCCCTGCGCCCGCCGGCCGGGCACATCCGGACCAGGCGCCCCGGAACGCACCACCGGAGCCGCCGTCCCGGGACCGGCCGCGGGCTCCCCGGGAGCGAGCGCCACTGGCCGGGAGGCCGATTCCTGCCGGGCCGGCTCCGTGGGAGTCCTGGCGGCCGGGGTGTCGAGCGCGCCGAAGTCCCGGGTGACGTCCTGGAGCATGCGCTCGGCCTCGGCTGCGGCCGGTCGTTGAGCGGGGTCCTTCTGCAGCAGCGCCTCGATCAACGCGGTGAGGGGCCCGGCGTATCTCATGGCCGGTACCGGGGAATCGCGTACCGCGATCCAGATTTCGTAGCTGCTCAGCCCGTTGAAGGGGCGCCGGCCCTCCACCATCTCGTACAGCGTGACCCCCAGCGCCCACAGGTCGGACGCCGCCGAGGCGGGGTGCGGCTGATCGGGGGTCCGGGTGAGCAGCTCGGGTGCGAGGTACTGGGCGGTGCCGATGACCTCGTGCGTCCGGGTCACCTGCACGGCGCCCTCGAAGGTGGCGATCCCGAAGTCCATCAGGAGCGCCCGCCCGTCGGAGCGGAACAGGATGTTGTGGGGCTTCATGTCGCGGTGCAGCACCCCGGCCTCGTGCGCGGCGGTCAGTCCGCGCAGCACCTGGAGCCCTATGCGTGCCGCGTGCGGCACGGAGAGCTGCTGCTGCTCGCGCAACAAGTCGGCCAGGGAGCGGGGGTTGAGCAGTTCCATGACGATCCAGACCTGATGGCCGTCCTCGATCACGTCGTGCACGGCGACCACGTTCTGGTGCCCGATCCTGGCGATGGCCCGCGCCTCACGGCGTGCCCGGCTCACCCATTCCGACTGGGCGTGGGAGGAGACGGCTCCGGGATGGAGTAGCCCCTTCACCGCCACCTTCCGGTCCAGGCTCGAATCGAAGGCTTCCCAGACCACCCCCATCCCGCCCCGGCCGAGCTGACGCCGCAATTGGTACCGGCCTGCGATCACCGCGCCCGCGCCGTATCCCCCGCCATGACCGGTCGTTCCCTCGCTGTGCATCCGACCCCCTGTGTGCGTCTTTGTAAGGAGAGACGATAGAGGGAACAACAGGGGGCAATACGGCGAAGTCGGGTGGCCCGGGGGATTTCGCCCCCGGGCTCCCACAGATCCGTACGTGACCGTCTCCGGTCATACGGCTCTTGTCGTCCTGGTCACC
>NZ_JBFAJY010000042.1:0-77359 GCF_040655445.1 Streptomyces sp. NPDC050423
CGGTGCGGCGATAGGCCAGCCGGTGGATCAGCCAGGGATAGCCGTGGTACGCGAAGATCACCGGCTTGTCGCGGGTGAAGAGGGCGTCGTACTCGGAGTCCGGCATCCCGTGCGGATGCTCGCCGTGCGGCATCAGCCGGGCCATGTCGACGACGTTCACCACCCGCACCGCCAGCTCGGGCAGGTGGCGCCGGAGCAGACCGGCGGCGGCCAGGATCTCCAGGGTGGGTACGTCCCCGGCACAGGCGAGCACCACATCGGGCTCGCGGCTGCCGTCCTCGGTGCCCGCCCACTCCCAGACCCCGGCGCCCCGTGCGCAGTGCGCACGGGCCTGGTCGAGGGTGAGCCAGTCGAAGCTCGGCTGCTTGCCGGCCACGATCACGTTGACGTAGTCGCGGCTGCGCAGCGCGTGGTCGGCCACCGACAGCAGGGTGTTCGTGTCCGGCGGCAGGTAGACGCGGACGACCTCGGGGCTCTTGTTGAGGATGTGGTCGACGAAGCCCGGGTCCTGGTGCGAGAAGCCGTTGTGGTCCTGGCGCCAGACGTGCGAGGTGAGGAGGTAGTTGAGCGAGGCGATGGGGCGGCGCCACGGCAGCCGGCGCGAGGTCCGCAGCCACTTGATGTGCTGGTTGACCATCGAGTCGACGATGTGCGCGAACGCCTCGTAGCAGGAGAAGAGTCCGTGCCGGCCGGTGAGCAGATACCCCTCCAGCCAGCCCTGGCACAGGTGCTCGGAGAGGACCTCCATGACGCGGCCGTCGCGGGCGAGGTGCTCGTCGGTGGGCAGTGTCCCGGCCTGCCACGCCTTTCCGGTGGCCTCGTAGAGGGCGTCGAGCCGGTTCGAGGCCGTCTCGTCGGGGCCGACGACCCGGAAGTCCCTGCGGTCCGCGGTGGCCGCCATGACGGCCTCCAGCAGTCCGCCCAGGACCCGGGTCGGTTCGTGCAGGACAGTGCCGGGCCGGTCCACCCGGACCCCGTGCCCGTCGAGCGGCGGAACGGGCAGGTCACGCACGAGCAGCCCGCCGTTGGCGTACGGCGAGGAGCCGAGCCGGGCCGTGCCCCCGGGCACACAGGCCAGGACCTGGGCGGATGGGCGCCCTTCGGCGTCGAAGAGTTCCTCGGGCCGGTAGGAGCGCAGCCACGCCTCCAGCTGACGCAGGTGGGCCGGGTTGTCGCGGACCCCGGGCAGCGGGACCTGGTGGGCGCGCCAGGTGCCCTCCACGGGCACCCCGTCGACCTCGGCGGGGCCGGTCCACCCCTTCGGGGTACGGAGCACGATCATGGGCCAGTGCGGGCGTGCGGTGTCGCCGCCGGTCCGGGCGGCCGCCTGGAGCTCCCCGATGCGGTCGACGGCCCGGTCCATCGCGGCGGCCATCGCCCGGTGCACGGTGAGGGGGTCGTCGCCCTCCACGTACAGCGGGTCGTGTCCGTAGCCGCGCAGCAGGGCGTCGAGCTCGCCTTCGGGGAGGCGCGCGAGCACCGTCGGGTTGGCGATCTTGTAGCCGTTGAGGTGGAGGACCGGCAGGACGGCTCCGTCGTGGACCGGATCGAGGAACTTGTTGGCGTGCCAGGAGCCGGCGAGCGGTCCGGTCTCCGCCTCGCCGTCGCCGATGACGCAGGTGACGAGCAGGTCCGGGTGGTCGAGGGCGGCGCCGTAGGCGTGGGCGAGGGAGTAGCCGAGTTCGCCGCCCTCGTGGATGGAGCCGGGGGTCTCGGGCGCGACGTGGCTGGGCACGCCGCCGGGGAAGGAGAACTGCTTGAACAGCGCCCCCATGCCCGCCGCGTCCCTGCTGACGTCGGGGTACGTCTCCGAGTAGCTCCCCTCCAGCCAGGAGTTGGCGAGCACCGCCGGACCGCCGTGACCTGGGCCCCAGACGCACAGGGCGGTAATACCGCGTGCGGCGATGACGCGGTTGAGGTGGGTGTACACGAGGTTGAGCCCCGGCGAGGTGCCCCAGTGGCCGAGCAGCCTGGGCTTGATGTGCTCGGGGGCGAGCGGCCGGGTCAGCAGCGGGTTGGCCATCAGGTAGATCTGGCCGACGGCCAGATAGTTGGCCGCCCGCCAGTGGGCGTCGAGCGCGGAGATCTCTTCGTCGGACGGACCGGCCGTCGGCACGGTCGGTGGGGCGTCGCTCATGGTCACCTCTCAGCGTGCGGAACAGTGCCGGTGGCCCGGGGTGCGGTCACTGCGGCTCGGACCCGTACCAGACGGTCGTGGCGTTGCAGAACTCACGGATGCCGTGCCCGGCGAGCTCACGCCCGTATCCGGAGCGCTTCACCCCGCCGAACGGCAGCGCGGGGTGCGAGGCCGTCATTCCGTTGAAGAAGACCCCGCCCGCCTCCAGGTCGCGGACGCAGCGCCGGCTCTCCTCGGCGTCGCGGGTCCACACGTTGGAGCTGAGCCCGAAGGGGGTGTCGTTGGCGAGCTCCACCGCCTCGTCGAGGCTGTTCACCCGGTAGAGCGAGGCGACGGGGCCGAAGGTCTCCTCGTGGTGGATCCGCATCGCGGGTGTGATGCCGGTGAGGACGGTCGGGGCGTAGAACCAGCCGTGCTCCAGCCCCCCGGCCAGCCCCTCGGGCCGGCCGCCGCCGCACAGTGCGCCCGCGCCCTGCCGCACGGCGTCGTCGACGAGTTCCTCCAGGTCGGTGCGGCCCTGCTCGCTGGCGAGCGGGCCGACGTCGGTGGACTCCTCCAGCGGGTCGCCGACGGTCAGATCGCGCATGCCCACGGTGAAGCGCTCGGCGAACTCCTCGTAGACCTCGGTGTGCACGATGAACCGCTTGGCGGCGATGCAGGACTGTCCGTTGTTCTGGACCCGGGCGGTGACGGCGATGCGGGCGGCCCTGGCGACGTCGGCCGAGGGCAGGACGAGATACGGGTCGCTGCCGCCCAGCTCCAGGACGGTCCGCTTCACCTCGTCGCCCGCGACGGCCGCGACCGCGCGGCCGGCCGGTTCGCTGCCGGTCAGGGTGGCCGCGGCGACCCGGCGGTCGCGCAGGATCGCCTCGATCGCTCCGGAGCCCACCAGCAGGGTCTGGAAGCAGCCTTCCGGGAATCCGGCCCTGCGGAACAGATCGCCCAGGTAGAGCGCGGTCTGGGGCACGTTGGACGCGTGCTTCAGCAGTCCTGTGTTGCCGGCCATCAGGGCGGGGGCGGCGAACCGTACGACCTGCCAGAGCGGGAAGTTCCACGGCATGACGGCGAGCACGGTGCCCAGCGGGCGGTAGTGGACGTAGGCGCGGGAGGCGCCGGAGTCCTCGACGTCGGCGGGCGCGGGGTGCTCGTCGGCGAGGAGTCCCTCGGCGTGGGAGGCGTACCAGCGCATGGCCTTCGCGCATTTCGCGGCCTCCGCGCGGGCCGCCTTGACCGGCTTGCCCATCTCCAGGGTCATGGTGCGGGCGATGTCCCGCTGGTCCTCGTCGAGGAGGTCGGCGGCCCGGTTCATCAGGCGGGACCGTTCGCCGAACCCGGTGGTGCGGTACGCCCGGAAGGCGGTGTCCGCCGCGGCGAGCCGCCGCTCGATCTCGTCCGCTCCCAGGGCGTCGAACGTCCTGAGGGTCTCGCCGTTCGCGGGGTTGACCGTCGCGATGGGCATGACTGTGGCCTCCTTGCCTCGGTATTCCGACCGTGCCGCGCCGCGCGCGGTGGCGCAACGCGGGCCCCGGCGCACGTGTACCCGGCCGGCGCGGACCATGCGTGCGGTACGCATGCGATCCACGCCGGCCGGGAGGGCTGCGGGGCACTGCGGTACGGGGTGCGGGGCGGCAGCCGGACGGCTGCACGGCGCCGCTCCGTGCAGCAGCGCGTCTCAGACGAGGGCGGGGGCAGGGGCGGGGGCGCCGGTCCGGGCGGGCTCGGCCATGGGGAAGTCCGCGACCAGGGCGGGCGGACGGCGGAACTCGCGGACTCCGGGCAACGGCGGGAGCGGCACCAGCGCGATGTGCTGCGGCTCCTGCGCGTACCGGGTGAACCAGACCACCTTGCCCTCGGCGGTCCGGCAGGTGCCCCAGCTGTCGCTGAGGGCCATCACCCGGCTGAGGCCGCCGCCCTCGTGGAGCAGTCGCGGCATGTCGGCACCGTTGTCGGCGACGGAGACCGTGAGGTGCCGTCCTGACCAGCGGAGTTCGAGGACACAGGTGTTGTCGTCGCCGACGTGCCGCTGGACATTGGTCAGCAGCTCCTCCACAGCACGGCACACGGGCCGGATGTGAAGTTCGAGACTCCAGTGGCGCAGATGCGCGGCGATGATCCGCCGCAGCTGGGACACACGCTCTGTCGAAACCTGGAGTTCGACCAGATAGTGCCGGTCGAGTGGAACGGTCATCGTCGAGGCTCCTCACATCGAGGCCCACATGCTTCGCCCCGTTGAACGAACGACCCCCGAATGCAAAGAGTGAGCAGATGTCACTTCTGGGTCACTCCATAGGGTGACCCGGTAGAGCCGGTTGCGCAACACAACCGGCCCCGCACCCCCGGTGACCGGCGCATTTTGCCGGCGGGGACGCCGGTGGGCGCCCCCGCCCTCAGGGAAGGTGCGGCAGCAGCCGGTCCGGCGTGAGTGGCAGGGTGCGCAGCCGGGCACCGGTGGCATGCCGGACGGCGTTGCCGATCGCCGCAGCCGCGCCGACGATGCCGATCTCACCGATGCCCTTGCTGCCCATCGGGTTGAGGTGGGGATCCTCCTCGTCGATCCAGTGCGCCTCGATGCCGACCGCGTCCGCGCAGGCCGGCACGTGGTAGGAGGCGAGGTCACTTTCGGTGAAGTCCCCGAAGACGGGGTCCATGGTGCTGCCCTCGGTCAGCGCCATGCCGAGCCCCATGGTCATCCCGCCGATGAACTGGGAGCGTGCGGTACGGGAGTTGAGGATGTGTCCGGCGGCGAAGACCCCGAGCATCCGGCGCACCCGGACCTCGCCGGTGCGGCTGTCGACGGCGACCTCGGCGAACTGCGCCCCGAAGGCGTGCCGGGCGTACGGGGACTCGGCGGCCGTCTCCCTCCCGGTGTCGGCGGTGACCGTCACGCCCTCGTCGGGCAGCGGTCCGGTGCGCTCGCCGAGCTGCCGCACGAGTCCGGTCGCCGCCTTGTGCACCGACCAGCCCCAGGAGGCCGTGCCGGAGGAGCCCCCGGCCAGCGGGGCGTCCGGCAGTTCGCTGTTGCCGATGTCGACCGTCACGTTCTCCACCGGGGTCGCCAGCACGCTCGCGGCGATCTGGGCGAGGACGGTACGGGCGCCGGTACCGATGTCGGTGGCGTTGACCGCGATGCGGTAGGAGCCGTCGGCGGCGGCGTGGGCCGAGGCGTGGGAGGCGCTGATGTAGACGGGGTACGTGGCGGAGGCGACGCCCGTACCGAGCAGCAGCGCCCCTTCCCTGCGGATCGCGGGGCGGGGATCGCGGTCGTGCCAGCCGAAGCGGGCGGCACCCTCCCGCAGACAGGCGGCCAGACCGCGGCTGCTGAAGGGTTTCCCGGAGTCGGGCTCGTCGGCCGGGTCGTTGCGCAGGCGCAGTTCGACGGGGTCGATGCCGAGGGCCGCGGCGAGTTCGTCGAGGGCCGATTCGAGCGCGTACATGCCGGGGGCCTCGCCCGGGGCCCGCATCCACGACGGGCTCGGGACGTCGAGGGCGGTGACCCGGTGGACGGTCCGGCTGTGCGCGGAGCCGTACATCACCCGGGCCGGTACGGCGGCCTGCTCCACGAACTCCTTGACGGTGGAGGTGTGGGAGATGATCTCGTGGGCGACCGAGGTGAGGGTTCCGTCGGCCTCGGCGCCGAGACGGACGCGCTGGACGGTGGGTGCGCGGTGACCGACGACCGCGGCCATGTGGCGCCGGGGCATGGCGAGTTCGACGGGGTGGCCGGTGTGGAGCGCGGCCATGGAGGCGAGCACGGCCTGGGGGCGCGGGGTGCCCTTGCTGCCGAAGCCGCCGCCCACGTGCTCCGAGACGACGGTGACCTGGTCCGGCTGCAGCCCGAACACGGTGGCGAGACTGTCGCGCACGTTGGTGGCGCCCTGGCCGGTGTCGTACACGGTGAGATGCCCGTCCGGCGACCAGTGGGCGGTCGAGGCGTGCGGCTCCATGGGGTGGTTGTGCAGGGCGCCGAGGGTGTACGTGACGTCGATCCGTACGGGCGCGGCGGTGAAGGCCCGGTCGAAGTCGCCGCGTTCGCGTACGGCCGGGTAGCCGCCGTTGGCGGTCTGCGGGGTGTACAGACCGGGGTGGTCCTCGGTCAGGAGTACGTCGTGCGGGGCGGTCTCGTAGGTGATGCGCAGTGCCTCGGCACCCGCCCGCGCGCCTTCGAAGGTGTCGGCCACGACGAGGGCGATCTGCCAGCCGCGGTGCGGCACGCGGTCGTTCTGGAGGACGGCGAGGATCGGGTCGTCCGGTTCCTCGGTCCGCGGCGCGTTCTCGTGGGTGAGGACGGCGCGGACGCCGGGGAGCGCCATCGCACCCGCGGTGCTGATCGCGGTGACCCGGCCGCGCGGGACGGTGGCGGGCACGGGCCAGGCGTACAGGCAGCCGGGCAGGTTGCGTTCGGCGGAGTAGCGCGCGGCGCCGGTCACCTTGTCCCGGCCCTCGCGGCGGACGACGGGAGCGCCCAGGGGCTGGGGGGTGTGGCTCATGGTGGGAGTCCTCGGCTCTTCAGGGGCGGGCGGCGAGTTCGGCCAGGGCGTCGACGGCCAGCCGGCGGGCCAGGGTGACCTTGAACGCGTTGTCGCGCAGGGGGCGGGCCGCGGCGAGTTCGGCGTCCACCGCTGATTCGTACGTCTCGCCGGTGGCGGGTGCGCCGCGGAGGATCTCCTCGGCGGCGCGGGCCCGCCAGGGGCGGTGGGCGAGGCCGCCGAACGCGAGGGCCGCGTGCTCGATCCGGCCGCCGCGGACGCACAGGACCGCGGCGACGGAGGCCAGCGCGAAGGCGAACGACGCGCGGTCGCGGGCCTTGCGGTAGAGGGAGGCCGTGCCGTCGGGAAGCGGCGGCAGGAGTACCTCGGTGATGAGTTCGTCCGGCCGGATCACGGTGTCGGTGTCCGGGCTGTCCCCGGGCAGCCGGTGGAAGCCGGTGAGGGGCACGGCGCGTTCGCCGTCCGGTCCGTGCAGCAGGACCGTGGCGTCGAGGGCGGCCAGGGCGACCGCCATGTCCGAGGGGTGAGTGGCGACGCATGCGGCGGAGTGGCCGAGGACGGCGAGATCGCGGTGGGCGCCCTCGCGGGCCGGGCAGCCGCTGCCGGGCTCGCGTTTGTTGCAGGGCTTGGACGTGTCCTGGAAGTACGGGCAGCGGGTGCGCTGGAGGAGGTTGCCGCCGGTGGTGGCGGTGTTGCGCAGTTGCCCGGAGGCACCGGCCAGCAGCGCCCGGGAGAGGGCGGGATAGCGGGTGCGTACGGCGTGATGAGCGGCCAGGTCGCTGTTGCGTACCGCCGCGCCGATGCGCAGTCCGCCGTCGTCGGTGTCCGTCACCCGGTCCAGCGGGAGACGGCTGACGTCGATGAGCAGGCCGGGGGTCTCCACCCCCAGCTTCATCAGGTCGACGAGGTTGGTGCCGCCGCCGAGGAACCGGGCTCCGGGGTTGGCCGCGCTCTCCCGGACCGCTTCGGCGACGGATCCGGCGCGCAGATAGCCGAAGGGTTTCACGGCGCCACGTCCCCGATCGCCTCGACGATGCGGGGGTACGCGCCGCAGCGGCACAGATTGCCGCTCATCCGCTCGCGGATCTCGGCGGCGTCCAGGGGTGCCGGGGCGGTGACGGGTGCGGTGTGCCCGGTGGCGTGGGAGGGGAAACCGTCGGCGGCCTCGCCCAGCACCCCGACGGCTGAACAGATCTGACCTGGCGTGCAGTAGCCGCACTGGAGCGCGTCACGGTCCAGGAAGGCCTCCTGGAGGGGGTGCAGCCGGTCGCCGTCGGCCAGGCCCTCGACCGTGGTGATGCGGGAGCCGTCGTACGCGACGGCCAGGAGCAGACAGCTGTTCGCCCGCCGGCCGTCCACCAGAACGGTGCAGGCACCGCACTGGCCGTGGTCGCAGCCCTTCTTCGCACCGGTCAGGGCCAGGTGCAGGCGCAGCGTGTCCAGGACCGTGGTGCGGTGGTCGAGCGTCAGGGTCCGCTCGGTTCCGTTGACGTTCAGGGTCAGGGTGGAACGGCCGGCGGTCGCCCGTGGGTCTCCCCCGCCGTCCTCCCGCTGGGTGGTGGGATCCACGTGCCGGGGCCTTTCACTCAGGGTCACTTCACACTGGGTCGCTTTGCCTGTTTCTACCAGATATGCGCCAGGGGTTCGGTGCCCTCGCCCGGGACGGACGCGGCGCGTCGGGGGCGGCCTACTTACTCGCCAGCCGCAGCCGCACTTCCTCCTCCTGGTCCCCGGACACGGTGCCCACGACCCGTACCGCGAAGGCTCCCGCCAGGCTGTGCCTGAGCCGTTCGACCGCCCAGTAACCGCCCTGGGCATCGACCGTGACAGGCGCACCGAGTTCCACCGACCCCGACACCACCCGCTCCTCGGCCACGTCGACGGTCGCGACCCAGGCGGTGGGCTGCTTGCCGGTGACGTCCTGCGGCACATCGACCGAGGCCCGGTCGGTGGTGAAGGCGGCCCGCAGCACGTCGAAAACCGTGCCCGCGTCACCCCTCGCGCACCCGCTGAGAACGACCGACACCTGCCCGCCCTGCTTGTTCTCCTCCGTCTGCGTTTCCCGTGTGCTGTTCACCGCGGTTCCTTCCTGAGGGATACCTCCAGGCTCTCCCCGCGGCCGGGTGTCTGCGACATGAGCGGTCCCGCCGCCGCGCGAATGCGGGCCGCGGCAGGTCCCGTACCGATCGAAACGCTTTTTACCCTCGTATCCACTTAAAACATGAATTCGACCTTATTACCGAGTGACGGCCGGGTCCCGGGGTATCCCGCATGCATGGACGTATCGCATGGAGCCCTGAATTCCCTGGCCCTCACCCTCGCGGACGGACGGGGCGCGGCCGGGGTGGTTCTGGGCGTTGTCGGAGTGATCCTGGTGGCTCTGCTGATCGGTGCCGTGTGGCTGGGCAAGCGACGGCGCGCCCAGGAACCGCCCCCGCCACGGCCCGAGGAGCAGCCGGTGGCGCCGGACCACCGCACCCACGTCGAGGAGCGCGACGTCCACGCCGACGACAGCTTCCCGGCCGACGGCCGCGGGCTCTCCCCCTACGAGCTCGGTGAGCACGCGGACGAGACCGCCCGCCCCGAGAACGACGAGAAGCGCGACTGAGCGGTGCGGGGCGGGAGCGGAGCTGCGAGGTTCCGGGGTCCGGGCCGGCCGGGTTCCGGGCTGTCCGGGGCCGTGCGGGGGCGGGTGCGCGACGGGCGGCGCCGCCGCGTGTTGCGGGAGCGGCCGCCCCCGGTGAGGCTGGTGGGGGCCCGCCGGCCACCGGCGCACACCGCCGCACACCCCATGAAGGCAGTAGGACCATGACCGCAAGCACCTCTGGTTCGGCATCCGCGACCGCGCCTCTGACCGGGCCCGCGGCGCCCTGCTGGGTCAATCTCATGACCCGGGACCTGGAGTCGGCACAGGAGTTCTACGGCCCGGTGATGGGCTGGACCTTCCGGCCGGGCAGGCTCGGCCAGGAGTTCTCGGTCGCCCGCCGGGGCGGTGTACCCGTCGCGGGTATCGGGGCTGTGGCGACCACGTTCCGGGTCGCGGTGGCGTGGACGCCCTACTTCGCCGTCCAGGACGCCGACGCGACCGCCTCCCGGATCCGTGAGCGCAGCGGCACGGTGGCGGTGGGGCCGCTGGCCCTGGGCAAGGGGCGCGGCGCGCTGGCCGCCGACCGCGAGGGCGCGGGGTTCGGCATCTGGGAGCGGACCGAACCCGCGACCTCGCCGCCCGCGCCTGACGGCCATTCGCACGCCTGGCTGCGGCTGCACACCAGGAACGCCTTCGACTCCGCGATCTTCTACGGCGAGGTGCTGGACTGGGCGAGCGGGCGGCCCGGCTCCTGCGAGGTGTCGTACGCGAAGGACGAGGTGATCGTCACCTACCGCGGCCGTCAGCTGGCCCGGATCAGCTCGGGCGCGGTCGAGGCGGCCCCCGACCCGCTGGTCCGGCCGCACTGGCAGGTCAACTTCCCCGTCCCGGATGTGGCCGCCGCCGTCGCATCGGCGCGGGAGCACGGCGGTTCGCTCGTCGAGGAGGTGTCGCGGCGCGGCGCACGGGAGGCGACGCTGCTCGACCCGGACGGCGGACTCTTCACCCTCACGGACGCCCACAACCCCACCACGACCGACCCGGCCTGACGGACGGGGCGTCGGCCTCCGTCGCGGTCCCGGACGCGATCACAGCCGCTGGGCGTCACCGGAGAGCCTCGACGATCGGGAGGCGTGCGCCTAGGCTGACGGGTACGGCATCGCGCGCCGGTCACCGGCCGGGTGAGGCGTGGAGGTGCCCGTGAGATGCCCGTTGGAGGCATTCCACAGTGTCAGTCGAGTTGAATCACACCATCATTCACTCCCGGGACAACCGGGAATCCGCAGAGTTCCTGGCCGGCGTCCTGGGGCTGGAGACGGGTGCGGAGTGGGGCCCGTTCATCCCGGTCACCACGGCCAACGGGGTCACCCTGGATTTCGCGACCGTCCCCGCCGAGTCCATCACACTCCAGCACTACGCCTTCCTCGTCTCGGAGGCGGAGTTCGATCGGGCGTACGCCCGTATCAAGGAGCTCGGGGCCACGTACTACGCCGATCCGCACCGTAAGCACCCGGGCGAGATCAACCACAACGACGGCGGCCGTGGCGTCTACTTCATCGACCCCGCCGGTCATGCGATGGAGATCATCACACGTCCGTACGGGGGCTACGAGTCCTGACGTCGGGCGCCGTTCCAGGGGCCCGGCCGGATCCGCCGCACGCGGGTGGCGCCGGGCCCTTCCCGTTCCCCGTCCTCAGCCGACCGGGAGCACCGGGAGCAGCAGTTCGGGCCGGTCCCACATCACCGCGGGCGGAGCGGCTCGCTCGGTCCCGGTCCGCACGGCTCCCACGCTCCGGTAGAAGCCCTCGGCCGGCGGGTGCGAGATGATGCGCACGCCCGTGAGTCCGGCTTTCCGCGCCTCGTCCAGCAGGTGTCCGACGAGCAGCCGCCCGATGCCGGCGCCCTGCGCGTCGTCGGCGACGAACATCAGGTCGAGCTCAGGCGGATCCAGAACGAGGGAGTAGAAGCCGAGCAGCCGCCCGGTGGCCTCCTCCACGGCCGCGAAGACCCGGTGCGTCTCGACGTAGTCGGGACCCACCCGGTATCCGTCGACCATCGGGGCGTACGGGCCCTGATAGGCCCGCGAGGCCTGGACCAGCCGGGTCAGCCGCTTCGCGTCCCGGGCGGCGGCCCGCCTGATCCGTACGCCTTCGCCGGGCGCCGGGCGCCCCCGCCGCGTAACGCTCGATCTCATGCGTCGAGTATTACGCATCCGGGGGCCCGGGACGGCGGGCGATCCGCCGGCGGGCGGCTCAGGAGGAGTCGCGAGCCGCGCGCCACTCCCCGGTCAGGGCGTCGATGTCGAACGGCTTGAGGTTGAGGCGCGGTCCCGGTGGCGGCCGCCTGACGGCCTCGGCGATCTTCTCGTTCACCTCGGTCAGCATCCGCCGCACCTCGGCCTCCGTCCGGACCTCGGACAGGGCCGCGATGACGTCCTCCGCCTCCTTGCGCAGGGCCAGTGCCGGCGGGAGCACCGACATGCCCTCGCGCTGCATCTTCGCCTTGATCCACCACGTCTCGTCGTACGGGCGGTCGAGGCCGTCGAGTGGCTTGCCGAACCCCGGCAGCCGGGAGAAGTCACCACGCTGTTCGGATTCGCGGATCTGTTTGTCGACCCAGGACTCGAAGCTGATGCCCGCGGGTTTGCGTTCGGTCACCGTGACGTCCCTCTCGGAGAACTCGTGATTCGCCCCCTTCACGATACCGAGGCCCGGCAGGCGGGTCCGCTCCGGGAGAGGCCGATGACGCGTGTGCGCGCCTCTCGTCCGGCGGGCAACTCGCCCCGCTCGGGCATGAATCGGCGCGGGTACACCAGCGGCACGTCCGGACCGGCCCTCGTCCGGTACACGGACCGAAAGGGTCAGGAACCGCGGATCGCCCTGCGGCAGTACCGCGATCTCACCGAACGGCTGCTGAACGTCTGAGACCCGGACGTGCCCGGGTCAGTGCTTGTGCTCGTCGGGGGCCGGGGAGTGCGACCGGCCCGCGTCCGGCCCGGCCTGCGTCCCAGCCTCGACCGTGAACGCGGCGGTGTGCACCTTGCCGCCGTGCCGGAAGTCCAGGAACAGCCGGTAGGTGCCGGCGCTGGGCGCCGCCGCCGCGAAGGAGACAGCCGGGCCAGGACCGCCATCGGCGGGATGTACATGGAGGTAGGCGAGGTCGCCGGAGCGCAGGGCGACGAGATGCCCGTACGCGCCGAGATGGGGCTGGAGGTCGGTGACAGGCCTGCCGTTCCTGCTGACGGTGAGCCTGAGATCGCTTTCCCGGCCGGCCTTCAGACCGCCGTCGAGGTCCACCCGGTAGCCGTCGGTCACGGCGGTGGCGCGCGCGGCGGGCAGGGCCTTCGGCCGGTAGTCGCCGGAGACCGCGAGGTCGGCTCCGAGGACGAGGTTGCGGGCGCCTTCGGCCGCCGGGGTGAAATCGGCGAAGGCCCGGTAGTCGCCGGCGGCCGGCAGGTCGACCGGGGCGGACCAGGTGCCGTCGGCCGCGCGGACGGGGTGCAGATGCCGGTACGTGCCGAGGTCGCGCGAGGCCAGGACGAGGTGCAGTTCCTTGCCGTGTTCGCGCTGATAGGCGGTGACCTTGCGACCGGTGGCGTCCTCCACGACGGCGAACCGTATCCCGGTGCGGGCTCCGGCACCGACCACAGGCGTCTGCAGCTCCAGCGTGTAGCCCCCGTCGGAGGCGTCGAGCCCGCCCGCCGGGCCTGCCGCCGCCCCGGCGGCGCCCTCCGGCTCCGTACCGTGCCCGCCGTGCTCCGGCGCGGGTCGCGCTTCGGCGGCCACCAGCGGGTCGACGCCGTTGCCGACTCCGTAGGCGACGCCGAAGGTCGCGGCGAGCGCGGCGGCGTAGGCGGTGATCTTCAATCCGTTGTTCATGGCGCTCTCCTCCGGGAAACGGCCGCTTCGAATGCATCCAACATACCCCCTAGGGGTATCTAGTCAACCCGGAGGCGGACAGGGAACGGAACGCGGTCACCGGAAGGCGGGGAGCGGGGAGCGGAAGGGGGCGGCAGCGGGACCGCAGCTAGGCGGGGGCCACGAGTCCGGTGCGCAGCCGCCGCAGGGCCGCTTCGGGGATGCGCAGCCCGTCGCGCACATAGCCGTCGAGCCCTCCCCACCGCTCGTCCATGGCGTCCAGCGCCGTGTCGAGGTAGCGGGGGCGGACCTCGATGATCGCGGACGCGATCTCCGGGTCGCCGCCGGCGTCGAGAAAGTTCTGTACGTACGGCCGGAAGGCGACCCGCACCACCGGGTTCACCGCGAGGTACTCGATCCTCACCACGTCCCGCGAGGCGCCCAGCAGAAGCAGCAGCAGGGCCGCCGCCCAGCCCGTGCGGTCCTTGCCCGCGGTGCAGTGGAAGAGCACCGGGCACGCCGCCCCGTCGGCGACCGTGTCGACGAAGGCCCGGTACGCGGCTCCCGCGCGCGGCGAGAGCACCATCTGCCGGTACGTCTCCGCGAACATCTCCTCGGCCTTTCCGTCGCCGAGGAGCCGCTCCGCCTCGACCGTGTCGGCGAGCAGGGCCCGCAGCCGGGCGGGCGCCACGCCCGGGTTGTCCCCGAGCACATCGGCGACGAACAGCCGGGCCCCGGGCGGCAGCCGGTCGGGGGCCGACGCGCGCTCGTCCGCGGTCCGCAGATCGACGACCGTGCGGATTCCGAGCGCCGCCACCGCGGCGTCGTCCGCCGGCTCCAGCCCGCTGAGCTGGCCGGAGCGCATCACCCGGCCAGGCCGGACCTGACGGCCGCGTTCGAGGGCGATGCCGCCCAGGTCACGCAGATTGAGTACGGAGACTGCCGGGACGGCCCTGACGGTTTGCACGATGAACTTCCTCTTTTCCCGACACGTATCCGAATTGATTTCGGCTTGGCCGGATCAAAAGCCGCATGAGGTCGGGATTCCGCACGGATGTCGCATCCGGCGCCCCGGCCCGGCGATGGGTCAATCCGACGCACACACCCGTGACCGGCGGCGGGGAACGCGTGCACCGGTTCCGCCGGGGCCGCCGCGTCATTCCGCCAGAAGTCTGTTCTTCTGCGCCACGAACTCGGCGTCCGTGAGGATGCCCTGCTTCTTCAGCGCGCCCAGCCGCTCCAGCTGACCGATCAGATCATCCGGAGACGGCTCGGCCGGCTGCCCCGCGTCCCGCTCGTCGTTCTTCGCCTGTTGGCGCTGCTGGACCCGGCCGCCGACCGCCGAGGCGGTGCCCGCGACGACGGCCGTGCGCGCCGCCACGCCGAGCAGGCCGGGCCCGCGGCGGTTCATTCCGGCTCCTCGAAAAATCGGCATGTCGTACGCCCTTCCGGTGCGGGTGCGGCTTCAGCGGGCGGAACCGGCGGCGGACACGGCCGCCTCCGCCACCTCGGCGGGGATCCGCTCATGTGCGACGAGCTGTCCGCCCGACGCGCGGACGGCCTCGGTGAGCGGTACCGCCCAGAGGTCCTCCCACACGATCAGCGCCGCGGAGCTCCCCGGCGGCACGCTCTCGCCCAGCTGCCGGATGTCGTCCTCGTTCAGCATCCCGGTGACCTCACCCTCGACCGGCTCGAACGAGACGAGGTCGTCGGGGTCGAGCTCGTCCAGCTCGACGGTCTCGATCGTGCCGTCGTCGGCCCGGTACACAAAGGTCAGGTCGATGATGCGCACCGCCTTCGACGCGACCGCGTCGGCCAGCGCCGGGGCGATCGCACCGGTGAACCGGCTGCCGGGGAAGGCGACGACGAGGTACTCCACAGGTCCCACTGCCACGGGGTGTCCTCTCCGGAAGGATGGATTGCCAGCAGCATAACTTCGGTCATTTCGCGCCGCACTGCGGCAAATCGCCCGCCGACGCCTGCGGTCGAAACGCCGGGCGAATCACCGTCCAGGGGGTTACTCGACAGTACGTAAAGGATCAAGCGCGTTCGGAGAGGGCAAGGTCACAGCCGGCGCCTCTGCTGCCCGTCTGAGACCTGCCCTAACATCTGGGCATGACGGTCCTGCCTGCTGACGGGCTTTCGTTGGCCGCCGAATTCCCTGACCCCGCCCATGAGCAGTGGCAGAGCCTCGTCGAGGGTGTGCTGCGCAAGTCGGGCAAGGACGTTTCGGGTTCGGCCGCCGAGGAAGCGCTGTCCACCACGGTGGAGGACGGGCTCATCACCCGCCCCCTCTACACCTCGCGCGACGACGCGCCCGAAACCGGCCTCCCGGGCTTCGCCCCCTTCACCCGCGGCAGCAAGCCCGAGGGAAGCACGGCGGGCGGCTGGGGCGTTCGACAGCGTCACGGCACACCGGATCCCGCCCGGCTCAACGAGGCCGTGCTCACGGATCTGGAGAACGGTGTCACCTCGTTGTGGCTGACCGTGGGGGACGCCGGCGGTGGCGTTCCGGTCTCCGGTCTCGCACGGGCACTGGACGGCGTCCATCTCGACCTGGCTCCGGTCGTGCTCGACGCGGGGGACGAACTCGACGCCGCGGCGACGGAGTTGCTGCGCCTGTACGCGGAGCGGGGCCTGTCACCGCAGTCGGCGCGCGGCAGCCTCGGCGCGGACCCGCTGGGGCAGGCGGCCCGCAGCGGCGCCGCACCGGACCTGGCGGCCGCGGTCCACTGGGCGCAGCGCTGCGCCCGCGAGTACCCCGGGCTGCGGGCACTGACCGTGGACGCCATGCCGTACCACGAGGCCGGCGGCTCGGCCGCCCAGGAGCTGGGCGCTTCGCTGGCCACCGGGGTCGCCTACCTGCGGGCGCTGGCCGAGGCGGGGCTCGGTGTCGAGGAGGCCTGCGCGCAGCTGGAGTTCCGGTACGCGGCCACCGCCGACCAGTTCCTGACGATCGCCAAACTGCGGGCGGCGCGCCGGCTGTGGGCGCGGGTCGCCGAGGTCTGCGGCGCCGCGGAGGCGGGGGCGCAGCGTCAGCACGCCGTGACGTCGCCGGTGATGATGACGCGGCGCGACCCGTGGGTGAACATGCTCCGGACCACGCTGGCCTGTCTGGGCGCGGGCGTCGGCGGGGCCGATGCGGTGACCGTGCTGCCGTTCGATCACGCGCTGGGCCTGCCGGACGCGTTCGCACGGCGCATCGCCCGTAACACGTCAACGATCCTGGTGGAGGAGTCGCATCTGGCCCGGGTCATCGACCCGGCCGGCGGCTCCTGGTACGTGGAGCGGCTCACCGACGAACTCGCGGACGCCGCTTGGGCGTTCTTCCAGGAGATCGAGCGGGCGGGGGGTCAGGCGGCCGCGCTGGACTCCGGAATGCTCGCGGAGCGGCTGGCGGCCACCTGGACGGCGCGGAAGAAGAACCTGGCGCGGCGCAAGGAGCCGATCACCGGTGTGAGCGAGTTCCCACAGCTCGCCGAGCGTGCGGTGGAGCGCGAGGCCGTGCCGTCGGCCGTGGCGCCGGGCGGTCTGCCGGTGGTCCGCCGCGACGAGGCGTTCGAGGCGCTGCGTGCCCGCTCGGACGCCCATCTGGCGGCGACCGGCCGCCGGCCGCGGGTGTTCCTGGCCGCGCTCGGCCCCGCCGCCACGCACACCGCTCGGGCCTCGTTCGCCGCGAACCTCTTCCAGGCGGGCGGTATCGAGCCGGTGCACGAACCGGTGGAGGTGGACGCCTCGTCGGCGGGCGCGGCATTCGCGGCCGCCGGGACGGACGTGGCGTGCCTGTGCTCCAGTGACGCGCTCTACGCGGAGCAGGCCGGCGAGGTGGCCGGGGCGCTCGTGTCGGCGGGTGCGCGGCGGGTGTACCTGGCGGGGCGTCCGGGCGATTACGCCGGTGTCGACGAGTACGTCTTCGCCGGCTGCGATGTGGTGGCCGTGCTCTCCTCCGTTCTCGACCGTATGGGTGTGGCGTAATGCGGATCCCCGACTTCTCCGACATCGAGCTCGGGCCGGGCAGCGGCGCCGAGGTGACCGAGGACCAGTGGCGTACGGCGGTGAAGGAGTCCTCCGGGAGCTCCGCCGGCGACCTGCTGTGGGAGACCCCGGAAGGCATCGCGGTCAAGCCGCTGTACAGCGGCCAGGACCTGGAGGGTCTCGACTTCCTCGGTACGTACCCGGGCATCGCGCCGTATCTGCGCGGCCCCTACCCGACGATGTACGTCAACCAGCCCTGGACGATCCGGCAGTACGCGGGGTTCTCCACCGCCGAGGAGTCCAACGCCTTCTACCGCCGCAACCTCGCGGCCGGGCAGAAGGGGCTGTCCGTCGCCTTCGACCTGCCGACCCACCGGGGCTACGACAGCGACCACCCGCGGGTGACCGGCGACGTCGGCATGGCGGGGGTGGCGATCGACTCGATCTACGACATGCGTCAGCTGTTCGAGGGCATCCCGCTGGACAGGATGTCGGTGTCGATGACGATGAACGGCGCGGTGCTCCCCGTGCTCGCGCTGTACATCGTGGCCGCCGAGGAGCAGGGCGTGCCGCCCGAGAAGCTGGCCGGGACCATTCAGAACGACATTCTGAAGGAGTTCATGGTCCGAAACACCTACATCTATCCGCCGAAGCCCTCGATGCGGATCATCTCCGACATCTTCGCGTTCACCTCGCAGCGGATGCCGCGCTACAACTCGATCTCCATCTCCGGCTACCACATCCAGGAGGCCGGGGCCACGGCCGATCTGGAGCTCGCGTACACCCTGGCCGACGGGGTCGAGTACCTGCGGGCCGGGCGGGACACCGGGCTGGATGTGGACGCGTTCGCGCCCCGGCTGTCGTTCTTCTGGGCGATCGGCATGAACTTCTTCATGGAGATCGCGAAGCTGCGGGCGGCCCGGCTGCTGTGGGCCAAGCTGGTCCGGGAGTTCGAGCCGAAGAATCCCAAGTCCCTTTCGCTGCGCACCCATTCGCAGACATCGGGCTGGTCGCTGACCGCACAGGACGTCTTCAACAACGTCACCAGGACCTGTGTGGAGGCGATGGCCGCCACCCAGGGGCACACCCAGTCGCTGCACACGAACGCGCTCGACGAGGCACTCGCCCTGCCCACCGACTTCTCCGCGCGCATCGCACGTAACACCCAGCTGCTGCTCCAGCAGGAGTCCGGCACCGGCCGGGTCATCGACCCGTGGGGCGGCAGCGCGTACGTGGAGAAGCTGACGTACGACCTGGCGCGGCGGGCCTGGCAGCACATCGAGGAGGTCGAGGCGGCGGGCGGCATGGCCAAGGCCATCGACGCCGGCATCCCGAAGCTGCGCATCGAGGAGGCCGCGGCCCGCACCCAGGCGCGTATCGACTCCGGGCGCCAGCCGGTCATCGGCGTCAACAAGTACCGGGTCGAGACCGACGAGAAGATCGATGTGCTCAAGGTCGACAACTCCTCGGTGCGCACGCAGCAGATCGAGAAGCTGAGGCGGCTGCGCGAGGAGCGCGACGAGCGGGCCTGCCAGGACGCTCTGCGCGCGCTGACGGACGCGGCGGGCCGGGAGCCGGGCCCCGGGCTCGAAGGCAATCTGCTGGCGCTGGCCGTCGACGCGGCGCGGGCGATGGCCACCGTGGGCGAGATCTCGGACGCGCTGGAGAAGGTGTACGGCCGGCATTCCGGTCAGATCCGTACGATCTCCGGTGTGTACCGCAACGAGGCAGGGGAGTCGCCGTCCGTGGACCGCACCCGCGCACTGGTCGACGCGTTCGAGGAGGCGGAGGGGCGGCGCCCGCGCATCCTGGTCGCCAAGATGGGCCAGGACGGGCACGACCGCGGGCAGAAGGTGATCGCGACCGCCTTCGCCGACCTGGGCTTCGACGTCGATGTCGGCCCGCTGTTCCAGACGCCGGGCGAGGTCGCCCGGCAGGCGGTCGAGGCGGACGTGCACATCGTGGGCGTCTCGTCACTGGCCGCCGGCCATCTCACCCTGGTACCGGCGCTTCGCGAGGAGCTGGCGGCCGAGGGCCGGGAGGACATCATGATCGTGGTGGGCGGGGTGATTCCGCCGCAGGACATCGAGGCGCTGCACGAGGCGGGCGCGGCGGCGGTGTTCCCGCCCGGGACGGTGATCCCGGACGCGGCCCACGACCTGGTGACGCGGCTCGGTGCCTCACTCGGCCACGAGCTGTGAGCCGCTGAACCCATGGCCCCGAAGATCGATCTCAACAGCTATGCGAAGGGGGTACTCGACGGGAGGCGGGCGCACATCGCGCGCGCCATCACGCTCGTCGAGTCCACCCGGCCCGACCACCGGGCCCTGGCCCAGCAGCTGCTGCGCGAGCTCCTGCCGCACTCCGGAAGCGCCCGCCGCATCGGCATCAGCGGGGTGCCCGGGGTCGGCAAGTCGACGTTCATCGACGCCCTCGGCACGATGCTCACCGGGCTCGGGCACCGGGTCGCGGTGCTGGCCGTCGACCCGTCCTCCAGCCGTACCGGCGGGTCCATCCTGGGCGACAAGACCCGGATGGAGCGGCTCGCGGTGGACCCGGCGGCGTTCGTGCGCCCCTCCCCCACCGCCGGCACGCTGGGCGGGGTGGCGAAGGCGACCCGGGAGTCCATCGTGGTGATGGAGGCGGCGGGGTACGACGTGGTGCTGGTGGAGACGGTCGGGGTCGGCCAGTCGGAGACGGCGGTCGCCAATATGGTCGACACGTTTCTGCTGCTGACGCTGGCCCGTACCGGCGACCAGTTGCAGGGCATCAAGAAGGGCGTGCTGGAGCTCGCCGACGCCATCGCGGTCAACAAGGCCGACGGACCGCACGAACGCGACGCCCGCTCCGCCGCGCGCGAACTGGCGGGCGCACTGCGGCTGATGCACGCGGCGGACGCGGCCTGGACCCCACCGGTGCTGACGTGCAGTGCGCGCGAGGGAAGCGGCCTCGACACCTTGTGGGAGCGGCTGGAACAGCACCGGACGCTGCTCGAATCGACTGGCCGGCTGGCTGCCAAAAGACGCGATCAGCAGGTCGACTGGACCTGGACGATGGTGCGCGAGGAGCTGCTGGAGAGCCTGCGCAGCCATCCCGGGGTGCGAGCGCTCGCCCCGGAACTCGAACTGCGGGTACGGGAGGGCACCCTGCCGGCCACGCTGGCCGCCGAGCAGATCCTGGAGACGTTCCGGGGCCCGGGGCCGACGGTCTGACCACGGCTCCGGGGCCCGGGGTCCCGGAGCCCGCGACCGCCTCCCGCTCCCCCGCGTCGACGGGGTGATCCACACCACGGCTGCCGTCCGTACCCGGCAGCCGTGGTACATTGCCATTGGTACTTGTGTACGCCCAGAGATTCGGGCGCCGGTACCGGTTCATTTTTCATCACGCTGATGCGCCCGTTCATTGCGACCGGCGATCCAGCTTCACCGCATTGCTTTCCTCAGTCCGGTACGGGCTTTCCCACCGGGCTTTCCTGCCCGTCGTCCGGGGCGTGAGATCTCCGCCCCCGTATCTGCCGGGCCCCTTCATTCGCATGTCCGCGAAAGGACCACCCCCGCATGACCACCACACTCGAACACCCCGTCACCACCAAGCCCGTCACCACCAAGCCCGCGGCCTCCACGGCAGCGGCCGGTGTCCTCGACATCACCCACCAGGGGCACGGCACCCTGCGCCCGGCCGACGGGCACGCCACCCCCCGCGACGTCCAGGTCCCCGCCACGCTCATCCGCCGGCACGGCCTGCGCAAGGGCGACCTCGTCGAGGGGACCTGCGACCGGCCCCGCGCACTGAGCACCGTCGAGCGCGTCAACGGCCTTCCCCCCGGGGCCCTTCGGGCCCGTCCGCACTTCCGTGACCTCACCCCGCTCCACCCCCGGCAGCGGCTGCGCCTGGAAACACCCTCGGGCAGCCCCTCGACGCGCGTCGTCGATCTCGTCGCCCCGATCGGCAAGGGACAGCGCGGGCTCATCGTGGCCCCGCCCAGGACCGGCAAGACGGTCCTGCTCCAGCAGATCGCGGCATCGGTCGCCGAGAACCACCCCGAGTGCCACCTGATGGTGGTGCTGCTCGACGAGCGTCCCGAGGAGGTCACCGACATGCTGCGCTCGGTACGGGGCGAGGTCTACGCCTCGACCTTCGACCGCCCCGCCAAGGAGCACATCGCGCTGGCGGAGCTCGCGCTCGAACGCGCCAAGCGGCTGGTCGAGCAGGGCCGGGACGTCGTCATCCTGCTGGACTCCCTCACCCGGCTGTGCCGGGCCCACAACAACGCGGCCGCGGCCGGCGGCCGCACCCTCAGCGGCGGTGTCGACGCCGCGGCCCTGCTCGGACCCAAGCGCCTCTTCGGGGCCGCGCGGCTCACCGAGGAGGGCGGCTCCCTGACCATTCTGGCCACGGCGCTCGTGGACACCGGCTCCCGGGCCGACGAGTACTTCTTCGAGGAGCTGAAGGGGACCGGCAACATGGAACTGCGGCTCGACCGCACCCTGGCCGAGAAGCGGATCCACCCGGCCGTGAACATCTCGGGCTCCGGGACCCGCCGCGACGAACTCCTCGTGCCGGCCGACGAACTGACCGCCGTACGCGGCCTGCGGCGCGCCCTGCACTCCAGGGACACGCAGACCTCGCTCGAAACGCTGCTGGACCGGATCCGGCACACCCCGGACAACGCGGCCTTCCTCAAGCTGATCCGCAGTACCGTTCCGGCCGCCTGAGCGCCGGTCGGAGCTCTCCCGATGCAGCGGCACTGGCCAGCGGAGGGAGAGCGGCCACCTGACTCCGGCCGGGCCCCGCCGTTTGCCGCGGGTCACATCCGGGTGTTCAGCGAGGCTGTGTGCTCGCGGACCTGCTCAGGCGTGAGATAGCTGTCGGTGTACTCGAAGTCGCGCAGGGTGGCGGGCTTGCGGGACTGGAATCCGGTTCGGACGAAGTCGTCGCCCGCGGCCGCGTTGATCAGCCAGTTGGTCATGACCCTCGCCTTGGCCACGTTGGTCCGCAGTGCCGACCAGTGGTAGCCGCGGGCCACGGCCTGGGCGCCGATGCCGTGCATCTCGATGCCGAGCGGCTTGGAGACGGCATCCTTGCCACCGAGGTCCACGACGAGCCCGAGGTCCTTGTGGACGTACGGCCTGAGGGGCTGGTGACGGAGGGTGGCCAGGAGGTTGTCGGCGGCCCTGCGGCCCTGGCGCATGGCGTGCTGCGCGGTGGGCGGGCAGACCGCGCCGTCGCCCTTGGCCAGATCGGGTACGGCAGCCGCGTCACCGAGGGCGAACATGCCGTCGTGACCGGGCAGGCGCATGTCGGGAGTGACCGCCAGCCGGCCGCGTACCGTCTCTGCGTCGAAGGTGGCGACCAGCGGGCTGGCGGTGACGCCCGCGGTCCAGATCAGGGTCCGGCAGGGCAGCACCCGGCCGTCCGTGAAGGTCACCTCGTCGGGTCCCGCCTCGGCGATCGAGACGCCCAGGGACACCTCGATCCCGCGGTCGCGCAGCACCTTCAGCGCGCTCGCCCCGAGCTTGTCGCCCAGTTCGGGCATGAGCTTCGGGGCGATGTCGATCAGGTGCCACTTGATCAGCTTCGGGTCGAGCCGGGGGTAGTGCCGCACCGCGTTGGTGGTGAGCCGCTGCAGACAGGCCGCGGTCTCGGTGCCCGCGTACCCGCCGCCGACCACCACGAACTGCAGCCGCGAGGCCCGCTCCTCCTCGTCATGGCTGGCGTCCGCGAGATCGAGCTGCGCGATGACGTGATCGCGCACGAAGGCGGCCTCCGCCAGGGTCTTCATGCCCCGGGCGTTGTCGAGCAGTCCGGGGATGTCGAAGGTGCGGGTGACGCTGCCCGGACTGAGCACGATGTAGTCGTACGGCTCGTTGACGACCTCGTCGGTGATCTTGCGGATGACGCAGATCTTCGCCAGCGGGTCCACTCCGATGGCCCCGCCGGGAATGATCCTGGTGCGGTGCCGGCTGCTGCGGCGCAGTGACACCGCGACCGACTGCGGGCTGAGGACACCCGAGGCCACTTGAGGCAGCAGGGGCAGGTAGAGCTGGTACGAGAACGGCGCAACGAGCGCGATGTCCGCTTCACCCGGACGGAGCCGGCGTTCCAGACGGCGTACGCACTCGACCCCGGCGAAACCGGCTCCGACAACGAGAATCCTGGGTCGTGCCACAGTGTTCGTCCCTTCTCGGGGTCTGCACGGTCGTCCGTTCGCCTGCCCCGTCGCACGCGCCCGTCACCTCTCATCTTCACGAGACAGGGGCGACTTCGCCTGCTGGGGAGGCAGAACGGACCACCGGTGATCACCTGACGAGGTACGTCACCACGGCGCAGGCGCCGCCGGCCGTGCCCAGGCAGACCACGGCGGCGACGCAGCGCGCCCTGAGCGTGCGGTACCGCCGGCTGTACTCGCCGCGCAGTTCGGTGGCACGGGCGCAGACGCGGACCAGCATCACCCGCGAGGCCTCCGCCCGGTCAGCCACGTAGATCCGTTCCACGTCCTCGCGCTGGGCGGTGGTGAGCCAGGGCAGCTCGTCGGTGAAGCGACGGGCGGACCGTCGCGCCTCCTCGATCTCGGCGTTCCACAGCAGATAGCCCTCCATCTGGGCCAGCCCGCGGGCGCTGTCCTTGTCGGGGTCGGGCCCCATCCGGTCCTCCTCTGCGCCGGCCGCCCCGCTCACGCCCGCCTGTCCCCCGGGGCCGTCACCGAGCGGCCGCCGTGGCCGGCGGCCTCGTCGAGCTCACGCACGGACGGGTGGTGGAGGTCGAACGCCGGGGACTCGGAACGGATCCGCGGCAGCGTGACGAAGTTGTGCCGGGGCGGCGGGCAGGACGTAGCCCACTCCAGCGAGCGTCCGTAACCCCACGGGTCGTCGACCCCGACGTTCTCGCCGTACTTGGCCGTCTTCCACACGTTGTACAGGAACGGCAGCATCGACAGGCCGAGCAGGAACGAGGAGATGGTCGAGATCGTGTTCAGCGCGGTGAAGCCGTCCGTCGCGAGGTAGTCCGCGTAGCGGCGCGGCATGCCCTCGGCGCCCAGCCAGTGCTGCACCAGGAACGTGCCGTGGAAGCCCACGAACAGCGTCCAGAAGGTGATCTTGCCGAGCCGCTCGTCCAGCATCTTGCCGGTGAACTTCGGCCACCAGAAGTGGAATCCGGCGAACATCGCGAAGACCACGGTGCCGAAGACCACGTAGTGGAAGTGCGCCACGACGAAGTACGAGTCCGAGACGTGGAAGTCCATCGGCGGCGACGCCAGGAGCACCCCGGTCAGTCCGCCGAAGAGGAACGTCACGAGAAAGCCGATGGCCCAGAGCATCGGTGTCTCGAAGGACAGCGAGCCCTTCCACATCGTGCCGATCCAGTTGAAGAACTTCACCCCGGTCGGCACCGCGATGAGGAACGACATGAACGAGAAGAACGGCAGCAGCACAGCGCCGGTGACGAACATGTGGTGGGCCCACACGGTCACGGACAGCCCCGCGATGGCGATCGTCGCACCGACCAGACCGATGTAGCCGAAGACCGGCTTCCGGCTGAAGACCGGAATGATCTCGGTGACGATCCCGAAGAACGGGAGCGCGATGATGTAGACCTCCGGATGGCCGAAGAACCAGAAGAGGTGTTGCCAGAGCAGTGCGCCGCCGTTGGCCGCGTCGAAGACGTGCGCGCCGAACTTTCGGTCCGCCTCCAGCGCCAGGAGCGCACCGGCGAGGACCGGGAAGGCCAGCAGGACCAGGACAGCGGTCAGCAGGACGTTCCAGACGAAGATCGGCATGCGGAACATCGTCATGCCGGGTGCGCGCATGCAGACGATCGTGGTGATGAAGTTGACCGAACCGAGGATCGTGCCGAATCCGGAGAAGGCCAGACCCATGATCCACATGTCGGGGCCGATGCCCGGCGAGTGGACCGCGCTCGTCAGCGGGGAGTAGGCGAACCAGCCGAAGTCGGCCGCTCCGTCGGGGGTGAGGAAGGCGCCCACCGCGATGACCGAGCCGAAGAGGTAGAGCCAGTACGCGAACATGTTCAGCCGCGGGAACGCCACGTCGGGCGCGCCGATCTGCAGCGGCATGATCCAGTTGGTGAACCCGGCGAACAGCGGTGTCGCGAACATCAGCAGCATGATCGTGCCGTGCATCGTGAACGCCTGGTTGAACTGCTCGTGCGACATGATCTGGATGCCCGGACGGGCCAGCTCGGCGCGCATGAAGAGCGCGAGCAGACCGCCGATGAGGAAGAACGCGAACGAGGTGACCAGGTACATCGTGCCGATCGTCTTGTGGTCCGTGGTGGTCATCCACTTGATGACGACGTTTCCCGGCTCTCTGCTGTGTACCGGAAGCTCGTTGGCGTACGACTCGTCGTCCTCCGCCGTCCCTGTTGTGCCCGTCGTCGTCACTGGGACGCTCCTTCGGTTGTCTTCCGCGGGTGGACTGCACACCCGGCGTGGCGCCGCCTCCACCGGGGTCGGCCGAACGGCCCTCCCCGCACGTCGCGCGAGTTTCCGGTTGCAGCAAACCAGCCGGGTGGCCGCCTGGGGTGGCCCTGCGCCCGCCGTGGCGCGACATTCACCCGTCAGGACGTCCCCGGACGAGCAGCTCCGGGGCCCCGTCCGCTCCTGGAAACAGCTCCGCCCCGGCTCGACGGTGTGTCGGCCGGGGCGGAGCGGTCAGAAGCGGTACGGGGCGGGGAAGCGGCAGGGCCTCCCCCGTCCACCGGATCGGATCAGGCGAGGCTCGCGATCGCCTGGTTGAACGTCGCCGACGGGCGCATGACGGCCGAGGCCTTCGCCGGGTCGGGCTGGTAGTAGCCGCCGATGTCCACCGGCTTGCCCTGGACCGCGATCAGCTCGTCGACGATGGTCTGCTCCTGCTCGGCCAGCGTCTTGGCGAGCGGCGCGAAGGCCTCGGCGAGCTTGGTGTCGGCGGTCTGCCGCGCCAGCTCCTGGGCCCAGTACAGCGCCAGGTAGAAGTGGCTGCCGCGGTTGTCGATGCCGCCGAGCCGGCGGCTGGGCGACTTGTCCTCGTTCAGGAACGTGGCGGTCGCGCGGTCCAGGGTGTCCGCGAGGACCTGGGCGCCGGCGTTGTCCGTGGTCTGCGCGAGGTGCTCGAAGCTGACGGCGAGGGCGAGGAACTCGCCCAGGCTGTCCCAGCGCAGGTAGTTCTCCTTGACGAGCTGCTGCACGTGCTTGGGCGCGGAGCCGCCGGCGCCCGTCTCGAACAGACCGCCGCCGTTCATCAGCGGGACGACGGAGAGCATCTTCGCGCTGGTGCCCAGCTCAAGGATGGGGAACAGGTCGGTCAGGTAGTCACGCAGCACGTTGCCGGTGACCGAGATGGTGTCCTCGCCGCGGCGGATGCGCTCCAGGGAGAACGCGGTGGCCTTGACCGGGGACATGATCTCGATCCGGAGACCCTCGGTGTCGTGCTCGGCCAGGTAGGTCCTGACCTTCTCGATGAGCTCGGCGTCGTGCGCCCGGTCCTCGTCGAGCCAGAACACGGCCGGGTCGCCGGTCGCGCGGGCACGGGTGACGGCGAGCTTCACCCAGTCCTGGATGGGCAGGTCCTTGGCCTGGCACATGCGGAAGATGTCACCGGCGCCGACGACCTGCTCCAGGACGGCGTCGCCGTTGCCGTCGACGACCCGCACCGTGCCGGTGACGGGGACCTCGAAGGTCTTGTCGTGGCTGCCGTACTCCTCGGCCTTCTGCGCCATCAGACCGACGTTGGACACCGAGCCCATCGTGGCCGGGTCGTAGGCGCCGTTGGCGCGGCAGTCGTCGAGGACGACCTGGTAGACGCCCGAGTAGCTGCTGTCGGGCAGCACGGCGAGGGTGTCGGCCTCCTCGCCGTCCGGGCCCCACATGTGACCGGAGGTGCGGATCATGGCCGGCATCGACGCGTCCACGATGACGTCGCTCGGCACGTGCAGGTTGGTGATGCCCTTGTCGGAGTCGACCATCGCCAGGGCGGGGCCCTCGGCGAGCTCGGCCTCGAACGAGGCCTTGATCTCGGCACCGATGTGAGGCACCGAGTCCAGGCCCTTGAGGATCCCGCCGAGGCCGTCGTTCGGGGTCAGGCCCGCGGCGATGAGCGCCTCGCCGTACTTGGCGAACGTGTTCGGGAAGAAGGCGCGGACCACGTGGCCGAAGATGATCGGGTCGGAGACCTTCATCATGGTGGCCTTGAGGTGCACCGAGAACAGCACGCCCTCGGCCTTGGCGCGCGCGACCTGCTCGGTGAAGAACTCGCGCAGCGCGGCGACGCGCATGACGGCGGCGTCCACGACCTCGCCCGCGAGCACCGGTACGGACTCACGGAGCACGGTGGTGGTGCCGTCGTCGCCCACCAGCTCGATGCGCAGCGAACCCGCGTCCGCGATCACCACGGACTTCTCGGTGGAGCGGAAGTCGTCGGCGTCCATGGTCGCGACGTTCGTCTTCGAGTCGGCCGACCAGGCGCCCATGCGGTGGGGGTGCGCCTTGGCGTAGTTCTTGACCGATGCGGGAGCCCGGCGGTCGGAGTTGCCCTCGCGCAGGACGGGGTTGACCGCACTGCCCTTGATCTTGTCGTAACGCGCGCGGGCGTCCTTGTCCTGGTCGGACTTCGGGTCGTCCGGGTAGTCCGGCAGCGCGTAGCCCTGCGCCTGGAGCTCGGCGATCGCGGTCTTCAGCTGCGGGATCGAGGCCGAGACGTTCGGCAGCTTGATGATGTTGGCCCCGGGAGTCGTGGCCAGCGCGCCGAGCTCGGCGAGCGCGTCCTCGACGCGCTGGTTCTCCTGGAGGCGGTCGGGGAAACTGGCGATGATCCGGCCCGCCAGGGAGATGTCGCGGCTCTCCACGGTGACCCCGGCCTTCGAGGCGTAGGCCTCGATCACCGGCAGGAACGAATACGTCGCCAGGGCCGGGGCCTCGTCGGTGTGTGTATAGATGATGGTCGAGTCAGTCACCCTGTGCTCCGCTCCACGTCTGCAACATTGCTTGACATCAAGATATCTCGTGACCGCCGCTGTCTCGACAGGGCCCTGCCCCGCACGGACCGGAACCCGCCGTACCGCCCCGCCGCCGGTGGGCGGGCGAGCCGGCCGCCGCGCTTTGCCATTGATTTGCCGTACGGCCGCGGTCCTGGCAGCGTGCGGCGCTATGAGCCCGGAATTCGAACACGACGAGCCGTCGGCGCAGGCGGTACGGCTGCGCGAGCGGAAGGACCCGCAGGCGCACCAGCAGCTGCTGGCCCTGGCGGCGAGGTATCCGCGGGACGCGGCGATCGCCTATCAGACCGCCTGGTCGCACGATTCCCTCGGCCTGGAAGCACAGGCCGTGCCGTTCTACGAGCGTGCGCTGGAGGGGCCGGGGCTCTCGGCCGAGGACCGCCACGGGGCTTTCCTCGGCCTCGGCAGCACGCTGCGGGTGCTGGGCCGTTACGAGGCGGCGCGCGGGGTGCTCGGCCGCGGTCTGGAGGAGTTCGCGCACGATGCCTCGTTGCTGACCTTCCTGGCGATGACGCTGTACAACCTCGGCGACTCCCGCGAAGCGGTGCGGACGCTCCTCGGGGTCACGGCGGCCACCAGTGCGGACGGCCGGGTCCAGGCGTACCGCCCCGCGATCGAGTACTACGCCGACCGTCTGGACGAGACGGAGTAGAGCCCCTCAGGGCCGCCCCCGCGCCGGGACCTCCTCGCCCGCCGGCACCGGCCCGGGCGGGGTGCCGTCGCCGAAGGGCCGGCCGCCCAGCTGCTCTCGGTGATGCGGGGTCAGCCAGCCCGACAGGTCGGGGCCGGCGGGCACGATGCCGGTGGGGTTGATGCCCGTGTGGACGCGGTAGTAGTGCTGTTTGATGTGGTGGAAGTCGACCGTGTCACCGAAGCCGGGGGTCTGGTAGAGGTCCCTGCTGTAGCCCCACAGGACCGGGTCCTCGGCCAGCTTCGAGCGGTTGCACTTGAAGTGTCCGTGGTAGACGGCGTCGAAGCGCACCAGTGTGGTGAAGAGCCGGATGTCGGCCTCGGTGATCGTGTCGCCGACGAGGTAGCGCCGGTCCGCGAGGCGCTCCGACACCAGGTCCAGGCGGCGGAACAGATCCCCGTACGCGGCCTCGTACTCGTCCTGTCCGGTCGCGAACCCGGCCCGGTACACGCCGTTGTTGACGTCACGGTAGATGCCCTCCATGACCTCGTCGATCTCCTCGCGCAGCGGCTCGGGGTAGAGGTCGGGCGCCCCGGGCCGGTGCAGCGCGGTCCATTCGGTCGCGAGGTCCAGGGTGATCCGCTGGTAGTCGTTGGTGACGAGCTTGCCGCTGGGGACGTCGACGACGGCGGGGACGCTGACCCCGCCGGGGTACCCGTGTTCCCGCGCGTCGTACGCCTCGCCGAGGTACTTGATGCCGAGCACCGGGTCCCGGCCGCCCTCGTCCAGCGTGAAGCGCCAGCTGCGGTCGTCCTGCAGCGGATCGGTGACGGCGAGCGAGAGCGCGCTCTCCAGGCCGAGCAGCCGGCGGGAGACCAGGGCGCGGCTCGCCCAGGGGCAGGCGCGGCTGACGACCAGGCGGTAGCGGCCGGCCTCGACGGGCCAGCCGTCGCGGCCATCGGCGGTGATCCGGTCGGCGAAATGGCTCCTGGACCGCTTGAAGGGCTTGTGGCCGTACTCCGTGTTGCCGTCCGGTTCGGTGCGGGCGGGGTCGTTCATCGCGTTTCTCCCTACGACGGGGCCTCAATGCGGGCGGACTGCTCTGTACGGCTTCTGCCCCGACGCGCCCCGCCCACGTCGGCCAGCGCCACGATCAGTCCGGCCACCACGAAGGCGACGGAGACGACCAGCCCGCGGTCGTAGGCGCTGGACCAGCCGGCGGAGCCCATCCGGGCGAAGAAGACCGAGCCGACCGCGGCGATCCCGATCGCGGATCCGACACGCTGGCCGGTCTGGAGGGTGCCACCGGCACTCCCCGCGCTGGCCACCGGCACCTGGGACAGGGTCAGGGTCTGGTTGGGCGCGATGACCAGGCCGCTGCCCAGTCCGGCGAGCAGCAGCGGGGCCGCCATCGCCCAGCCGGCGCCCCTGCCGGGCACCAGATGGACGGCGAGCGCGGTGGCCCCGAGTCCGACCGCCACGGTGGTCATGCCGATGACGACGAGGGGGCGCCCGTACCGGCCGACCAGCCTGCCGCCGGGGCCGGCCGCGGCGGCGGACCCGAGGGCGAAGGGCGTGATCGCGAGACCTGCCATCAGGGCGGTGTAGTGCAGTCCGCTCTGCAGGTAGAGCGTGGTGATGAAGAAGATCGAGGTGAATCCGGCGAAGTAGAGCAGGATCAGCAGACAGCCCAGCCAGTAGGAGCGGACGCGGAACAGCGAGAGGTTCACCACCGGCTGGGTGCCGCGGCGGCCGCACCGGGACTCCCAGGCGACGAAGGCGGCGAGCAGCACCGCGGCCGCCAACAGGAGCAGCCATTTCCCGTCGCCCCGCCACTGCTGTGCCTGGACGAAGGGCAGCAGCAGCGCCAGCACCCCCGCGCCCAGCAGCACGACCCCGAGGGGATCGAGGTCCCGCAGCCGCACCGGGCCCGCGGACGGGGTGTCCGGCAGGAGTCTGCGGGCCAGCAGAAGGCAGACGGCTCCGAGCGGCAGGTTGACGTAGAACACCCAGCGCCAGCCCTCCTCGGCGCCGGCCGCCTGGATCAGCAGGCCGCCCAGCAGCGGGCCGACGGCGGTGGAGATGCCGACCACCGTGCCGAACATGCCGAAGGCCCGGCCCCGTTCGCGCCCCGAGAACATCTGCTGGATGAGCGCGGAGATCTGGGGCGACACCAGCCCGCCGGCCAGGCCCTGGATCAGTCGGGCGATCACCAGCCAGAGGCTGGACTGGGCGGCCCCGCAGGCCGCGGACGCCAGTGTGAAGAGCACCAGCCCGGCCATGAAGACCTCGCGGCGCCCGCGCGCGTCACCGAGCCGCCCGGCGGGAATCAGGAACAGCCCGAAGGCAAGGGCGTATCCGGAAAGCACCCACTGCAGGTCGGACTCCGGGGTGTGCAGACCCTCCCGAATGGACGGCAGCGCGACGTTGACGATCGACACGTCCAACAGCGTCATGAAGCCCGCGACCAGGCACACCGCGAGTGCCCGCCACCGCCGGGGGTCGGGCGCGTCCGGCCCGGCGGCGGACTCCGCACCCCGCCCCGCGGAACCCCGGTACGCGCTCTCTGCCATGGCTCGCACACTAGGTCGCACGCCCCGATTCCTCATCCCGGCAGGGCCACCCGGCCGTGCGCCGCGCGCTACATTGGCGCGGTCGCCGGTATGCGGACGGTGTACGGGCGGGATGCGGACCGGGGCGGCCGACCGCAGTGCACGGACAGCGGCGAGGACGACCGCCGGATACTTCCTATCCACCAAGAAATTCACAGAAAAAGCTTGCATATGCAAGCCATACGACCCTAAGATGCGGCATATGCAGTCCTACACCATTGGGCAGGCCGCCCGCCTGCTGGGCGTCAGCCCGGACACCGCGCGCCGCTGGGCGGACGCCGGCCGTGTGGCGACCCACCGCGAGGACGGCGGGCGCCGCCTCATCGACGGCCGCGATCTGGCCGCGTTCTCCGTCGAGATCGCCCAGGGCGGTGCCGGCGAGGACGACACGTCCTACACTTCGGCGCGCAACGCCTTTCCCGGCATCGTCACCGCTGTCAAGCTCGGGGACGTGGCGGCACAGGTGGAGATCCAGGCCGGTCCGCACCGGCTCGTGTCACTGCTGACCCGGGAGGCGGTCGAGGAGCTCGGCCTCGAGGTGGGCATGCAGGCCACCGCCCGGGTGAAGTCGACCAGCGTGCACATCGACCGCACCTGACGCGTTCAGCGCGCTGTCCGGCAACCCGGCCCGGGCCACGCTCACCCGCCATCACATCGACAACGACGAGCGCAGCTTCTCCTTCGACGACGCACTTCGGTGTCCCAGGACAACGTGTCCTGCCGCGGCGGCGGCCCCGGGGCGTCGCGCCACCTGGGCGCACCTCACCCCAGCGATGACAGGCCGTCAGTACACTGGCGGCGAGTCGCCACCGGCCGCGCCGGCCCCGATCCCGGAGAGCCGTCCGCCGCCGGACTCGACGACTCGCCAAGCGGTCCCTGAGCTGCTAAAACCTGATCAGGGCGCCACTCGATGGCTCTACTGGGAGGTCACCGTTGAAAATGCTGATCAACGTCCCCGAAACCGTGGTCGCGGATGCCCTGCGCGGGATGGCCGCCGCCCATCCGGATCTGACCGTGGATGTCGAGAACCGTGTCGTCGTACGGCGTGACGCACCTGTGGCCGGAAAGACCGCCCTGGTCTCCGGCGGCGGGTCCGGGCACGAGCCGCTGCATGCCGGGTTCGTCGGGCCCGGGATGCTGTCCGCCGCGTGTGCCGGCGAGGTGTTCACGTCCCCGGTGCCGGATCAGATGGTGCGGGCCGCTGTCGCCGTGGACAGCGGTGCGGGTGTGCTCTTCGTCGTCAAGAACTACACCGGCGACGTGCTCAACTTCGAGATGGCCGCCGAGCTCGCCGACGAGGAAGGCGTACGGGTCGCCCAGGTGCTCGTCAACGACGATGTCGCGGTCACCGACAGCCTCTTCACAGCGGGGCGACGGGGCACGGGCGCGACGCTGTTCGTCGAGAAGATCGCCGGGGCGGCGGCCGAGGAGGGCGCTCCGCTTGACCGGGTGGCGGCGATCGCGCGCCAGGTGAACGAGTCGTCGCGCAGCTTCGGGGTGGCACTGAGCTCCGTGACCACGCCTGCCAAGGGCTCCCCCACCTTCGACCTCCCCGCGGGCGAGCTCGAACTCGGGGTGGGGATCCATGGCGAGCCGGGGCGCGAGCGGCGTCCGATGATGACGTCGCGGGAGATCGCCGACTTCACGGTGGACGCCGTACTGGAGGACCTGCGCCCGAACGGGCCGGTGATCGCGCTGGTCAACGGGATGGGCGCGACTCCCCTGCTGGAGCTGTACGGGTTCAATGCCGAGGTGCAGCGGGTGCTGTCCGAGCGGGGCGTGGCAGTGGCTCGTACGCTCGTGGGGAACTACGTGACGTCGCTCGACATGGCGGGCTGCTCGGTGACGCTCTGCCAGGTGGACGAGGAGATGGTACGGCTCTGGGACGCGCCGGTGGAGACGCCTGCCCTGCGCTGGGGCCGTTGACCCTACGTGTCCCGCGTCGCAGCGCACGCCGTCACACTCGATGGACCAAGGAGATCAAGTGTTCGACGCCGACTTCTTCCGCCGCTGGATGACCACGACCGCCGCCGCCGTGGACCGCGAAGCGGCGCACCTGACCGAACTCGACTCGGCGATCGGGGACGCCGATCACGGCAGCAATCTGCAGCGCGGGTTCACCGCGGTGGCGGCCGCCCTGGAAAAGGAAACGCCGCAGACTCCGGGGTCCGTACTGACGCTTGCCGGGAGACAGCTGATCTCGACCGTCGGCGGGGCGTCCGGTCCGCTGTACGGGACGCTGCTCCGGCGCACCGGCAAGGCCCTGGGTGACGCGCCCACCGTGACCCTCGGGGAGCTGGCACAGGCGCTCGGCACGGGCGTGGCGGCGGTGGCCCAGCTGGGCGGGGCCCAGGCCGGGGACAAGACGATGCTCGACGCCCTGCTGCCGGCGGCCGAGGCGCTGGGGACCTCGTTCGAGGCGGCGCGGGACGCGGCGCGGGCGGGCGCGGTGGCGACCGTGCCGTTGCAGGCGCGCAAGGGCCGGGCCAGCTATCTGGGCGAACGGAGCATCGGACATCAGGATCCGGGGGCCGCGTCCTCCGCGTTGCTGATCGCCGCGCTCGCAGCGGCCGACGGTGCAGGCGGGGGTGACGCGTGAACGCGGACAAGCAGGTCGGGATCGTGCTGGTATCGCACAGCGGGCCGGTGGCCGAGGCGGTCGCCGCGCTGGCCAGGGGGCTCGCGGCCGGTGGCGCGACAGCGCCGGTGGCCGCCGCCGGCGGTACGCCCGCGGGCGGCCTCGGGACCAGCGCGGAGCTCATCGCGCAGGCGGCCCGGTCGGTGGACGGCGGCGCCGGTGTCGCCGTACTGGTCGACCTGGGCAGTGCGGTGCTCACCGTCAAGGCGATGCTGGCCGAGGGCGACGAACTCCCGGCCGGCGCACAGCTGGTGGATGCCCCGTTCGTCGAGGGTGCGGTGGCCGCGGTGGTCACCGCGTCGGCGGGCGGCGATCTCTCGGCGGTGGCGGCCGCCGCGTCGGAGGCGTACGACTACCGCAAGGTGTAGGGCGGGCCGCCGTGTCGGCGGCCCGCCCTGCTGCGCCGTTCACTCACACTTGACGGCATGTCACCGAACGAGCGGCGCAGCGCCGGGCTTCTCCTGTTCCGCACCACCGGGGAATCCGGTCTGGAAGTCCTCATCGGGCATATGGGCGGGCCGTTCTGGGCGGGCCGGGAGAGCGCGGCGTGGTCGGTTCCGAAGGGTGAGTACGGCCCCGGGGAGGAAGCGGCGGCCGCGGCCCGGCGGGAGTTCGGGGAGGAGTTCGGCCACCCGGTCCCGAACGGTCCGTGGGTGGCGCTGGGCGAGTCCCGTCAGTCCGGCGGCAAGATCGTGACGGTATGGGCGTTGGAGGCCGGCCTCGATCCGGCGACGGCCGTTCCGGGGACGTTCACGATGGAGTGGCCACGGGGGTCCGGCGTGCAGCAGGAGTTCCCGGAGATCGACCGGTTCGCCTGGTGCACGCCGGAGGTTGCCGCCCGGCGTCTCGTCAAGGGGCAGCGGGTCTTCGTGGACCGGCTGCGCGACATGGTGACAGGCGAGCGGGAACCGTCCGCGCCCGACGGGCCCTGAGGTCCCGCGGCTCCTGAGCCGCTGCGCCGCGGTGCGGCCGGCGGGTCAGGGAGCGCCGGCCGGTGCGCCCTCGTGGAGTTCGAGCCGGTCGCCGGTGAAGCGGCCGCGGAAGCTGCGGTCGTGCGAGACGACCACGACGGCACCCGCGTACGCGGCCGGCGCCGCCTCCAGTTCCTCCACCAGGCCGAGGGCGATGTGGTTCGTCGGCTCGTCGAGCACCAGCAGATCGGCCGGCCGGGTGACCAGCCGGGCCAGCGCCAGCCTCCGCTGCTGCCCGACGGAGAGGCCGGCGACGGGAACACCCAGGTCCTCGGGACGGAACAGTCCGAGCGCGAGAAGCGTGTCGGTGTACTCGTCGGCGTGACCGGGCCGTCCGGCCGCGAAGGTCGCCAGGAGCGTGCGCCGGGTGGGCCGGGCGGGGAGTTCCTGCGGGAGATACCCGATCCGGGCCCGTCGGCGCCCTGCGCAGCGTCTCCAGTCGGCTCCTGGCAGCTCTGACCTGCCCGGACAACTTGGCCTCGTGCGAACGGCGGTGCTTGCCGAAGCCCTCCCCCGGGTCCTTCCCGGCCCCGGCGAGCCGCCGGCCCGCGGCGCTCACGAGCTCTTCGGTACGGGCCAGTTCGTCCAGCCACTCCTGGTGGTCCTGCGCCCAGCGGCGGCGGGCGGCCGTCTTCGCCGTGCGGTAGCCGTCCCAGCCGTCCTCGTACGTGACGACGCCGCGCAGATCGCGGTCCACCTCGACGATGACGGTGGTGGTCCGCTCCAGGAACGCCCGGTCGTGGGTGATCACGACGGCGGTACCGCGGTGGGCGCGCAGCTGGTCCTCCAGCCAGGTGGTGGCCCTGAGGTCCAGGTGGTTGGTCGGCTCGTCGAGCAGCAGCAGTTCCGGACCGGATGCCAGCACACAGGCGAGCGCGAGCCTGGACTGCTCTCCGCCGGATAGTGTGCCGAGCCGGCGCGCCCTGGTGAGGTGCCCGAGCCCGAGGCCGTGCAGCGCGGCATCGACCCTGGCATCGGCCAGGTAGCCGCCGCGCTCCTCGTACTCCGTCAGCAGATCCCCGTACGCGGCGAGTCGGGCGTCGTCCGGGCCTCCGGGCACGGCGAGTGCGGCTTCGGCGGTGCGGATCCGCTGCTCCAGCGCGCGGAGTCCGGCCAGGGCGGTGTCCACGGCGTCCTGAACCGTGTGGCCGGGGACCAGCGCGAGTGTCTGGGAGAGATAACCGGTGCCACCGGGGAAGCGGACGGTCATCTCGCCGCTGTCCGGAGTCTCTGCACCGGACAGCAACCGCAGGAGAGTGGACTTGCCGGAGCCGTTCTCGCCGATCACTCCGACGCGGTCACCGGGGCGGACGGTGAGCGACACCTGGTCGAGGACGGTGCGGACTCCGTACGCCTTGGATACGTCCTTCATGGCCAGCTGGGCGCTGTCGTGCTTGGGCGACATGGGTCGCTCTTCCCTCGGGCGACATGCCTCGGCAGCCCGTGACGGGCGCGGCGGGCGAGGACGCTGAACGGGCGGAGGGGACACCGCACGGGGTGACCCCGAGGGTCACCCGGCGACGCCCGGTGTCGCACCCGGCGACGCTCTGTGGTGTCCTGCCGGAATCAGCGGAAGAAGTAGTACGAACCCATGGAGCCAGTCCAAGCACGGGGGCGCGTGGGCTGTCAGGCCCTTTTCCCCGATCGGGCGGAAGCCGGGCGGGTACTACGGGTTCTCGCCCTGGGCGACCTCGATGCTGCTGTGCAGGTCGTGCGTCGCGTCGAGAGCGGCCGCTCCCGAGGCGGCCAGGCAGGCGATCAGGGTCGCGGCGGCGGCGAGGCCGATGCGCGGGCGCCCGGCGGTCCTGCCGAGCAGGGCGGCGACCCGGCGCGGGACGGGGCCGGCCACCGCGCCGAGCGCCGGGGCGGGGTGGGGCGCGCAGCCGCCGGCCGTCCGGGCGGCCAGCGCGGCGCGCCCGATCGCGCGGGCGGCGACCCTGCGGTCTCCGACGGCGTGCGCAGCGGCCTCGTCCGCGCAGCGCTCCAGCGCGTATCCCATGGGGGCGCGCAGGGCACGCAGCGCCGGGTGGCAGCGGGCGGACAGCTCGGCGACGGCGAGGTACAGGTGGTGGCGCCCGGTGAGGTGCGCGCGCTCGTGGGCCAGGAGCGCGTCCCGCTCGGCGGGGTCCAGGGCGTGCAGCATGCCGGTGGTGACGACGATCCGGCCGGGGCTGCCGGGCCGTCCGGGCAGCGCGTAGGCGTCGGGGCGGGTGTCACGCATCACGGCGAGCTCGCTCTCGTCGCGCCGCCCCGGGCCTGCGGCCCGGTGGAGCTGTAGCCAGTGGCTGCGCGCCGCACCGGTCACGGCCACGGCGCAGCCCAGGAGCAGCGCCAGCGCGGCGGCCGCGAGCGGTACGGCGACGGCCGGTTCGGCGGCGGCGAGCGGGCGCACGAATTCTCCGGCGGCGGCGACGGCGGACAGCCGGCCGGCTCCGGGCACCACCAGCAGCGCCAGCGCGCACACGGTGCAGAGTGCCAGGCCGGCGCCCGTCGCGGCGAGCAGCCGCACGGCCCGCACGGGCGACAGGGCATCCGCGAGCCGGCGGGCCGCGGGAACCACCAGGAACGGCACGAGCAGCGGAATCCATACCGCGTAGATCATCACGTGTCCCCGTCGAGCAGATCGCGCAGGAGCCGTTCGTCCTCGCCGCTGAGCTGCGACACGAACCGCGCCAGCACTGTGCCGCGGTCCTCGTCCTTGCGCAGTTCGCTGTGCATCCGGCGGGCGGTCAGTCCGGCCGCGTCCTCGGTGGGGGTGTACGCGAATCCGCGTCCCGACCTGGTGCGGGCGACCGTGCCCTTCTCGTGGAGCCGCGAAAGGATGGTGGTGACAGTCGTCCGCGCGAGCTCCGGCCCGATCGCGCCCTGCACCTGACCGGCGGTGAGCGGGGTGCCGGCCGCCCAGAGGGCCGCCAGGATCGCGGACTCCAGCTCACCCGAGGGGCGGCGCTCCACCGGGACCTGACCGGCCGCGGCGGTTCGTGGGGCGGGCTGCTGCCCGGCCGGGCGTGACTGCCCGGTGTCCGGCCCGTCGTACGGCCGGGGGGCGGATTCTCCGCCGGATATCCCGTTCACCTGCGGCATGGGAACTCTCCTCCCCCTTCGGGCGTCTACAGTGGTGTCGACCGTCTACATCACTGTAGTCAGTCCGGGTGTTCACAGGGACACCCGCTCACCATTATGGGAGACCCTCCACCGTGTCCGTACTCTCACTGGCGACCATGCCACAAGCGGTGAACCTGCTGGATGCCGGTTCGCTGCTCGGAACGTTCGGCGCGCTAGGCGTCGCCGTCGTGCTCTTCGCCGAGACGGGGCTGCTCGTCGGCTTCTTCCTCCCCGGCGATTCACTGCTGTTCACGGCGGGCCTGCTCAGCGTCTCCGGTACCCATGGTCCGATCGAGCTGTCGTTGCCGCAGGTGCTGATCGCCGCGGTGGCCGGAGCGCTGCTCGGGGCGCAGACGGGCTACTGGCTCGGCCGCCGGGGCGGACAGGCGCTGCTCGCCCGCAGCCGTTCCAAGCGACTGCACGAGGGCGCCGGCCGCGCGGCGGAGCTGCTCGCCAGATACGGCTACGCCCGCGCGATCGTGCTGGCCCGCTTCGTCCCCGTCGTGCGCACGGTGCTCAATCCGCTGGCCGGGGCGCTCGACGTCCCGGCCAGGCTGTTCGCCCTGTGGCAGGTCGTCGGTGGCGTGGTCTGGACTGCCGGTCTGGTCCTCGCCGGATACGCGCTGGGGTCCTCGGTGCCGAATGTCGACCGCTACCTGCTGCCGATCGTCGCCGTCGTGGTCGTGGTCTCCCTCATCCCTCTCGCCGTCGAACTGCTCCGCTCCCGCAGCCGGCGCACTGCCGAAGGAGACAACAACTGATGCGGCTCGCCTCCGCGGCCACCTCGATCGACGGTGGGCTGTACACCTGGGTCACCGAGCTGGCCCAGCGCTCCCCCGCCGTCCTGGATTCCGCCGTCCGCGTGTGGTCGGACTACGGGCTCGCCCTGTTCGCGGTGCTCATGCTCGCGTCCTGGTGGCGCTCCCGTTCCGCGGATCCCGCGCGTACCGCCATGGCGCTCTGCGCCCCGCTCGTCGTGGTCGCCACCTATCTCGTCAACGACGTGGTGAAGTCCGCCTTTCACGAACAACGCCCCTGCCAGACGCTGCACGTCGTGACGGTGGAGGCGTGCCCGGCGCTCGGCGACTGGTCCTTCCCCAGCAATCACGCCGCCATCGCGGCGGCCGCGGCCATGGTGATCTGGCTGACCGACCGGCGGCTCGGAGCGGTCGCGCTGCCGGCCGCGCTGCTGATGGCGGCGTCCCGGGTGTGGGTCGGGGCGCACTACCCGCACGATGTGCTCGTCGGGCTGCTGATCGGCGCGCTCGTCGCCTGGCCCTTGGCCCTCGCGGCGCGGCGCTGCGCCCCGGCGGTGGTCCGGCTGCGCGACAGCCGGCTGCGTCCGCTGGTGGCGGTGCGGTCAGCGGGCGTGGGGGCGCGCAGCAACTGATTCCCGTGCCCGCGGAGATCCGTGTGCCCCGGCCGGATGACGGGACGCCCGCACACCCGACCGTCTCGGGTTGGTGTGCGGGGCCGACGGAACCGGGTAACGTCTTCGGCATGTTCTTCCAGACGCCGATTTACGAGTGAGAGCGTGATGGGCCTCTGCTGACGTCCTTCGATGTCACCGCCCATCCCCCCCGATGAATCCGTAGATCACTTCACATCATTACCGGGAGAACCCATGACCGTGAGCAAGAACATCAACAACCCCGTGGGCATGGGCGGCGGCCAGCGCAAGAGGCTGTCCCGCGCCGAACGGCAGAACAACGGTCCGCACCGCAACCTCGACCGCCAGGGTGCGGCGGACCAGAAGGCGGAGCTGGTGCGCAAGATGCGCGAGAAGGCAGGCGCCGCTGAGGCCTCCGGGCAGTCGGGCGACGACACCGCACAGAGCTGACGCACCGCCGCCGCAGTGCGGCACCGCAAGGGGCAGAGCCCGGACCGCGACGCACGGTCCGGGCCCTGTTGTCGTACCGGGGCCTTGCTGCCGTACCGGGTACGGCCGGTCCCGCTCAGTGCACGGGTCGTGGACATGACGATGCGGGCCGGCGCACAGTGCGACGGCCCGCAGGGTCCCGAGGAAGGGGATCGGACGGTCAGCCGTTGGGGAGGATGACGGCCCGGCCGCTGATCCTGCCGTCGTGCAGCCGCTCGTACGCCAGCGGAGCCTCGTCCAGCGAGTACGTCTCCACGTGCACCTCGACCGAACCGGCACGGGCGAGATCGAGCACCTCGGTCAGCTCGGAACGCGATCCCCAGTACGGGGCGGTCACCGTCGTGTTGAACGGCAGCGAGCCGAAGCCGACCGGCAGCGCCCCGCCGCCGATGCCCACGATCGTGACGTCGGAGTCGATGGCGGCCGCGGCGCCCGCCGTGGTCACGGTGGGCGGTGCTCCGACGAAGTCGAGGACGACCTGCGCGCCGATGCCGCCGGTCAACTCACGGATCCTCGCGGCGGCGTGCTCGTCGGACAGCACGGTCTCGTGCGCGCCGACGGTGCGGGCGAGGGCGAGCTTGTCCTCCGTGACGTCCAGGGCGATGACCCGGACGGCCGTCATGGCGCGCAGCAGCTGGATGGCGACGTGGCCGAGTCCGCCGGTGCCGATGACGACGGCGGTCGCGCCGGGCACCAGCTTCGGCAGGGAGCGCTTGATCGCGTGGTACGGCGTGAGGCCGGCGTCGGTGAGCGGCACGGCCTGGACCGGGTCGAGGTCTCCCAGCGGCACCAGGTGACGCGGGTCGTCGACGATCATGTACTCGGCCATGGCGCCGGGCGCGCCGAGACCGGGCGGGTTGATGCCTAGTTCCTTGGCACGCAGGCAGTAATTCTCCTTGCCCTCGGCGCACTTGACGCATGTACCGCAGCCCCAGGGGCCGTAGACCGCTACGGACTCGCCCACCGTGAGACCGGCGACCCCGTCGCCGAGCGCGGCTACGGTGCCCACGCCCTCGTGGCCGAGGGTGAGCGGGAGATCGTAGGGGAACTGGTCCGCGGGCCAGCTCATCACCGCGATGTCGGAGTGGCAGACACCGGCGGCGGTGACCTTCAGCAGCACCTGTCCGGGGCCGGGTTCCGGATCGGGCACGGTGACGACCTCGGGTGCGGCGCCGACGGTGCGGTACTGGACGGCTTTCATTGGGTCCTCCTTGACCTCTGCTTTTCTGTCTCTCGCCCCCCGAAGCCCCCGTACTCCGCTCAGGAGGCGGAGTAGCCGCCGTCCACCAGGTGGTAGCTGCCGTGGATGAACGAGGCGCGGTCGGAGAGCAGGAAGGCGGCGAGTTCCGCCACCTCCTGCGCGGTGCCCAGGCGTCCGGCCGGGTGGAGCGAGATGAGGTGGTCGCGGGCGGGGCCGTCGGTGTTGCGCAGCAGCGGGGTGTCGATGAAGCCCGGCCCCACGGCGTTGACGCGGACGTTCTGCGCCGCGTACTCGAGTGCCGCCGTCTTGGTGAGGCCCACGACGCCGTGCTTGGCGGCGACGTAGGCGGGCGATCCGGCGAAGCCGTTGGTGCCGAGGATCGACGACATGTTGACGACGGCGCCACCGCCCGCGGCGACGATCGCGGGAAGCTCGTAGCGCATCGAGTAGAAAACGCCGCTGAGGTTGGTGGCGACGACCCGGTTCCAGTCCTCGACGGCGTACTCGCCGGTCGGGCTGCTCGGGCCGCCGATGCCCGCGTTGTTGACCGCGAGGTGCAGGGCTCCGAAGGTGTCGACGGCGAACCGCACGCCCGCCTCGACGGAGGCGGGGTCGGTGACGTCCATGGCGACCGCCGCGGCCTTGGCCCCGGTGCTCTCCAGCGCGGCGACCGCCTTGCGGGCGCTCTCCTCGTCGTAGTCGGCCACGACCACCGACGCGCCGGCGGCGGCCAGCCTGTGGGCGAGGGCCAGTCCGATGCCGGAGGCTCCTCCGGTGACGAGGGCCGTGCGTCCGGCGAATTCCTGGTCAGTGGTGGTGGGGGTGGTGCTCATGATGTTCCGTTTCCTTCCGTGGTGCTGTGTGACGCCGGTCCGGCGGGGAGCCGTGCGAACAGCTCCCCCGAAAGGGCGTCGAATGCCTGCTCGACGAGCCGGGGCAGCTCCTCGGGGCAGCCTCCGCGCACCCAGGCGGCCTGGGCGGCGAGGAGCGCTCCCGCTCCGGCGGCGACCGTGACGGCGGGACGGATGTCCAGCCGCGGGTCGGTTCCCAGCCGCTGCGCGACGATGGCGACCGAGTCCTCCTGGGCGTCCACCCGGATGTGGTGGAACGCCGCGTAGAGGGTCGGTTCCCGCTCCGCGAGGACCAGCAGGTCGAAAATCCTCGGGCGGCGGTGCCAGGCCTCCGCCTCCGGGTCCGCCAGCCAGTCCAGGACGGCCCCGCGGTACGCGGTGAGCGGTGGTTCGTCGGCGGGACGGGCCCGCAGGGCGTCGTTGATCCGGTCGCCGTCACCCCGGACCGAGTCCAGGACGGCGGCTTCCTTGCTGGTGAAGTACCGGCTGAAGGTGCGGCGGTCGACATCCGCGTGCTCCGCGATCTCCTCGACCGTCACCTCCCTCAGCCCCCGGTCGAGCACCAGCTCGAACGCGGCCTGGGCCAGCGTGTCCCGGGTCCGGCGGGCCTTGCGGCTCCGCCTCTCCGGGGTCTTCCGTTCCCGGTTCATGACCGCACCGTACACCCAATAATGTCCCGTTGCGACATATGCCGCATCGGGACACCTCGAAGGGTGTGCGCCTCGCTGCTCCTGGCCGCCATTCGGCTTCGGGGCCGCGCCTACCGCCCGCTGAACGCCTCTGCGGCCCGCCGTGCGTCGGCGCCGGCCGTGGCGGGGCGGTGGCGGCCGCCGTACGACGAGCCGCGCAGCGTGAGCACCGCGATGTCGTCGCGCCGCACGCCACCGGAGAACGCCTCCAGGTCCGCGTGGAGCGTGTCCAGCAGCTCGCGGGGGGCGAGCCGGGTCCAGCCGCTCAGGCGTGCGTCCAGCGGATAGAAGGCTCCCGAGGCGTCACGGGCCTCGGTCACTCCGTCGGTGAACAGCAGGAGCGTCGCGCCGGGCGGGAGGTCCAGCCATTCGGCGGCCCGCGCCTCGTTGCTGAGCTCCGCCATGCCCAGCGGCACCGACGTACGGCGCAGCGGAACGGCGGCCGCCACCCCCTCGTGCAGCAGCCGGGGCGGCAGGTGGCCGCAGTTGACGGCCTGCACCCGGCCCTCCCCGTCGAGGCCGAGCACCAGCGCGGTGACGAAGCGCTCGATCTCGCCGGTCTGGGCGGAGAAGGCGTTGTGCCGGGCGACCGCGTCCTCGACCGCGTCCACCACACCGGTCAGGGCGGGCTCACGGATGGCCGCCTCCCGGAAGGCGCCGAGCGCAGCGAAGCCGACCCCTATGGCGGCAAGGCCCTTGCCCTGCACGTCACCGATGATGACGCGGGTGCCGTAAGGGGACTGGACGACCTCGTAGATGTCGCCGCCGACCAGCCGGTCCTCCTCGATCGGCGCGTAGATGCCGTCCACCAGGACCTGGTCGGTCAGTACGGGCAGCGGGCGCAGGATCTGCCGCTGGAGGGCGACGGCGGCCGACCTCAGCCTGGCGATCTCGGTGACGTGCCGGATTCTCAGTGAACAGGCCCCGACGCCCACCGCGCAGGCCAGCACGGTGAAGCAGACACCGCTCGTGATGTCCCAGAACGTGCCGCCGGACACCAGCCGGGAGATGACGACGATGGGCATGATCCAGATCGCGGCGGCGACGGTCTGCCGGACCGTGCAGAAGACCGAGACGAGCGCGGGCACCACGACCAGCAGCGGGATGAGCCGCAGGTCGTCACCGGTGAGGACATCGAGCCCCGCCACGCCCAGGGACAGCAGGACGAGGCCGCCCAGCAGGGCCGGGGTGCCGATCCGGGAGCGGACGGCCGCCCGCTCCCCCGCGTCGATCGCCGCCTGCGCACCGCGCGTCGTCGACGGACGCTGTACCCCGATCGTCACGGCCATCTCCTCCCGCAGTCACCGGGCGTGTCCCGGCACTCTCTTCCAGTCCACCCGGACCGGACCAACGGCGCACGGGGCTTTCGGCCTCAGGCGGCACGCCGAAGGTCCCCGGCCGGGGCGGAGAGCCGCGTTCCGGGCCGGAAGTCCCGGACGGACGTCCCGCCGGCCGACCGGCGGCTCCGGCTCTCAGTTCCGGGCCGCGGCGCCGGCCGCCTCCCCCGGCGCCGGGTGCGCGCCTGCGCCGTCCGGTGCGAGCGCCGCCAGGAACGACGTCCGGCGGCGGAGCGCGAATCCGAGGGATTCGTAGAGCCGCACCGCGTGGACGTTGGCCACCGCGGCGTGCAGGAACGGCGTCTCGCCGCGTTCCCTGATCTCGTGGGAGACGGCGAGGAGCAGCCGGGTGGCGAGTCCTTGTCCCCTTACGGACTCGTCGGTGCAGACGCCGCTGATCTCGCTCCAGCCGGGCGGGTGCAGCCGTTCCCCGGCCATCGCCACCAGTACCCCCTCGCGCCGGATACCGAGATAGGTGCCGAGCTCGACCGTCCGCGGCAGGAACGGCCCGGGACGGGTGCGGGCGACCAGGTCGAGCATCTCGGGCACATCGGCGGGTCCGAGCCGGACGGCCTCCGGGTCCGGGGCAGCCGCGACACCCGTGTCGACGAGCTGGACGCCCTCGGCGTGGAAGGTCACCTCCCAGTCGGCCGGCGGCGGCTCACGGAAGGCGGTGAGGGTGACGGATCCCCCGGGGCCGGCGAGCGCCGCCGCATCGGCCCAGTCGGCGGCCTCCGGCCGGTCCGGGACGGCGGCCCAGGGGGTGACATCGGCCGGGTAGCGCAGGATCCGGCCGCGGCGTTCGGCGAAACGGGCGTGCGGGCCGGTCAGCGAGGTGCCGACCGGGTCGTCCAGCGGATGCGCGCCGCCGGCGGAGGACCGCGGCGGGGTCATGCGCCCACCTCGATCACGAGCTTCCCGCGGGCATGGCCGCTCTCGACGGCGCGCAGCGCCTCGCCCGCCCCGGTCAGCGGGTAGGTCCGGGTGACGTGCGTCCGCAGGACCCCGGTGACGACGAGGTCCGCCACTTCGTCGAGCACCGCCGCCGTGCGGGCGCGGGCGACGGCCGCACCTCCGAGCTCGACCGGCAGGGGCTCGCCCGCGGCGCTGATGAGCGCTGCGGGATCGGCGAGCAGCGGCGCCACTTCCCTCAGGGTGTCGCCGCCGGCCAGGTCGAAGATCGCGTCGATGCCGCCGGGGGCCACCACCCGTACCCGGTCGGCCAGTCCGGCGCCGGATTCGACGTGCACCGCGCCGAGCGATTCGACGAAGTCCTTCTTGGCCGCGCTCGCCGCGCCGAAGACCCGGACGCCGGCGTGGTCCGCGAGCTGGACCAGCGCGTTCCCGACGCCGCCTCCGGCCCCGGTGACCAGCAGCGTCGAACCGGGGGCGGGGGCGAGCCGGCGGACCCCGTCGTACGCGGTGGCCGCTGCGACCGGCAATGCCGCGGCGTCGGTGAACGACAGCCCGGCCGGCTTGTGCGCGGTGACTGCGACGGGCAGCAGGGTGTACTCGGCGTACCCACCGGTCACCGGAGTGCCGAAGACCTCGTCGCCGACCGCGAATCCCTCCACGTCCGGACCGAGCGCCTGGACGACCCCGGCGGTCTCGCTGCCGAGGACGGTGGGAAACGGCTGCGGTTGACTGCCGGGTCCGGTGTACCCGGTGCGCAGCTTCCAGTCGACCGGGTTGACCCCCGCCGCCCGTACGGCGACGAGCAGTTCCCCGGGAGTCGGCACCGGAGCGTCCTGCTCGACGAGTGCCTCCACCTCGGGTCCGCCGTTGCGGGTGAACACGTACGCCTTCGGCATGAGCTCCCACTCTCCTGTCCCCGGCACCCGGCCACCCGGGTCCCCACAGCAGCAGGAAGGCCCTTCCGCGTGCGGGTATTCCCTCGGGGCACCGGATTCACGAGGCCGCAACGGAAGCGGTCCGGTGCCGGGCGACCACGCCGCGCCCGGCACGGGGGCGGGCCCGGGACCGAGTACGCCGAGTGGGTCCCCGAGCTGATCCGGCGGATCGTCACCCGGAGAGGGGTTCCGACCGGTCGCAGCGAGGTCACCCCTCTTCCGCCTTCCTCTCCGGGATGTCCTGATACATCCCCACGACATGTCCACACCGTGGGCACTCATCAACCGTCCGTTGACGCCCTTAGGCCATTCGGATACTGTCCACGCCCAGTTGGGCAGTTTCAATGGACAGATGCGAGATGGGTGGTTCCCGATGACATCGGAACCGGGTGGCAACCTCAGCCGACGCCGACTGCTGCGCCTGGCCGGTGCGGGTGCGGGCGTCCTGGCCGCGTCCGGTGTGCTCGCAGCCTGTGCGCCCCCGCCCGCGAACGGGACGGGCACCGGGCCGGAGGGACCGGCGACCGGTGCGCTGGGCGCCGACGTGCCGATCGGCAGTCTCGTACTCGCCCTGCCCTCCTCCATCTCCAGCCTCGACGTGGGCCGGGAGTCGGGTGTGCTGAACTACCTGGTCGCGGTGCTGGCCCAGGAGTCCCTGCTCTCGGTCGACCCGTCCGGCAAGCTGGCACCCGGCCTCGCCACGTCCTGGCGGCAGCCCGACGCCAGGACGTACGTCTTCACGCTGCGCCGCGGTGTCACCTTCAGCGACGGCGCCCCGTTCACCGCGGACGACGTGGTGGCCTCCGTCGAGGCCATCCGGGACCCGGAGAACGGTTCCGCCCTCGGATACGCCTACGCGGGTGTCTCGTCGGTGAGGTCCACCGGCGACCACGAGGTGACGATCCGTCTCAAGGCGCCCGACGCGATGTTCGCCTGGACGACGACCGCGGGCGGACTCCTCGTCAGCAGCCGCGCCTTCCTCACCCGCAACGCGGGACGCGTCGGCACCCCGAAGACACTGCTGCTCGGCACCGGCCCGTACCGGATCACCGAATTCGCCGCCGACGACCACGTACTGCTGGAGCGCAACGACGCCTGGTGGGGCGAGAAACCCGCCGTGCGGAAGCTCAAGCTGTCCTTCGTGCCGGACGCCGGAACACGGCTGGTCGCGATGAAGTCGGGCGCGGTGGACGGCGCCCTCAACCTCGCGTCGGACGAGGCCCACGGCTGGGAGTCGAGCGCGCGTGTCACCTACACCGGCGACCGCTCCGTGGTGTCCCTGGCGTTCGACACCACCGCCGCCCCGTTCGACGACATCCGGGTCCGCCGCGCCATCGCCCACGCCACCGACCGCGAGGGCATGGTGAAGGGCATCCTGCAGGGCCGGGCCGAGGTCGCCGACGCGCTGCCCTCCCGCGACATGTGGGGCGATCTGCTGTCCGCCGAGAAGGTCCGATCCGGCTACGACGCGATCCCCGCGGTGCCGTACGACCTGGACGCCGCACGTGCCGAACTGGACAGGTCCGGGGTGGCGAAGGGCTTCACGGCCGAACTCCACTACCCCAGCAGCGGTCCGCAGCTGGGCAAGGCGGCGCTCGCACTCGCCGCCTCGCTCAAGAAGCTCGGCATCACGCTGAACGTCAAGGAGATCACCCTGGAGCAGTGGGTGGCGGAGCTCGGCTCCGGCAAGCAGCCGCTGCAGTTCCTGTGGTACTTCCCCGTCACCGGCGACCCGGCCGAGCTGGCCGACCCGTATCTCAACGGCGCGGCCACGGCTACGGACATCGCGCACTACGACAACAGGACAGTCAACTCCGCGCTCGACACCGCGAAGGCGTCCGCCGACAAGGACGTCCGCGCCCGGGAACTGATGAAGGCGGTGCAGACGGCCGGCGCCGATCTGCCCTACCTCCCCCTGTGGTGGGCCAAGACCGCGACCGCACTGTCCAAGGAGCTCGTCCTGCCCGATCCAGGGCCGTTCACCTTCATCGGACCGTGGGCGACCCGGATCCGCAAAGCCGCCTGACCCGCCGCCCGCCCCTCCCCGGCTCCCGCATCAGAACGGATCACCATGCCCAGTCCCGCCGCGTCCAGCACGCCGCAGCGGCACGCCGCGATCACCGTGCGGCGGGTCCGCGAGGCCATGCTGCGACTGGTCCATCCGGTCGAGGCCCGGATCAGCCCGGACGGCCGGGCCGTCGCCGTGGCCACGGCCGGACCCGAACGGGCCGGGCTGGTCCTCGCGCCGGTTCCCGCAGGGCTGCTGCCCGACGCGGATGTCCGGCCGCACGTGTTCCTCGCCCCGTCGGAACCGGCTGCTGCGACGGACCGTCACAGCCCGCGCTGGCTGCCGGACTCCCGGACGCTGCTGCACATCGCCGAAGGCGCGGGACCGGCCGGGACCGAGGTGCGGCTGGCGGCCCTGGACACGGAGTCGGGAGCCGTGCGCACCGTGGCGGACGTACCCGGCGCGGTCGAGGAACTGCTGGTGTCCGACGACGGGAGCCGGGCGCTGCTGCTCTGCGCCCGGGACGGCGCCGAACGCGACGGGATGAACCTCGGCCTGCCGGTCCGGCTCGGAGCCGTACCGTCACCGGAGCGCTTCGCCCCCGGCACCGGCCGCCGTTCGCTGTATCTCGTCGATCTCGCGGACGGTTCGATGAGGGAGGCCGGGCCGGACGGACTGACCGTGTGGAACGTCGCCTGGCGCGGCGGGGACACCGCCGTGGCCACCGTCTGCGAGGACACGCTGCCCGCCGGGTACTACGGCGCGAGGTTCGCCGCCCTGGATCTCGGCGCGCGCACGGCCCGGACGGTGTACGTGCCGCGGGGACAGCTGGGCGCGCCCGCGCTCAGCGGCGACGGCCGGTCCGCGGCGGTCTGCGAAGGCATCTCCATCGTGTCCGGACGCCCGGTCGTGGTCGACCTGGAGTCCGGGCGCGCCGAATCGGTGCCGGGCGTCGAGGACGCGACCTGGCTGCGGTTCGACGACGGCGCGAAATCCGCGCCCCGCTCGCTGTGGTTCGCGGGCTGGGACGGGACGGGCTCCCGTGCCGGGCGTACCGGAGACCGCACCGGCCCACTCTGGTCGGCGGCCGTGACGCTCGGCGGGGCCGGCTTCCAGCCGGGTCTGTCGCTCAGTGGCGACCAGCGGCTGGCCGCCACCGTGCTCGACGCACCGGGCCGCCCGGCCGAGGCCGTGGTCTCCCGCACCGAGGGCCCCGACGCCTGGAACTGGGCGGCCGTCACCGCGCTCAACACCCCTGCCGACCCGGCCCTCGCCGGCGTCCGTACGGAACGCACCGACTGGTCCGCCCCCGACGGCCGCACCGTGCAGGGGCTGTTGCTCTCCAGCGGGGAGAACGCCGGGCCCCGGCCGCTCGCCGTTCTCCTGCACGGCGGACCCGCCTGGCTCTGGTCCGCGTCGTACGCGCCGGGCGATGTACTGGGGCTGGCCCCCGCGCTGGCCGCCGCCGGATATCTGGTGCTGCTGCCCAACCCGCGCGGCAGCAGCGGCCGGGGGCTCGAACACGCCCGTGCCGTGATCGGCGATGTCGGCGGCGCCGACCTGGACGACGTGCTGTCCGGGGTACACCACCTCGTGGACACCGGGCTCGCCGATCCGGACCGGACCGCCGTCCTGGGACACAGCTACGGCGGTTTCCTGGCGGCCCAGGCCTCGGCGCGCACCGACGTCTTCAGGGCGGCGGTGGTCGTCTCCGCGCCCACCGACTGGCTGAGCTTCACGCACACCAGCAACATCGGCGGCGGCTACGACCGGACCTACGGGATCGGCGGCCCGGAGGCACCCGGCGAACTGATCCGGCGTTCCCCCGTCTTCGCCCTCGGCGGCAGCGGAACCCCGACGCTCATCGTGCACGGTGCCGCGGACCGGGTCACTCCGGTCGGCCAGGGGCACGAGCTGTACCGCTCGCTGCTGCGGGCGGCACGCGCCCCGGTCGAGCTGTACGTCTACCCGGACGAAGGACACGAGTTCACCGACGGCGGGCATCTCCTCGACGCCGCCGCCCGGGTCGAGGAGTGGCTCGCCGTCCACCTGGCCCCGCGGCCCCCGGCCGCCCACCGAACCGCCGTGCCGGGGGACGCTTCCCCCGAGCCGATCCCCGGCATGGCTTCCATGGCCGGGCCGGACGGTGACACCCCCCTGGCACCGTCCGGCCCGGCCACCCCCCGCCCGGCTTCCGCCGCCCCGGCCGGAGGCGAGCGATGACGGCCACCGCCCGTTCGCGGCTGCGGAGCGCTCTTCCCGCCCGGCTCGTCGTACGGCGCCTCGGCGGCACGCTCGGGCTGCTCGTCGTGCTGTCCGTCGCCGTGTTCGCCCTGTTGCAGGCCGCCCCGGGCGATCCGGCCCGGACACTGCTCGGGCCGCGCAGCGCCACCCCTGAGGCGCTGGCCGCCGTCCGGTCCCGCTACCACCTCGACAGCCCGATGGCCGTCCAGTACTGGTACTGGCTCAGCGACGCCGTCCACCTCGACCTCGGTACGTCGATCCGTACCGGTGAGAACGTCGCGGCCGCGCTGGGCGACCGGCTCGTGCTCACCGGGCAGCTGGTCGGCCTCGGTTTCGTCGTGGCGCTGCTCCTCGGCCTGCCGCTGGGGGTTCTGGCGGGCCTGCGCAGCCGGCGGGCCGTGGACCGGGCCGTGCAGAGCCTGGGCGTGGTGGCACTGTCCACCCCCGCGTTCGCGGGCGGCCTGCTGCTCATCTACGTGTTCGCGCTGATGCTCGGCTGGTTCCCGGCATACGGGCCGGGCGAGGGATCGGGCACCGACCGGCTGACGCACCTGGTGCTGCCGGCCCTGGCGCTCGGACTCGCCGTCACCGCCGTCCTGCTCAAACTGACCCGGGCCGCGGTGATCAGCGAACTGGACCGGGAGCACGTCACGTTCGCCCGTGCCCGGGGTGTCCGGGAGCGGGACATCCTCCTTCGGTACGTGCTGCGCGGCACCGTCGTCCCCGTACTCACCGGGATCGGTCTGGTCCTCGCCTATCTCCTCGCCGGAACGGTCATGGTGGAGCAGGTGTTCGCGCTGCCCGGCCTCGGTTCCCTGCTCGTCGACTCGGTCACCTTCCGGGACGTGCCCGTCGTCCAGGCCGAGGCGCTGCTCATCGCGGCCCTGGTCTGCCTGGCGAACCTGGTGACCGATCTCGTACAGCCGCTGCTGGACCCCCGGCTGCGGACCGCACCGGCGGCGAAGGCGGCCCGGGGAGCGCCGGCGACCGCCGCGGCCCGCCCGGCCGGCGCCCGTACGGAGGAGGACCGATGAAGACCCGCACAGCCCGCCGCCGGTTCTCCCCTCTCACCGTCTGCTGCTCCGTGCTGCTGGTGCTGTTCACGCTGGCCGCCACCGTGGGCCGGCTGCTCCTGCCGGACTGGGACGCCCAGGATCTCGCGACCGGCGCGGCCATGCCGGGCGGCGGTCATCCGCTCGGAACGGATGAACTCGGCCGGGACATCGCCGGGATGGTGGTCGCCGGAGCACGGAGCACCCTGGCCGGTGCCGCGCTGGTGGCCCTCGGTTCCATGGTCATCGGCAATGTGCTGGGGCTCCTGGCGGGGTACCGGGGCGGCTGGATCGACACCGTCGTGCGGCGCTGGGCCGATCTGCTGCTGGCGCTGCCGGCCCTGCTCGTGACGATCGTCGTCGCCGGCATCGGCGGTGGCGGGTACGCGCTGGCCGTCGGCGTACTGGTCGTACTGACCTCACCGGCCGACATCCGGCTGGTGCGCTCGGCCGTGCTGGAACAGCGCCACCGCGCCTATGTCGAAGCGGCGGAGACTCTCGGGCTCTCCCGTTTCACGGTGATGACCCGGCACATCTGGCCCAATGTGCTGCCCGTCGTCGTGGCCAACACCCTGCTGAACTTCGCCGGGGCGATCGTCGCGCTGAGCTCGCTCTCCTTCCTCGGGCTCGGCGTACCGCCGGGCGCCCCGGACTGGGGCCGGATGCTCGCCGAGAACCGCACCCTGCTGTACGACAACCCCTCCGCGGCCCTGGCACCGGCGGTGCTCATCATCGCTGCGGCCGTGGCCCTCAACCTCCTCGGCGACCGGCTGTTCGAGGCGTTCTCCGACCGTGGGAGGTCCTGATGGCAGCGCGCCCGGCGACGGACAGCCGTACCGCACCGCCCGCACCGGCCACCGGCCCGCTGCTCGCCGTCGACGGTCTGAGGGTGAGCGCGACGGCGGGGGCGCACGGGCCGGTCCCGATCCTGGACGGCGTCTCGCTCGAGGTGGGGCCGGGCGAGTGCATCGGTATCGTCGGTGAGTCCGGCAGCGGCAAGTCCCTCGCCATGCGGGCCGTGGCGGGTCTGCTGCCGTCGGGAACCGCGGTGACGGGCGGGTCCGTGCGGATCGACGGCCAGGAGGTCCTCACCCTGTCGCCGCGCGAGCGGCACGCCCTGCGTGGCCGGCGCGTCACCCTGCTCATGCAGGACCCGTTCACCATGCTGCACCCGCAGCTCACCTGCGGGCGCCAGATCGCGGACGGGCTGCGCGACCTCGACGGCGGCAACCGCAGGCGTCCGGGCAGGACGGCCCGCCGGGCGGCGGTGGAGCAGCGGCTCGCCGAGGTCGGACTCGGCCCCGATGTCGCCGACCGCTACCCGCACGAACTGTCGGGTGGCATGCGGCAGCGCGTGGCGGTCGCCGCGGCCCTCGCGGGCGACCCCGAGCTGCTGATCGCGGACGAACCGACCACCGCGCTGGACGCCGCCAGCCAAGGTGCCGTACTCGACCTGCTCGGCCGGCTCCAGCGGCAGCGGCGGATGGGCCTGGTCCTGATCACCCACGATCTGCGGGTCGCCTTCTCCTCCTGCGACCGGGTGTACGTGCTGTACGCGGGCAGTGTGCTGGAGCACGGCCGCCCGGACGAGCTGGAGCCGGACCCCCGGCACCCGTACACGGCGGGACTGCTGGCCTCCGAGCCGTCGGTGCGTGAACGGTTCGCGGAGCTCCCCGCCATCCCGGGCTCCGTGCCCGCGCCGGGGTCCCGGGGCGCCGGCTGCCCGTTCGCCGGGCGGTGCGCGCACGCGGCCGAGGTGTGCCGCAGCGGGCCGGTCGTGCTCGCGCCTCCGTCCGGCGCCGGGCACGGGACCGGGCGCATGTCCGCCTGTGTGCGGATCGACGGGATCGGCCCCTCCCTCACCGGGCCGGCGCTCCGGAAGACCGCCTCACCGGAACCGGTGTCGGGCCGGGGCTCCGCCGGGCCGCCGGAGCGGGACGCCGCCCTGGTGGCCACCTCCGTCGACCGTACGTTCCGCTCGTCCGCCGGGGACCGGGCCGCCCTGCGCGAGGTGAGTCTGACCGTGCCGCGGAACACCGTGACGGCCCTGGTCGGCGAGTCCGGTTCGGGCAAGACGACGCTGGCCAGGATCGCGGTCGGTCTCGAGACGTTCGACGGCGGCACGGTCTCCGTGGGCGGTGTCGCCCTGCCGGCCGGACGCCGCCCCGGCACCGCGGACCGGCGGCGTCTGGCGGAGCAGGTGCAGATCGTCTTCCAGGACCCGTACTCCTCGCTCAACCCACTGCGCACCGTGGGCGCGACCCTGCGCGAGGCGCTGGCCGCCGCGGCGGGGCGGGAGCGGAGCGATTCGGCCACCGGGGTGGCCGATCTGCTCGGGCAGGTCGGGCTGCCCGCCTCGTACGCCTCGCGCCGTCCCGCCGCGCTCTCCGGCGGTGAGCGTCAACGGGTGGCCCTGGCACGGGCGCTGGCCGCCCGGCCCCGGCTGCTGATCTGCGACGAGTCGGTGGCGGCGCTGGACGTGTCGGTCCAGGCCCAGCTGCTCAACCTCCTCGCCTCGCTCCAGCGCGTCGAGGGCTTCGCGGTGCTGTTCATCACCCATGACCTGGCGGTGGTGCGGCAGATCGCGGACCGGGTGGCTGTCATGCACGAGGGCCGGATCGTCGAGCAGGGCACCCCGGCCGCCGTACTGGACGCCCCGCGACACCCCTGGACCCGGCGCATGATCGACGCGCTGCCACGCCGTGCGGAGAGCACCGACGGAAACTGACCGTCCGCCGGCCGCACCGGTAGAGTGTGCCGCTGACCTGCGCCTAGGCCGTGTTTCGCAAAGTCCCGCCTGCCCGGCGGGCGGACGGCGCTACTTTCGAAACACGCCCTGGCACCTGGAGCGAGGAGGAACCGTGTCCGAGCCGCCCGCCACCACCGACCGTCCCGCGCCGCCGCTTGCCCCGGAGACCCCTCGGCCCGGCTCCGCCGGGGTGCGGACGTCATTGGCCGGAAATCTCAACCGCCGACGGCTGAAGCACGGTTGGAGCCTGCGCGAACTGTCGGCCGCGACCGGCGTCAGCAAGGGGCTGCTGTCCCAGATAGAGCGGGCCGAAGCCAATCCGACGGTCGATGTCCTGGTCCGGATCGCCGACGCGCTGGGCACCAACTGCACGGATCTGCTGCGCCAGCCGCTGCTCCGCCCGGAGATCGTCCGCGCCGCCGAGCTGGTCGAACCGGAGGACGAGACCTCAGTCACCCTGCTGTACTCCGGCCACGAGCAGGGCCGCATGGAGATCTACCGGACCCGCCTGCACCCGCACGCGCAGAGCCAAGTCAGCTCGCACGGCGCCGACTCGGTGGAGTACGTCCTGGTGATGTCCGGCCAGGTGACGCTGGTGGTGAACGATGTTCCCCATCTCCTGGAGGCGGGCGACACCGCCCGGTTCTCGGGGCTCAGCAGCCACTACTACACCACCGAGGACTCCCCCGCGGTCACCCACACGATCGTCGGATACCCGCGCGACTGACACCGCCCCGCGCACGGGCCGCCGGTCGGGGCACCGTCGATTTCAACTCAACTACCGCTGGATATGCGCCGGTCGGCGCCCATCGCACCCGAGCCTGTGGCACTCTGGTGACGACCGCCCCACCGGGCTCCCCCGTACCGGTGGGGCGGTTCCGCTGCCGGCAGCACGGCCTTGCACAGACACGCCGAAGGATCACGTCGATTCTCGGCCATCGCCACGTTGTGACCTGATCAACTCTCACTTCCCCGCATGAGCACACTGCCTGCGGGCATACGCCTATACCTCATGGCCTACGACCAGGGGAGCGTGACGAGATGACGGCGCACACTGCGCAGACCGCCGATGCGGAACGAGCGGAGAGTGCACGGTCGACGGCGACAGGGAAGCCGGCCGCAGCGGACGTGGCGTTCATGGTGGACAGCACGGAGATGAGGGGGGTGACCGGCAGTACGACGGCCGGGGACGCCTCGGGGGCCACGGACGGACTGCCGTGGATCGAGGACGCCGGGAAGATCGCGCCCAAGGACGCGCGGGCGCTGTCGAAGCTGTTCTTCGACCGGCTCCAGGCACTGGAAGAGGGCACCTCCGACCACCAGTACGCGCGCAACACGCTGATCGAGATGAACCTTTCGCTGGTCCGGTTCGCCGCGGGCCGGTTCCGCAACCGCGGCAGCGGCGACATGGAGGACATCGTCCAGGTCGGCACGATCGGGCTGATCAAGGCGATCGACCGGTTCGACCTGTCCCGCGAGGTCGAGTTCACCTCCTTCGCGGTTCCGTACATCGTCGGTGAGATCAAGCGGTTCTTCCGTGACACCACCTGGGCGGTCCACGTGCCGCGCCGGCTCCAGGAGCTGCGCGTCGACATCGCCAAGGCGAAGGAGTCCCTGGCCACGGAGCTCGACCGCGATCCCACGGTCCAGGAGCTGGCCGGGCACCTCGGGATCACCGAGGACGAGGTGACCGAGGGCATCGTCGCGGCCAACGGATACACGGCAGGGTCCCTGGACATGCCGACCGACGCGACGGACACCGGCCGGAACGGCACTCCGGGACGCACCTTCGCCGACGGGCTCGGCGAGGCGGACCCCGCCATGGAGACGGTGGAGAACCTGCAGACGCTGGCGCCGCTGCTCGGCGATCTGGACGCACGCGAGCACCGCATCCTGGAGATGCGTTTCGGCCAGGAGCTGACGCAGTCGCAGATCGGTGTGGAGCTCGGCATCTCACAGATGCACGTGTCCCGTCTGATCAGCCGGATCCTCGGAAAGCTCCGAAACGGGATGCTCGTCGACGAATGAACTGACTGACACATCAGTCAGCACCTCAATGCACACGCCAGCGGCACATTGATCGAACCCGACGTTGAGATTCCCTCAACATGTGGGTACGGTGGCTGACCATGCAGCACGATGAGGTGGCCGAGCGGGTCCGACAGGTGATCCGGGACGCCGGAGTGAGTCAGCGCGAGTTCGCGCGGCAGATGGTCATCGATCCGTCGAAGCTCTCGCGCTCGCTCGGCGGCACCCGTCGCTTCACCACGGCCGAGCTGGCCCGGGTCGCCGACATCGCGGAGGTCGACGCCGGCTGGCTGCTCGGGGCGCACGCGGAACACGGCGCGGCGCCCTCGCAGCAGGCCGATGCCCCGCCGCCGGCCGTCCGCCCCCGGCGCGCCCGCAACGGCTCTGCCGCGCGGCCGGCGGCGGACAGCGGCAGACCGCTCCAGATCGTCCGGCAGACCGTCCGGCTGATCGCGGAGCACGGGTTCCACTCCGTGCGGGTCTCGGACATCGCCGAAGCCTGCGGGACCAGCACCGCCGCCATCCATTACCACTTCCCCGGACGGGACGAGCTGCTGGAGGCGGCGGCCCGCTGGTGCATGGACGAGGACACCGCCAGACGGGCGGCCGGGACCGCCGACACGGACCACGCCGGCGACGAACTCCGCCTGCTGATCGAGCTCCAGACGCCCTACACCACGCAGCAGCGCCGCCAGTGGAGCGTCTGGCTCGATCTCTGGGCCGAGGCGGCGCGCTCCACCGCGGTCGGTGAACTCCACGTCGAGTACTACCGGCAGTGGCGGGCCACGGTCGCCGAGGTGATACGCCGCGGCGTCGCGCAGGAGGTCTTCCGGCCGGTCGACCCGGAGGCGGCCGCGCTGAGTCTCACCGCCCTCATCGACGGGCTGGCCTCCCAGGTGCTCGCGACGACGCCCGGGGAAGCGGGCACCAGCGCCGAGGACATGCACGGTGCGCTTCTCCGATACGTGGACGCGACCCTGACCGCCGTCTGACTTCCCGCCTTCCTCTCCCCACCGCTCTGCGCCTGTCCCTTTCCCCTTCGATTCATTCGATTCATCAGATCTCATTCGATCCCATTCGATTCAGGAGCCGCTTCCGCATGCCCGTGAACCAGGACGTCATCATCACGTGTGCCCTCACCGGAGCCGGGGACACGGTCCGCAAGAGCCCCCATGTGCCCGTCACCCCCGAGCAGATCGCCCGCTCCGCCGTCGAGGCGGCCGGAGCCGGGGCCGCTGTCGTGCACATCCATGTCCGTGAGCCGGAGACCGGCGCCCCGTCCCGCGACCCCCGCCTGTACCGGGAGGTCGTCGAGCGGATCAAGGAGACCGGGACCGACGTCGTCATCAATCTGACCGCCGGGATGGGCGGCGATCTGGTGATCGACCCCGACGCCCCGCTGCGGCAGCTGCCGGGCACCGACCTGGTCGGCGGGCTCGAACGCCTCCCCCACGTCGAGGACCTGCTGCCGGACATCTGCACGCTGGACTGCGGTTCCCTGAACTTCGGCGACGGCAGCAATCTGTACGTCTCCACCCCCGACATGCTCCGGGCCGGCGCCCGCCGCATCCAGGAGCTGGGCGTACGGCCGGAGCTGGAGATCTTCGACACCGGGCAGCTGTGGTTCGCCAAGCAGCTCCTCGCCGAGGGACTGCTCGACGCCCCGACCGTCTTCCAGCTCTGCATGGGTGTCCCGTGGGGGGCGCCCGCCGACCCCGGCGTTCTCCAGTCGATGGTCAACATGCTGCCCGAGGGCGCCCAGTGGGCGAGCTTCTCGCTGGGCCGGATGCAGATGCCGTGGGTGGCTCAGTCGATCCTCCTCGGTGGCCATGTCCGGGTCGGCCTTGAGGACAACCTGTATCTCGGCAAGGGCGTCAAGGCCACCAACGCCCAGTTGGTGGAGCGCGCCGTGCAGATCACCGAGTCGCTGGGCTCCCGGGTCGCCACCCCGGACGAGGCCCGGCAGCGGCTCGGACTCAAGCCCCGAAGCTGACCGGCCCGCGCATCGCCCCGTCCCACTCCCCCACCCGTTCTGGAGAAACGCACGATGAACGCCGCACAGCCCGCCCAGCCCGCACGAACCGCCGTGCCCGCGCCCGCTGTCCAGCCCGCACCGGCCGCCCCGGCGCCCTGCGCCCCGGAGGACGTACGCCGGGTGGCGTGCGTGGGCGCCGGAGTGATCGGTGGTGGCTGGGTCGCGCACTTCCTGGCCCGTGGTTACGACGTCACCGCCTGGGACCCGGCCCCCGACGCCGAGCAGAAGCTGCGCCGGCTGGTGACCGCCGCCTGGCCGGCGCTGGAACAGCTCGGCCTCGCCGAGGGGGCTTCACCGGACCGGCTCACGGTCGTGGCCACGCTCGAAGAGGCGGTGTCCGACGCCCAGTTCGTCCAGGAGAGCGCTCCGGAGAAGCTGGAGCTCAAGCGCGATCTGCTGGCCCGCCTCGACGCGGCCGCACCCGAGGGGGTCGTGATCGCGTCCTCGACGTCCGGCTACCCCATGAGCGACATGCAGACCCGGGCCGCTGGTGCCGGACGGCTGGTCGTGGGGCACCCGTTCAACCCGCCGTATCTGATCCCGCTGGTCGAGGTGGTGGGCGGCGAGCTGACCGCACCGTCCGCGGTCAGCTGGGCGTCCCGCTTCTACGAGGTCGCCGGCAAGTCGGTCATCACGATGGAACGCGAGGTCCCCGGCTTCATCGCGAACCGCCTCCAGGAGGCGCTGTGGCGGGAGGCCCTGCACATGGTCGCCAACGGTGAGGCGACCGTGGCGGAGATCGACGCGTCCATCACCGAGGGCCCGGGGCTGCGCTGGGCGTGCATGGGGCCGATGCTCACCTTCGCGCTCGCTGGCGGCGAAGGCGGCATGGCCCACATGCTGGACCACTTCGGCCCCTCCCTGAAGGCTCCGTGGACGCGCCTCGAAGCCCCCGAACTGGACCGGGAGCTGTACGACGCGGTGGTGCGCGGCTGCGACGAGGCGGCGGACGGCCGCAGCATCGCCGACCTCGTCGCCGAACGCGACCGCGGCGTCATCAATGTCCTGCGCGCCACCGGCCGGCTCGCCGACCGGAGCACCGAGGGAGCGGCCAAGTGAGTGCGCTGCCGCTGCACCGGGAGACCGTGCGCCCGGAGTGGATCGACTACAACGGCCATATGAGCGAGGCGTTCTACGTACTCGTCTTCGGTTTCGCGACCGACCGGATGATGATCGAGACCGGTCTGCACTCCGAGTACCGCGAGCGCACGGGCTGTTCGCTGTACACGGTCGAGTCCCACATCCGGTATCTGCGCGACGTCTCGGAGGGCGACCGGCTCGCCGTCCGTACCCGGGTGCTGGGGGCCGACGCGAAGAAGACCCGGTTCACCCATGAGCTGTACGTGCTCGGGCCGGACGCGCAGCAGGACGCCGAACCGGGCCCGGACGCCGAGCCCGTGGCCACCACCGAGCTGCTCGCCCTCCACGTGGATCAGCGGGCAGGACGCACCGCACCCTTCCCCGACCAGGTACGTGAACACCTCGTCGCGCTCACCGAGGCGGCCCCGTCCTGGGCGGGCCGCTCGATCGTCGAGGTCCCGGCGGCACGCTGAACGACGGCCGCGAGCCGCTGTTGTTGCGGCCGGATGAAATCCGGCGACGCCGGCTGCCCGGACCACCGGTTCCTCCCGGTGGTCCGGGCAGTCGGCTGTTCCGTGGGCGTCCGTACAGGTCAGGCATGGTGCGGGAGCAGCGCGACACCGGCCCGCGTCCACTGCCGCGTACGCCTCGAACAGCCCCTGCGGACGACTCGGCGGCGCCCCAGGGCGGTTGACGCGCACCGGTCCCGCTGACACGCTCGCCGCATGCCCGCGACCGTGACACTCGTCTCGCGGCGCCACGTCGATCTGGGTCGTCTCGCATCCTCGGCGTGTAGCCGCCGCACCGCGCTCCGTTGAGCAACTGACCTGCACGGACGCCTCCGCAGCGTTGACTCCCGCCTCAAGCACCGCTCTGGCTTCGGCGTGCCCGCGGCCCGCCCGCACCGGTGCCTGACCACGCCCGCACCGAGATCCACAGAGGAACACCATGAGCCAGCCCGTAGACTCCGTCACCGCAGGGCACACCCCCGAGGGTCAGGACCGTCAGGACCCCGGTGCCGCCTGGTCGTTCGAGACCAAGCAGATTCACTCCGGGGCCGTCCCCGACCCGGCGACCGGCGCGCGTGCCGTGCCGATCTACCAGACGACGTCGTTCGTCTTCCGGGACACCCAGCACGCCGCGGACCTGTTCTCGCTCGCCGAGCCCGGCAACATCTACACCCGGATCCACAACCCCACCCAGGACGTCCTGGAGCAGCGGATCGCCGCGTTGGAAGGCGGAGTCGCCGCGGTGGCCCTCGCTTCCGGACAGGCCGCCGAGACCCTCGCCCTGCTGACGGTGGCCGGTGCCGGGGACCACATCGTGTCGTCCACCTCGCTGTACGGAGGCACGTACAACCTGCTGCGTCACACGCTCCCCCGGTTCGGCATCGAGGTGTCGTTCGTCGACGACCCCGACGACATCGAGGCATGGGCGGCGGCGATCCGGCCGAACACCAAGGCGCTGTTCGCGGAGACGCTGGGCAATCCGCGCGGTGACGTCCTCGACATCCGGGCGGTCGCCGACGCCGCGCACGCGGCCGGGGTGCCGCTGATCGTCGACAACACCGTGCCCACGCCGTTCCTGCTGCGTCCGATCGAACACGGCGCGGACGTCGTCATCCACTCGGCGACCAAGTTCCTCGGCGGGCACGGCACCACCATCGGCGGTGTGGTGGTGGACGGCGGTACGTTCGACTTCGGGGCGCACGCCGAGCGGTTCCCGGACTTCAGCTCCCCCGACCCGAGCTACCACGGTCTGCGCTACTGGCCGGATCTCGGCCCCAGCGCCTTCGCGGTCAAGCTCCGGGTGCAGCTCCTGCGCGACCTCGGCCCCGCGCTCTCCCCGCACTCCGCCTTCCTGCTGCTGCAAGGTGTGGAGACGCTGAGTCTCCGGCTGGAGCGCCACACCGCGAACGCGCTTGCGCTGGCCGAATGGCTGGAGCGCCGCGACGAGGTGTCGGCCGTCCACTACGCCGGGCTCGAATCGAGCAAGTGGTACGCGGCGGGGCGCCGCTATCTGCCCCGTGGCGCCGGTGCCGTGCTCGCCTTCGAACTACGGGACGGGGTGGAGGCAGGCAAGCGGTTCGTGGACGCGGTCGAACTGTTCAGCCACCTCGCCAACATCGGTGACGTGCGCAGCCTGATCATCCATCCGGCGTCGACCACGCACAGCCAGCTGACCGAGGAGCAGCTCGCCGCCACCGGAGCGACGGCCGGGCTGGTCCGCCTCTCCGTCGGGCTGGAGAACGTGGACGACCTCAAGGCCGATCTGGAGGCCGGATTCAGGGCCGCGAAGGCGGCGTCCTGAACCGGACGGCCCCCTCCACCGCGGTCCCCCTCCCGCCGGCCACCGGAGGCCGGCGGGAGGGGGATCCGCCGGGCCGTCGCTCCTGGGTGTGCCTGGACCGGGCGCTGCCGTTGGAGTCGGGCGATGAGCTGCCCGGCGTGCAACTGGCGTACGAGACATGGGGGCGCCGGGCGGCCGACGGTTCCAACGCGGTCCTGGTGCTGCACGCCCTGACCGGGGACAGCCATGTGGCCGGGCCCGCGGAGCCCGGCCATCCCTCGGACGGGTGGTGGGACGCGCTGGTCGGCCCCGGCAAGGCCCTGGACACCGAGCGCTGGTTCGTCGTCGCGCCGAATGTGCTCGGTGGCTGCCAGGGCAGCACCGGTCCGTCGTCCGGGCGCCCGGACGGGGTGCGCTGGGGCGGTGGCTTCCCGTATCTGACGGTCCGCGACCAGGTGGCGGCCGAGGCGGCGCTGGCCGACGCGCTGGGCATCGGCCGGTGGGCGGCGGTGGTCGGCGGGTCGATGGGCGGCATGCGGGCGCTCGAATGGGCCGTCGGCCGGCCGGAGCGCACCGGGTCGCTGCTGGTGCTCGCGGCGCCGGCCGCGGCCTCGGCGGAGCAGATCGCCTGGGGCTCCGTACAGATCTCCGCGATCCGTTCCGACCCCGCGTGGCGCGGCGGCCACTACCACGGCGCGGCACCCGGCGAGGGCCCGCACCGGGGCCTCGGCCTCGCCCGCAGGATCGCCCACGTCACCTACCGCAGCGAGCCGGAGTTCGGCGCCCGGTTCGGTGGTGAGGCACAGCCGGGCGAAGACCCCCGGCAGGGCGGGCGGTACCGCGTCGAGTCGTATCTCGACCATCACGCGGCCAAACTGGTGCACCGCTTCGACGCGGGGAGTTACGTCACGCTGACCGAGGCGATGAACGGGCACGACGTCGGGCGCGGACGGGGCGGCACGGCGCAGGCGCTGCGCGGGGCGCGGATGCCCGCGCTGGTCGCGGGCATCGACTCCGACCGGCTCTATCCGCCCGCCCAGCAGGCGGAGCTGGCCGCGCTGCTGCCCGGCGCCGACCGGGCCCGGATCGTGGAGTCGCCGCACGGCCACGACGGGTTCCTGACCGAGACGGACCAGGTGGGCGCTCTGGTACGGGAGTTGCTGCCGGACCGGCCGGATCCGGGCCGCTGATCGCGCCGCCCCGCGCCCGGGTGGGCCGGGACTGTCCGGCCGGCTCAGCCGCCGTCCTGCTCCGTGGCCCGGCCCGCGTAGTAGGTGGCGATCATGTCCTCGCCGCCGTGCCCGGCCGCCTCGGCGCGCTCGAAGCGGGCGGCCGAGGCCGCGGTCAGATCCAGCCGGACGCCGGTCCGCTCGGCGGCGTCGAGGATGAGGCGGGTGTCCTTGAGCGCCGTGCTCAGGGCGAAGCTCGGGGTGAGGTCACCGGACAGGACCGCGGCGGACTTGCCGTGCAGATAGCCGGAGTCGAGCGGGCCGCCCTTCACCGCGTCGAGGAACAGCTGCGGGTCCACGCCCAGCCCCTCGGCGAGGTTGAGGGACTCCGCCACGCCGCCCACCATGTTGATCACCCAGGTGTTGACCACAAGCTTCAGACTGGAGGCGGCACCCGGTTCCTCGGCGACCCAGACCGTGCGCTGTCCGATCGCGTCGAGCACGGGTCCGGCCGCCCCGCGGGCGGCGGACGGTCCGGAGACGAAGACGGTCAGCGCGCCCTGTTCCGCGGGCTGCCTTGTTCCGGAGACCGGGGCGTCGAGGTAGACGAGGCCCAGGTCCGCGGCGCGTCGGGCCAGCTCGACCGAGGCGTCCGGTCCGACGGTGGAGCTCTGCAGCAGGACCTGGCCGCGGTGCACCCCGTCGGACGCGGCGGTGAGCGCGGCGGCGACGGAGGTCTTGTCGTTGAGCATGGTGAGGATGACGTCGGCGCCGCGTACGGCCTGCGCCGCCGTATCGGTGACAGTGGCGCCGGCCGCGGCGAGGGGCTCCGCCCTGGCCCGCGTACGGTTCCAGGCGCGGACCTCCAGCCCGGCCCTGAGCAGGCTCCGCGCCATTCCCGACCCCATGATTCCGGTGCCGAGGACGGCGACGACCGGCCGCTGCGGGGCGGCGTCGGCTGTTGCTGCGCTCATGAGGACGATTCCCTTCGTCAGCCGCGCCCGGGGTCGGCTCGCGGCGTTTCGGAGTGCTCAGGATTGCGGCAGCGCGCCTTCGAGTACCGCAGCGTGCACTGCTCTGGCGAGTCGCGCGCCCCAGCGCGAGCGCGGCCCGGCGAACGGTTCGCCCGGTCCGGCGTCCGGTGCGGGGGCGGCGATGCAGACGGAGTCGGTGGGGGTGCCGGAGCAGTCGAGTCCGGCATCCAGGAGGGCCTGGACCTTGGCCTCGGTGGCGGTGGCGACGGCGTTGACGAGTGCGGCGTCGGAGAGCGGCACGGGCAGGACGACGACGATGTTGACCGTGCCGGGACGCGGCGGTGCGCCGGTGTCCTCGGCCGGGGCCGCCGCCCAGCCGCGTACGCCGAGGCCGCAGGTGGCGGTAGCCGTCACGCCCTCGTCCGCGGCGACCGTGTACGCGGTGACATCGGCGGCGGTCATCAGTCCGGCGCCGGGCCCGGTCAGGTGCTCGGCCTCGGCGATCTCGGCGAGGTGGCGGTCGGGGTCCAGCCGCGGATAGCCGCCGGGCACCTGGGCGTTGAGGATCCATTCGCGCGGGCCGATGCCGCCGCCGAGCACGGCGCTGCTGCACACCCGCCACCCGGGCCCCAGCCGCCACACCAGATGGTGCAGGTCCACGCCGTCCTCGTGCCGGGCCAGCAGTTCACCGCGCTGTTCGGGCAGCCGGATGCGTACGGAACGGATGAGGCACCCCTCGGTGGCACGGCGGGCCGGCGGTCGGCCTGTGGTCCCGTCGATCATATGTGCCGGCGGCGGGGCGCCCTTGAGCGGCGCCCCGCCCCGGTGTCCGGTTCAGGCCTCGCCGCGGGCCATCGCGATCAGCCGGTCCAGCACGGCGGCGTCGGCCCTGACCCCGTCGTGCGCGTAGGCGTCGGTGACCCAGGTGCGCAGGCCGCGTACGGCGTCGGCGGTGGCCAGGGCGTGCTCGCGGTCGACGAACATGTCGTCGTGGTAGACGGCGGCGACGACGGGGACCTCGTTGGCGGCGAGCCGGGCCGGGTCGTAGAGGGCCGGCCAGTCGGTGCGGGCGGCGAGCGCCTCGGCGGCGCCGCGCAGCGGGACGAGCGCGGGGTCCTCCTCGAACTGCCAGGGGTAGACCATCTCGCCGGTGAACCGGAGCGGTCCCCCGGCGGTGGCGTCGAAGGCGGGGAACTCCTGGCGGACGCGGTGCGCGGACCAGTCGGTGGCACGGCCGCCCTGGGCGTAGATCGGCTCGTGGAGTGCGGCGTACAGCGGGCGTTCGGCGAAGGACACGGCGGCGTCGACACCTCGCAGGAAGGTGTCGGTCAGCTCCGGCCCGTCGACGCCGTCGGCGAAGGCGGTCTCCAGCAGGTAGTGGAGCGCGTCGAACTTGGCCGCGGTGCCGAAGTTGATGCCGAGGGTCTGGAAGCGGCGCACCGTGAGCCGTTCACCGGTCGGCATCCGGACGTCGTGGGTGTCCAGGTGTGCGGCGACGGCGTCGGCGAGGGCCTGGTCGCCCGGGTAGCGGGCGAAGTAGCGCTCGTTCTGGGTGAGGGTGCGGGCGTAGGCGGCGCGGTACACGTCGTCGGCGTGGCCGGTGAGGGTAGGCAGTCCGCCGGTGATGTAGGCCCGGGTGAGCCCTTCGGGGGCGAGGCCGAGATAGGTGAGCGTGGTGAAGCCGCCGAAGCTCTGGCCGAGCACGCTCCACGGCTGTTCGCCCTGGAGGCGGCGGCGCAGCAGTTCGGCGTCGCGGACGATCGAGTCGGCGCGGAAGTGCGCGAGGTACCCGGCGGCGGCCTCGGAGTCCGTACCGAAGCGGGCCAGAGTGCGCCGGTCGGCGGGGGTCGAACGGCCGGTGCCGCGCTGGTCGAGCAGGACGACGCGGTACTCGCTCAGCGCGCGGCGCAGCCAGGCGCCCGCGGCGTTGGGGCGTTCGGCGCGGCCGCCGGGACCGCCCTGGAGCCACAGGAGACGGGGCAGGTCCTCGTGCTCACGGCCCTCGGCGACGACCTCGCGGGCGAAGAGCGCGATGGCGGGGCCCTGGGGGGTGCGGTGGTCCAGCGGCACATCGAGGGTGTGGTCGGTGCAGACCAGGCCGCCGTGGCGGTAGGTGACGGGGGCTGGGGTGGGCATGGCGCTCCTCTCACGTCGCGTAACTCGCGTCGCGGAACGGTTTCACAGGTGACGGGCGGGCCCGCACCCGGGGGTGCGGGCCCGCCCGGGAGGTCAGTAGCCTGCGACGCCCAGGTCGCGGCAGATGGCGACGAGGTCCGGGTGCACGTAGCGCCCGTCCTCCTCGATCGCGACACCGTCGAGGTAGATGGACGGGCCGAGGACGCTGCCGTCGGTGTGGGCGGCGGACACCCACGGTTCGCCGCCGATCCAGCCGCCCTTGGTGCCGATGCCGAGTTCGACGCAGCCGAAGACGCGCTCGTCCTCGACGATGCGGCCGGTCGGGGCGAGCACGCCGGGGTTGAAGCCGAGCGACCAGTGCGCGACGCGGAACATGTTCGGGTCGTCGAAGGACTCCATCCAGCGGCGGAAGGTGTCCGCGTCGGCGTCGCCCTCGATCTTGGTGACGACACCCTTCTCGACGGTGCAGCGGACCGGGGAGCGCAGCAGGCCGATCTCGTCCGGCGGCCACAGGGCTCCGTCGAAGACGAGCACGCCTTCCTGGGTCTCTTCGAGGGGGTTCCAGGAGATCTGGCCGGACAGCATGACCGTCTCGCCGGGCTTCTCGGCGGGCTTGCCCCGCAGGTTGATCGGCCGGTCGCCGTTGCGGCCCACCAGGTCGGTGCCGTTGGCGGAGGTGATCCGGACCTCGTCCGCTGTCTCCAGGAGGGCGACGAGGGCCCTGCCGAGGCGTATGACGCCCTGGAAGTCGGGGCGGCCGACGGTGGCGACCAGCATCTGGACGTCCATCGCGGTGAGGTTGGTGTAGCGGCAGCCGTTCGCCATGGCGGTGCGGAACGCGTCGGAGTGCATCAGGTACGAGACGGCGAACTCGATCCACACGTCGGCGTCGGCGATGGCTCCGGCGACGGGCCGGGGCGGTTCCATGGAGGCGCCGGGCAGCGTCTCGTACCAGACGACGACGGGGTGCGCGCCGGCGGCGGCGACGGCCTGCGCGGTGGCCTCGATGACCCGGCGGTCGCTGCTCGTGTCGCCGGTGAGGACGACGTGCTCGCCGCGCTTGACGAGCATGACCTCCTCGACGAGCTTGCGGGCGGCCAGGGCGAGTTCGAAGCTGAGGTACTCGGGACGCGGTTCGAGCCTGCTGTACATGTCCATGGGGGTCTCCTTGCCGTGCGGGTGGTGCTGAGTGGTGCGGTGGTACGGGCGGTGGTTCAGAGGGTGGCGGGGCGTCAGGTCTTGAGGATCTGGGCCGAGTCGCCGAGCGAGCTGCCTGCGATCAGTCCGGCGCCCACCAGGTTGAGTTCCTCGTCGGCCGCCGGGCCGCGCAGCTTGCGGTAGCCGACCCTGACGACGAGGGCGCCGAGGACCAGCCAGCAGGCCTGCGGGGTGAGGATGAGGAGGCCGGTGGCGAGCATGACGCCCATCTGTCGGCGGGTGCCGCCGATCAGCTGGATGGCGGCACCGGGGATGGCCCACAGGAGCATGGTGCGGACCGCGTCCGGGTCGCTGAGCCCGCTCTTGATGGTGTCGGCGTACACCTTGGCGACGGGCGGGATGAGCCCCTGCCCGAAGTACGAGCGCCAGGCGAGGGCGACGACGGCGAGGGCGACAGCGAAACCGATGAGGGCGGCCAGGAACTGCTGGCGGCGGCCCTCGCGCTCGAAGGGGTCCCAGGGGCGGTGCTCGCGCCGCAGCAGCCAGCCGGCCTTGAGGTCGTACCCCATGTCGGCGAAGGCCGGGCCGGTGGCGGAGACATACCCCACCAGCAGCGCGAGCGGCACCGACGGGATGCCTATGGCGAGGCCGAGGATGAGGAAGATCAGCGTGACGGCGAAGGACGGGAACCAGCCGGACTGCATGGCGGCGAGGCCGACGATCAGTTCGTGCACGAGTGCGGCGAAGGCGGCGAACAGCACCCAGCCGACGAGGCCGAGCGGGCTCATGTCACCGATCAGCCCGCCGAGCACGGCGAGGATCACGGCGCCCCCGGTGAAGAGCGCGTAGCCGCGGATCAGGGAGAGCCGCAGTGCGCGTTCGTCGACGGTGTACGCGGTGCTCGGGTCCGTCTCCTGGACGGGCACGGCGCTCGGGGTCTCCTCGACGGCCGCGGTTCGTTTGCGCTCGCGACGGCCGAGCAGCAGGTGCACGGCCTGGCCGAGTGCCACGACGCCGGCGCCGACCATGACGCCGTGCGGGATGTATCCGGCGCCCAGATCGGTGTGGAAGAGGTCCGGGCCGTACTGGCGCAGCATCAGTCCGATGCCGAACATCATCAGCGCCCAGACGTTGCCCAGGAAGGCGACCCCGGCGGCGGAGAGCGGCAGGCTGAAGAGTGTGCCGGCGAGGCCGACGGCGGTGCCGCCCGCGAGGATCAGGGCCCGGCGTCCTCCCCGGTCGCCGGCCTTGATGGTCTCGGCGGCCGCGGTGCCGGGCGGCCAGGCCGCGTCGGCGGGCAGCAGCCGGGAGCCGAAGGCGCGGTAGAGCACCCAGGCGTCCACGACGAGCCCGATGAACGCGCCCGCGAGCATCGGCCACACCAGGTCCGTGCGCCCGAAGACGTACGGCACGGCGACGGATGTCAGCAGGGCGTTCGCGGAGGCGAAGGTGGCGGCGGAGATCGCGCTCTGGGCGAGGTTCTGCCGGTGCACGGACCGCATCCGGCGCAGGAAGCCCAGGGGGATGCGGCCGATGAGCATGGCGACGAGTGCGCCGACGACCGAGGTGTTGGCGGAGATGCCCAGCTTGGAGACCAGGTCGATGCCGATGACGGCTCCCACGGCGGAGAGCACCACCAGGATCACCAGCAGCACGGGTTCCATGACCCTGGGGTGCGACCGGGGCTCGTCGGGGGCGGACGGCGGCGGGGCAGGGTGCGGCGCGGAGACGTGGTGCGCCATGGGGCACCCCCTTCGGTTTGCAGGGCTGGGAGGCATGTCCGGGTCTCCGCGGCAGGGCGGAGCCGGGGCGCGCGGCATTACGGGCGGCCGCGGGCGGGGCGGGGGCCGGTTCAGCCGCCGAGGGCGGCGGTGATCTCCGCCGCTCCGGCGCGTACCAGCGTCACGAGGGTGTCGGCGGCCCGGTCCACGCGGTGGGACGGGCCGATGACGGTGAGCGAGGCGGGGACGCCGTCGCCCTGGAAGACCGGCGCGGAGACCGCGGTGACGGCCTCGTCGTACTCGCCGTGGCTGATGCAGTACCCGTCGGCGCGGACCTGTGCGTAGCAGGTGAGCAGGGCGTCCAGGTCGGTGATGGTGCGGTCGTTGAAGCGCGTCAGCCCGGTGGCGCCGAACATCTGCCGGATCTCGCGTTCGGGGTGGTACGCGAAGATGGTGTGCCCGGACGCTCCGGCGTGACCGGGCATGACGGCGCCGATGATCGCCGTGTAGCGGACGGGTCCGGTGCCGTCGACGGCGGCTTCGCAGCGGTAACTGCCACCGTGCGGGACGTTGAGGACGATGCTCTCGCCGGTCTCGCGGAGCAGCCGGGCGAGTATCGGCCGGGAGATCGAGGACAGCACTCCGCTGTGCTCGCTGACCCTGGCCAGCCGGGACAGGGCCGGGCCGGGGCGGTAGCGGCGGCTGTCGTCGTCGCAGAGCAGGAAGCCGCGCGCGCTCAGGGTGGTGAGCAGGCGCTGGACGACCGCCTTGTCCCAGCCGTGGTGGCGGGCCAGTTCGCTGACGCCCCACTCGGGCCGCTGTTCGGTGAACGTGAGCAGGACGAGCAGGGCCCGGTCGACGGTCTGCAGCACTCCGGGGGCCTGCTGTCCGTCGCGGGCCGGGGTAGTGGTGTCCGTGCCGCGCTCAGCCATGGGCCGGGCCTCCTTCGTCCACTTCGTCCATCTGTCGGTGCGGAAATCGCAACGGCGTTGCGATTTCTGGCGAAAGGATGCTGCCAGGCCCAACGGGTGTCAAGGGTTTGCCGGAAATTCGCCTCGCGGCGGGAACGGCCTGCTCAGGGGCGGTCACGGAAGACCGCGTGACGGTGGCACGCCGGGCGGGCCGCAGTCGCCCGCCCCTCACTCGATTGGCCTAACCCGGCTGTACGGTCCACAACGGCATCGCACGGGGCCTGCGCCCACGGGCCGGGTGTACGGCACCCCGCCCCCACCGGCCGGGAAGTTGCAGCGTCCATCCGGGTGAGGCGCGATGGAATCCGGACGCGCCTTACCTGCTGGACCCACCTACAGGACGCGCCCGGGGTAGGAGGAATCGGTCATGGGAGCCGCTGACGGTTTCACGGATTCCGGAGAGCTCGACGGCCTGACGGTGTACGACACCGCGGGCGAGAAGATCGGCAACGTGGGGCGGGTGTATGTCGACGACAACACCGGCCGACCGGACTGGATCACGGTGAAGACCGGCCTGTTCGGTATGAAGGAGAGTTTCGTGCCTCTCGCCGGAGCCCGTCGCGTGGGCTCCGACCTGCACATCTCCCATCCGAAGGACCGCGTCAAGGAAGCCCCCCGGGTGGACGCGGACGCTCATCTCTCCGTCTCCGAGGAGGAGGAGCTCTACCGGCACTACGGACTGACCAGGAACACCGGCGGCAAGCTCGGCGACCGTTCCGCCGGCACCGGTACCCCGACCACTTCCGGGACCGGAACCATGGGCGCGGCCGGAGCGGGTGCGGCCGCCGGGGTAGGAGCCGGGACCATGGGCGCCAACGCCGCAGCCGAGCGCAAGGCGACGACCGGCACCGCCGGTACGGCGGGCGCCGGCACGGGCAAGCACCGGGACGCCGAGACCTCCGGTACGGCCCGTCCGCTGGTCGGAGCCGGAACGGGCGCCGAACGGTCCGCCTCCGCCGACCTGAGCGGCAAGGAGGAACTCATCCGCTCCGAGGAGCAGCTGAGCATCGGCACCGAGGAGTACGAGAGCGGCAAGGCCCGGCTGCACAAGTACGTCGTCACCGAGAACGTCACCCGGACCGTGCCCGTGACGCACGAAGAGGTACGCGTCGTGCGCGAGCCGCTCCAGCCCGGTGACAAGGCTGCCCGCTCGGACATCAACGAGCAGGATGTGGAGGTCACCCTGCACGCCGAACGCGCCACGATGCGGAAGGAGACCGTGCCGGTCGAACGGGTGCGGATGGAAACGAAGAAGGTGACCGAGCAGAAGGAAGTCTCCGCGGAACTGCGCAAGGAGCAGATCGACTACGCGGACGGCATGACCAAGGACGGCAAGGACATCGGCGGCAAGGACATGGGCGGCGAGTTCGGTCAGGGACGGCGCCGCTGACCCCCGCGCACCGCGCCGTCCCAGGCGTACCGGACAGGAGCGAGGGGCGGACCCGCACAACGGGGTCCGCCCTCTCGTGTGCCGCGGGCTCGTGTCGGCTCAGGGCCGCCCCGGGCGAAAGCGCACCGAGGGCCGCCCCTCGGGGCCGTCAGGTGTCACGACGGCCCTGACCCGGTAGACCTCCGCGATGAGCTCCTGGGTGATCACCTCGGCCGGGACCCCGCCCGCGACCACCCGTCCCGCGTTCATCACCACGATCCGGTCGCAGAACATCGCGGCCAGCCGGTCGGCGAGGCCGAGTGAGAGGAGGATCTCGGTGGACCCCTGGTCGACCGGGACGGCCCGGCGCGGGGCGGCTTCCACGGTGACGGTGCGCCCGCAGTTCTTCAGGGTCACCGGATAGCCCTCGCCCCCGGTGGACTTGGCTGCGGAGCTGTCACCGCCACCGCCGCAGGCAGTCAGCAGGACGATTCCGGCCGTGAGCAGGGCGGCGGAGCGGACGGGGCCGCCTATGGGCGGCACGAAGTACCTCGGCGTCTCTGGGCCCATGCGCGGGGCCCGGTGTACGGAGTTCCGCGACCCGGTGCCGGACCGCGGGCGCCAGCAGGTCTTCGGACTCGGGTTCGCACGGTCGGGACGCCTTCCCGGGAACCCATGGGGCTCCCAGTGGCCGTTGGCCCCGCCCGTCCCCCTCACCGCCGCGCGTCAGTTCCGGATTCGCACCGGATTCCCTGACCCCTACGTGGAGTTCGACTGGCCCAGGCACGCTACCACGACCTCTTCGCAGCTCAGCGGCGGTGCGGCCGGTGGAACGGGCGGGTCCCGGACCGCTCCACCGGCCGGAAACGGCCTAGGTGTTCCTAGGGCCGCAGGAGCGCGACCACGGCGTTGTGTCCACCGAATCCGAAGGAGTGACTGACGGCACGCCGTACCGGCAGCACCAGCGGCTGCTTGGTGACGCACTCGATGTCGAACCCGGGCGCGGGTGCGTCCAGGTTGGCGACCGGCGGGATGATTCCGCGCTGGAGGGTGAGGATCGTCAGCCCCGCCTCGATCGCTCCGGCCGCGCCCATGCAGTGGCCCAGTACGCCCTTGGGCGCGGTGACGGGCGGCCGGTGCGGGAAGACCCGGCCGATGAGGGCGGCTTCGGCCGCGTCGTTGCGCGGTGTGGCCGTGCCGTGCGCGTTGATGTGCTCGACGTCCGCGGCCTGCCAGCCCGCGTCGCGCAGCGCGGCCTCGACGGCGGCCTGGGCGACCCGGCCGTCGGGGTGCGGGCTGGTGGGGTGGTGGGCGTCGGTGGTGGCGCCGGTGCCCGCGAGCAGCGCGCGCGGCTCGGCGCCCCTGGCCTCGGCGTCGGCCGCGCGCTCCAGCACCATGACGGCGGCGCCCTCCCCCATGACGAGCCCGGCCCGGTCGGCTGCGAAGGGCCGGCTGAGCCGGGACAGGTCCCCGTCCGCGCGGGCGGCCGCGCCGGATCTGGCGAATCCGGTCATGGCGATCGGGAAGAGGGTCGATTCGGTGGCTCCCGCGATCGCCAGATCGCACTGCCCGGTGGCGAGCAGGTCCCGGGCCACGGACAGTGCGGTGATCCCGGACGAACAGGCGGTGCAGGGCGCCAGGCTCGGGCCCGTGGCGCCCATCTCGATCGCGATCTCGGCGGCCGGCATGTTCGGGATGGTGAGCAGGATCCCGGAGGGCGAGGTCGCCTCGGGTCCGCGCCGTTCCAGCACCAGCGCCTGGTCGGTGAGACCGGCGGAGCCGCCGCTGCTGGTGCCGACGACGACCGCGACCCGGCTGCCGTCCCAGCCGCCCGGGTCGAGTCCCGCGTCGGCGACCGCCTCCCGCGCGGCGAGTACGGCGAATTTGGCGTACCTGCCCATGCGGAAGGCCGTACGGCGACCGATCGCGGCGTCCAGGTCCATGCCGTCGACCGTGCAGGCGAAGTCGATCGCGCACCCTGCGAGTGCGGGGACGGTGCGGGCCGGGCTGACCCCGGCGCACACGCCGTCCCAGGTGGACTCGGTGTCGTTGCCGGCCGGGGTGATCATTCCCAGGCCGGTGACGGCGATGGCGGGCGTCTTCATCGGGCGGCGCTCACCGGTGCCTCGCCGCCGGCCGACGCCCGGAGGAACTCCGTGAGCCCGGCGAGGCTGGTGTCCCTGTGCAGGGTGCTCGGGTCCAGCTCGACGCCGAGGGCCTCCCTCATGACGACGGCGAACTCGGCGACTGCCAGGGAGTCCATGTCCAGGCTGTCCATCGTGGATTCCGGGAGAATCTCGGCCACAGGCACCCTGAAGGTACGGCTGAGTACCTCGGTGATCGTGGGGTGAATCGCGCTCATGGTCTTCCTCTCCATCATGCCCGTCCGGCGGGGGTGCCCGGGGCGGTGCCTCTCACCGCCCCGACGCCGGAGTAACTGAGCAGCGTCCGTCCAGTTACGCCTTGCGGCGAACCGATTCGCCTCCGTGGCCCCGTGTCCCCGGACACCACCGCGACAACACGGCCGCGGTGCCCCAGAAGGCCAGGAGCACGACACCGACCCCGAGCCGCTGTGCCGCCTCGGCCGCACGGCGCAGCGGCGCGGGCGCTGCCCGCTCCGGCCCGGCTCTCACCACTCGCCCCCGGCGGGTGCCGGCTGCCCGGCGGTGTGCCAGGACGCCTCCGGGTCGTCGTACGCCTCGGCGTAGCGGGCCCCCGCGATGGGCCAGTCGGCGAGCAGTTCCTCCGGCAGCCCGAAGGAGGCGGCGAGGTCCGGCAGGTGGGCGGCGACGGCGGCGACGAGTTGCTCGGTGGTCTCCGTCAGCCCTTCGACCTGGCCGGCCGTGAGGTGACCGGCGACGAGCAGGTCCCCGCTGTTGCGTTCGATCCAGCGCAGCGCGAACAGCCGGGCCAGCTCGGTCAGCCGTTCGCGGGCGGGACCCTCGGGCAGGCCCTCGACGGCCTCGGCGTACGCGTCGGCCGCCTGCCGGTAGGCGTGCGCCTCGACGCCTCGCAGCGCGGGCCCGGACCCCGCGTTCCACCGCTTCAGCGGGCCGCCGTGCGGGGCCCGCGCCATGCGTGCGCGGGAGCGGGCGAACTGGATCCGCTCCACCTGGGCCAGGAGCCGGCCGAGGTGGCGCAGATCGTCCAGGCCGCCGGCCGACGGACCGTCCGGGGCGTCGCCCGCGTCCAGTGGCTCCGGCACCGCGGAGATGACCATCTCGGATGCCGCCTTGACGTGGATGGCCAGGTTGTCGCCCTCGGCGGTGATGGCACCCTCCACCCCGGTGACGAGCTCGGTCATCCCGTTGTTCTCCAGCAGGCCCTGGGCGCCACACCGTTCGCGGCATTCGACGATCACTGATCTGGCCTGCCAGGTGATCCATCCCTTGGCGACGTCGACCAGCTGCCCGGCGGCCTCGCGCTCCGGCGCCGGGCCGTGTACCGCCGCCTCCCATCGGTCCAGGGCCCGCCGGTGCAGCAGGCTCATCGCGAAGACGGTGGCCATGGCCCCGGCGAGCGGGCCGTGGTGGCTGCGGTGGGCGATCACCGCCAGCGGCGGCAACGTGCGGCCCCCGGAGACATAGCGGTGGCCGGAGTAGCGGACCGCGATGGCGAGGCTGGTCCGGGCACCGCCGACCGCACTCGCGCTCATGCAGATGCGGCCCGTGGTCACGCGGGCGATGGAGGCGAGGAATCGGCGTCGGCGGCCGGCGGTGCCGCTGCGGAACACCCCGTCCTCGCCGACCTGGCCCTGTACGCCGCCGAGCAGCGCCTCGCGTCCCACGAATACCTGGTCGAAGGAGGTCAGGCAGTGGTCGACGGGGCTGCCCATGCGTGCCGGAAGCCTGCGGATCCGTACCCCGGGCAGGGCCCGGAGCGAGTCGGTGAGCGGCACCAGCAGCAAAAAGACCCCGCGGTCGGCTCCCCCGACGAGCAGCCGGGCGGCGACGAGCCCCGTCTTGGGGCCGCCGGCCTGGCTGGTGTTGGGCATGAACTTCTGCGCGCCCAGGTGCGGCGTGTGCAGCACGAATCCGTCCCGGGCGCGGTCGTAGGTGGCCGTCGTCTCGACCGCGGCGGCGTCGTTGCCGTGCGCCACCTCCGTACAGAGGAAGGTCCCGATGCGTCGCATCGCGAGGAAGTCCGACAGGTCGCGGGTCCGGCCGGTGTCGTGGTCCAGCAGACTGCCGAGGAAGAGGTTGTAGTGGATTCCCGCGACGGTGGCGAGTGACGTGTCCATCGGGGCGAGCCATTCGTGCAGCGCGGCCAGGGCCCGGGGGTCGGCTGCCAGCCTGGCGCCGCTGTCCAGCGCGTTGTTGAGCGCGCGCAGCCGCGCGTGGGCGAGCGCGAGCCGTTCGTCGGGGGTGGGGCCGGGCGGGGGGAATGCCGGCCTGCGGAACATGTCGGTGGCGATGATCCGCTGCCAGAAGCCGTGCTCCCGGCGGGCGTCCGCGCCGAGGAGCACCGTGGTGAGCCGGTCCGCGACCCGTTCCGTGCCGAGTTCGGTCACAGCGGTGCTGTCGATCGTTGTGGTCATACGACAGGAACGATCAGGAATCAGCCAGGACACCCGAATTCCAGCATTGGAAGCCCATTTCCTCCTGTTCAGTGAGGTGCCGGGGCCCGTTGGAAGGCGAGGGCGACATTGTGGCCGCCGAATCCGAAGGAGTGGCTGAGGGCGCGTTCGACACGCTGTCTGCGGGGTTCCTTGGTCACACAGTCGAGGCCGGACTCCGCCGGCGGCGCGTCGAGGTTGGCGATCGGCGGGACGACGCCGTGTTCCAGGGTCAGTACGGTGGCCACCGCCTCGATCGCACCGCCCGCCGCGAGGGTGTGCCCGATGACGCCCTTCGGCGCGGTCACCGAGGGCCGGTGCGGGAAGAGCCGGGCGATCAGCGCGCTCTCCATGGCGTCGTTCAGCGGGGTGGAGGTGCCGTGTGCGTTGATGTGGTCCACGTCGCGGGCGGCCCAGCCCGCCCGGTCCAGTGCCGCCTCGACCGCCCGTTGGGCGCCCCGGCCGCCCGGGTCGGGTGCGGTGGGGTGGTGGGCGTCCGTGGCGGCGCCCGTGCCTGCCAGCACCGCCCGCGCCCGCCCGCCACGGGCCCGGACGTCCCCGGCCCGTTCCAGCACGAGCACGGCGGCGCCCTCGCCGAGGACGAATCCGTCGCGGTCCGCGGCGAACGGCCTCGACGCGGCCGCCGGATCAGCGGTGCGCACCGAGAGCGCCCCCATCCCCGCGAACGCGGTCACCACCAGCGGAGTCACCACGGACTCCGCGCCGCCCGCCACCACCACATCGCACTGCCCGCTCGTCAGCAGGTCTCGGGCGAGGCCGATCGCGGTGGCGCCCGACGCGCAGGCGGTGGCCGGGGCCAGACTCGGCCCGTGGGCGCGCAGGTCGATGGCGACCTCCCCGGCGGCCGCGTTCGGCATCATCATCGGCACGAGGAGCGGGGAGACCGCGCGCGGCCCGTCCGCGTCCAGCCTGCGGACGTTGTCGACGAGTACGGAGACACCGCCCACGCCGACGCCCAGTACGACGCCCACCCGGCCGCCGTCCCAGCGGTCCGGGCGGAGCCCGGCGTCCGCCACGGCACGGCGGGCGGCGACGAGGGCCATCTTCACGAACCGCGCCATCCGGAACACGGCGCGTCCGCCCACCGCCTCGTCCAGGTCCGGCCCGTCGGCCCGGCAGGCGAAGTCGACCGGCAGGCCGGCCAGTTCCCCGCAGTGCCGGGCCACGCCGGTCCCGGCGCACAGCCCCGCCCAGAAGGCGTGCTCATCGGCGCCCACCGGGGTCACGAGCCCCAGGCCCGTCACCACCGTCGCCGCTCCGTCCCGCACCATGCCGCGGCCCTCCCGCCATCGTTCACACCCGCACCCGGTCGAACGGCCGGGCCCCGGTCGAGGATGCGCCCACTGGGCCGAACGGGTCACCTCCCCGTGCGGGGCGCGTGCGGTCAGGACGGACGGAGTCCCCGGCCCGGTGGAAAAGGGGCCGGGGACTCGGGACCCGTACGGGTCAGGAGGCGTCGGCGCCTCCGTCCTCGCCGTACCTGCGCTCGAACTTGGCGACCTGGCCCTCGGAGTCGACCACCCGGGCCTTCCCGGTGAAGAAGGGGTGGCTCTCGGCGGAGATCTCCACGTCGATGACGGGGTAGCTGTTTCCGTCGTCCCAGTCGATGGTCCGCTCGCTCGACGCGGTGGACCGGGTCAGAAAGGCGTAGCCCGCCGAACGGTCACGGAAGACGACGGGACGGTAGGAAGGGTGCTTGTCCTGCTGCATGGCCTGCTCCTGGGGACGTGCGGGTACCGGCACGGGACACTCCCGGCCAGCCTCGCGAACCACGGCGTCCCGCGCGATCGCACACGTCCGTACGGGCGCATCCGCGTACGTCGGCCGAGGCGGCGCGGCGCGCTCGGCCCAGGGCGTGTTTCGAAAGTAGCGCCGTCCGCCCGAAGGGCGGGCCCGGCGGTGTCCGGTGCGTGTGATCGCAAGGCGGAGGGTCGCCCCGATACTGGTTGTATCGGGGCGACCCCCACAAACCCGCCCGCGAGCGGGCCACAACCCCCAAAG
>NZ_JBFAJY010000043.1:0-74663 GCF_040655445.1 Streptomyces sp. NPDC050423
CTCCGGGACCCGCCGCGACGAACTCCTCGTGCCGGCCGACGAACTGACCGCCGGCCCCGCACACCATGGTGTGCGGGGCGCCGGCGGTTACGTCGTACTCAGCCCGCCGGGCCGTCCTTCTCGCTCTCGCGCACGCTCTCCGGCGGCCCCGGCCTCGCGAACACCGCGTAGACCTGGAGCGCGGCGACACCTCTACTGCGCGGGCGGCCTCGTCCACCGCTGGCGCCCGATCGAGCCGGGCACCCGCGTCCTGGTGGTCGGCATCGCGGACCACGTCCAGGCGACGGACGAACAGAGCCGCTGACCGGGGCGCCTCGGCCGGTGTGCCACGTCCGGGCCCGCCCGGCGCCCGGGTGGCTGCCCCCGGTCGGGCGGTGTGCGGGGGCCGCCCCTACTGGCCCGTCCGGTGAATACCGAACACGGCGCCCTGCGGGTCCCGGATCACGGCGATGCGCGGGCCCTGCGGAATGCTCGTGGGCGACATCAGCAGATCGCCGCCGGCCCGCCGCGCCGAGGCGGCCGCCGCGTCGACGTCCGTGACCACGAAGTACGGCAGCCAGTGCGGCCGCACCTCCGGCGGGAACTTCTCGTCCATCGTCAGCACACCGCCGAAGTCCGCGCCGTCGATGCCCCACTGCGGGTACGTCCCCGAGGGTCTGACCGTCCAGCCGAGAACGGCGGGATAGTAGGTGAGCGCCGGTTGGGTCTCCCGGGTGACGAGCTCGGCCCAGCCCAGTGTGCCCGGGGCGTTGAACAGGTCGGCGCCCGCGAACGCACGGCCCTGCCACAGCGAGAACACCGCGCCGGACGGGTCCGCGGCCACGGCGAACCTGCCCTGGTCGAAGACGTCCATCGGGCCGACCAGCAGCGAACCGCCCGCCGCCGTCACCTTCTCGGCCGAGTTGTCCGCGTCCTCGGTGGCGAACGAGACCGTCCAGGCCGGCGGCTGCCCCGGCTGGTAGACCGGGCAGAGCGCGGCGACGCGGGCATCGCCGAGGTGGGCCATGGTGTAGCCGCCCGCCTCCTCGCGCGGATCGGTCTCGCACCGCCAGCCGAAGAGCGCCGCGTAGAACGCTGTGGCCGCCGGGACGTCGGAGGTGCTCAGCTCGATCCAGCAGGGACCACCGGGCACCGGTGCGGTGAGCTTCATCGCTTCCTCCGTGTATGTGTGGGTCTGTGTGACTCTCCTGCCTGTGTGAACGCTATGGCCGTACGCGGCGGCGGGCCATCGGTGCGAGGATCCCGATCGAAGTGTTTTATATGTGTAATACCTGCTAACGTATTTGAGTGAGCGATACAACTACGCGGCCCCGTCGGCAGCCCTCCGTCCGCAGACTCCCCCTGGCGGCTCCGCTGCGCCTGGTCAGGCCCTCGGACATGTGGCTCAAACCGGCGTCCAGCGTGGTCGTGGCCACGGCGATACCCAACCTGGTGCTGTTCTCCGTCGACCGCCTCGACCTCGTGATGTACACGATGGCCGGCTCGCTCTGTGCGCTCTACGGCCACAGCCTGCCGTACGCGCGACGCGCCCGGACCGTCGTCGGGGTCGTCCTCGGGATGCTCGCCGGACTGGCGGTGTCCCTGGTCACGGCGTCGCTGACCGATTCCACCGCAGTCCTGATCGCCGTCGGCGCACTCCTGGCAGCCGGGCAGAAGCTGCTCTGCGACGCCACCCGGATCGGGCCCCCGGGACCGCTGATCCTCACCTTCGTCAGCTCCGCCGCCCTCTTCGCCCCACAGCGGCTCGGCCAGGTGCCCGGCCATCTCGCCCTGACCCTCGGCGCGGGCGCCGTCTCCTGGCTGGTCACCGTCGCCGGTCCCGCCCTGGTCCGCCGCGAGGGACCCGAGCGCCACGCGACGGCCCGCGCCCTGAACGCCGCCGCGGCCTACGCCGCCGAGCCCGGTCACCGCACCCGGCGCGCCGCGGTCGCCGCCGTGCACGCGGCGTGGCAGACCCTCATCGCCGCCGGACGCCCCACCCCCGTACGCCGCGCCCTGGAACGCCTCGTCGTCCACGCGGAGGCCGCGCTCTCCGCGGGCGCGCCGGCCGCGGGCGGCGCAACCCCCGTCACCGACCCGGCCCTGCTGCGCGACTGGGCCGAGCGGACCCGGGCCCGCGGACCGGTGCCCACCCCGCCGGCCGCCCCCGGAACGGCCGCGGAACTCCTCGGCGTCGAAGCCGAACGTGCGGTCCTGCGCCCCACCGCCCCCGGCGCAGCACGCCGCGCACTGCTGCGCCGCCTCGGCCCCGGGTCCCCGCTGCTGCCGATCGCGGCCCGTGCCCTCATCGGCTGCGCCCTGGCCGGCTATGTCTCGTCGGCCGCCGGCGTCGGCCGCCCCTACTGGGCGATCGTCACCGCGGCCTCCCTCTGCCAGGCCAACGTGACGCTCTCCTGGAACCGGACGCTCCAGCGCACCGTCGGCAACCTCCTCGGCGTCCTCGTCTTCGCCGCCGTCCTCCCGGTGACCCGGACCGGCCCCCTGGCCCTGATCGGCTGCTGCCTCTTCTTCGGCTTCGCCGCCGAGGCACTGATCACCCGCAACTACTGGCTCGGCTCCGTCGCCGTGACCCCGATGGCCCTGCTGGTCCTGGAGTACGCCGGCGCCCACCCGGCCGGTGAACTCATCGGCGACCGGGTCCTGGACACCGTCATCGGCGCCGCCGTCGGATTCCTCGCCGCGCTGCTCGTCACCAACCGCCGCGCCGCCGGCCGGGTGGAATCGGCACTGGCGGCCGCCGAACTGGCCCGCGCCCACGCGCACGCCGTGCAGACCCTCGCGGCACCCGGCCCCGGCGCCCTCGAAGCCGCCCGCCGCGGACTCACCGGATCACTGGTCGAACTGCGCGAGGCGGACGACACGGCGGCCGGCGAATGGTGGCAGCGCGACCTGCCCCAGGAGGAGGTACTCGCGGCTGAGCAGGCCGGACACCGTACGCTCGCGGCGACAGCAATACGGCAGGGGCCGATCGCCCCGGCCCCGGAGAACGGAGCGGTGTGACCGACGACATCGTCGCCTCGGTGGTACGGCAGTGGCGGGCAGTGAACCCGGACCTCGACACCGGACCCATGGAACTCATCGGCCGGATCAACCGCTGCGCCGCCCTGCTCCAGCAGGCCGAGGACGCCCCGCTGCGGGCGGCCGGACTGACCCGTGCCGAGTTCGACCTGCTCGGCGCCGTGCGCCGCACCGACCGTGAACTCACCCCCGGCGAACTGGCCAGGGAGACGTTCTCCTCCGGCGCGGCCGTGACCAAGCGCCTGCGGGTCCTCCAGGAGCGCGGCCTCACCGACCGCCGCAGCGACGACCGGGACCGCCGGGTCGCACACGTCCGGCTCACCGACGAGGGGCGGGAGCTCGTCGACGGGCTGCTGCCGCAGCAGCTGGCGTACGAACGCGCGGTGCTCTCCGGTCTCGACGCGGAGTCCCGCGACCGGCTCAGCGCGCAGCTCAGCGAGCTGCTGGTGCAGTTGGAGGGGCGCATCGGAGGCGCCCGCCGCTGACCGTCCCCACTGCGGCGCCCCGTCAGGCTCCTTGCTCGGGCACCCGCCCTGCCGGGCCGAGCAGCGCGGCCGACCGCCGCAGCTCCTCGGCGCGACGTACCAGTGAGGCGTCGTCGCCGCGGTGGGCGGGGACGCAGGCCACCAGCGCGAGCCGGTCCCGGGGGCTGGAACCGGCCAGCGGTACGGCGACGGTGTTCATGCCCGGCACCGACTCGCCGCGGCCGAGCGCGTATCCGCACGCGCGGATCTCAGCCAGCTCGTCGAGCAGCGCCGACCGCGAGCCGACCGGGTGCCGGGTGTCCTCCTCCAGCGCCTCCTGCGGACAGAGGGCGCAGACCTGTTCCGCGGTCATCCGCGAGAGCAGCATCCTGCCGCCCGAAGTGGCGTGCGCGGGGTGCGTGCGCCCCGTCTCCAGCACCACTCGCACCGGGTGCGTCGACTCGCGGCCGTCGGTGACGACGATCCGGTCACCGATGAGTGCGGCGCTCTGCACGGTCTCGCCGGTCCGCCGCACCGCGTCGTCCAGTACCGCACCGACCTGTTCGCGGACGTCGGGGTCGAATCCGGCGGGGCGGCCGAGCCGCACGAGTTCGGGGCCGGCCGCGTAGCCGCGGCCCGAGGAGTCCCGGATCGCGAAACCGCGCCCCTCCAGTGTGCTCAGCACGCGATGGGCGGTGGAGCGGCCGACGGAGAGCCGCTCGGCCGCCTCGGAGACGGTGAGCGAGTCATGCGTGAGGAACAGCCGCATCAGCCTCAGCCCGGTGTCGAGTGACTCGATGGTGTATTCCCGTGTCGGCCCCATGAGGTGTCCGTTCCCCTGTTCGTTCGTACGGCGACCGTGTGCTCCATCCAGGTGTCGGTCATGAATCTGTTCCTTTCGATCCACTTCGATCACATGTGCGCTTGTCCCGTAGTGCGGTACGGAATGGATCACTCAGGAACTGATGTGGCCGCCGACTCCTTCAATCACCTTACTGCTGACGTGTGTTGAGGTCGTTCCACGGAGGTGCGCGACAGAGGGTTCGTCCCGTGGTGCGGGACGCGGGGGAGTGATTCTTCCGAAATATTCCCGCCCGTCACTCCCCGCGCACGCTTGGAGGCGCTGAGTGCAAAACCCGCGAGTGTATTACCGCTGGAGTGCTCGCGCAGGGGGTTGGGTGAATGCGTCGAAGCACTGTTTCGATCTGACTAAGCTCACGCGCAGTGAAGTCGAGTTGATGTGAATTCGAGCGCTTGTTCCCAACTGCCCTGTAAGCGCGTATATCTCCCGAGTCAACCGCCAGAGGTTTTAGATGGTTCGTGTTGAATCACCGCCGATCGACCGAGAAACACCTGTCGGCCGAGCCGTGTTGCTGTCCGTTGTCGCGATGGCGGGCGTGACTGCCGTCGCCCTGGCACTGGTTGCCGAGGTCGCCCGGATGCCAGTCGTCGGGTGCGGCGCCTTCGCCACCGTCGTGGTCGCCTTGCTCACCGCCGAACTCGCCCGCCGCGCACGTACGATCCGCCGGCTGCGCGCCGAGTACGAGCACCGCTGTACCGGCCTGGAACGGCGTATCGCCAACCACGACGAAGAGACCGTACGGATCAGCAAGGAGCTCCTGCCCGCCGCGATCCACCGGCTGCGGGTGGGCAACTCCCCCGACGAGGTGCTGCGCGACGTCGTGGACGCCGACCCCGTCTACCGGCATCTCCCCGACGCCCAGCGCTCCCTCGTCTACACGGTGCTGGACATCATCGACAACGAGGAGGCGACGCGTGACTCCGCGCAGCGCGCCTTCGTCAACGTCGCCCGCCGCGTCCAGGCGATCGTCCACCGGCAGGCCAGCGAACTGCGGGAGATGGAGGAGCACCACGGGCGCAACCCCGACGTCTTCGACGACCTGCTCCGCATCGACCACGGCACCGCGCTGATCGGCCGGCTCGCCGACTCCATCGCCGTCCTCGGCGGTGCCCGCCCCAGCCGTCAGTGGCCCAAGCCCGTACCGCTGTTCAGCGTGCTGCGCGGTGCCATGTCACGGATCCTGGAGTACCCGCGCGTCGATCTGCACTCGATCGCCAAGGTCGCCATCATCGGCACCGCGGTCGAACCGCTCATCCACGCCTGCGCCGAACTCCTCGACAACGCCACCCGGTACTCACCGCCGCAGACCCGCGTGCACGTCACCGCCGTGGAGGTGCAGACCGGCATCGCCATCGAGATCGAGGACGGCGGCGTCAGTCTCAGCGAGGAGGCCCGCGCACGGGCGGAGAACATGCTCGCCAGGGCCCAGGCCGGCTCCAGCATGAACGACCTCGGCGAGTCCCCGCGGCTCGGCATGGCGGTCGTCGGCCGGCTGGCGCGGATGTACGACCTCCAGGTCTCGCTGCGGCAGTCCGCGTACGGCGGTGTCCGCGCGGTGCTCATCGTGCCCCGCTCCATGATCACCACCGGTCCCGCACCCGGTATCGCCCATGGCATCGGCGCCACGTCGCGGCCCACCAGCGACATCGACCTCGCGGACATGAAGCACGTCGTCCCGGCACGCAGCACCCACCGCAAGCCCAGCCCCCTGGGCGCCCGTCCGGCCACCGGCCCGGTGGCACCCGCCACCCGCCCGGCAGCCCCCGCCCCGGCCGTCGCCATGGAGGACGAACTCCCCGTGGTGACGGAGTGGACCGCGGGCGGACTCCCGCAGCGCCGTAGCCGCGGCCGCGCACCGCTGGGTTCCCACCACCTCCCCGCGCAGTCCGCGGATCCCACCGCGGGCCGGACGAACGGCCACGGAAACGGCCAGCACAACGGCAAGGAACCGCCTCCCGGGATCTGGCTGGAGGCGTTCACCAAGGCCGCCAACGGCGTTCCCCAGGAGCCCAGGCCCGACGAAGACTCCGATGACGCGTGGGACAAGGGAGACCTGAAGTGATCCAGCAACGGGGCAACATGGACTGGATGCTCAAAGAGCTGGCCGACGACGTTCCGGACATCCATCAGATCGTGGTCCTCTCCGCGGACGGTCTGCGCATCGCCCGGCACGGCGGCGACCCCGATGTCGCGGACCGGCTCGCGGCGGCCTGTGCCGGACTGCAGAGCCTGGCCGCGGCCGTCGCCTCGGAGATCCCGTACAGCGACGGCCGGATGCGGCTTGTCGTCATCGAGGTCACCGGCGGATTCTTCTACCTGATGGCCGCGGGAACCGGCGCGTATCTCGCCGTGCTCGCCGGTGAGACGGTGGACGCCGGACTCGTCGGATCGCGGATGCGCGACATGGTCGTACGGATCGGCGCCCATCTGACGAGTCCGCCCCGGCACGACGGGCAGGCCGGATGAGTTCTATCCGACGAGAACGCCGCACGGTCGATCCGGAGCTGAGCGACCCGGAACGGCTCTACGTGATCACCGGCGATCCCGACGGCAGCGAGCGGGCAGCACTCGACCTGGTCACGATGGTGGTCTCGAAGTCACAGCCGACACCGACGGTCCAGCCCGAGCAGGCCGTGATCCTGCGGCTCTGTCAGGCCCCCTTGTCCGTCGCCGAGATCTCCGCCTACCTCAGCCTGCCGTTCAGCGTGGTGACCTCGCTCCTCACCGATCTCCTCGCGACCGAGCTGATCGAATCGCGAGCGCCGATCATCCGCGCGACCCTACCGGACAGGTCCCTCCTCGAAGCGGTGATGCATGGACTTCAGAAACTCTGACACGATCACGGGCCCCCGGAGCGAGGACGTCCTTCCCACCACGGCCACCGCCGCGGTGAAGGTCGTGATCGTCGGCGGGTTCGGGGTCGGCAAGACGACCATGGTCGGATCGGTCAGCGAGATCCGGCCGCTGACCACCGAAGAGACCATGACCCAGGCCGGCGTCGGCGTGGACGACAACTCCGGCGTGGAGAGCAAGACCGCCACCACGGTCGCCATGGACTTCGGCCGGATCAGCATCAGCGAGGAGCTGATCCTCTATCTGTTCGGCACCCCCGGACAGGAACGCTTCTGGTTCCTGTGGAACGGCCTGTTCGAGGGGGCACTGGGCGCCGTCGTCCTCATCGACACCCGCCGGCTGGAGGTCAGCTTCGACGTCATCGGACGGCTGGAGGAACGCGGCGTGCCGTTCGTCGTCGCCGTCAACACCTTCCCCGACGCGCCGAAGCACCCCGTCGAGGCCCTGCGCAGCGCCCTGGACCTGCCGGACGAGGTCCCGATGATCGACTGCGACGCCCGGCTGCGGGCCTCCAGCCGCGACGTGCTGCTGACCCTGATGCGATATCTGCACAGTGCGGCCGTGCCGCTCGGCTGACGTTCCCGAACGCGTTCAGCGCACCCGTTCCGCGCGCCCCCACCGCGTATCCCATTCGTCCGGCCCTGGCAGCCTGATCCCTGGAGCGATCGTGACAACCCCATTCCCCTACGAGCCCGGAGCGGCCACGGGTCCGGTACCGCCCCCCGAGTGCCCGGCCCACGGCCTCGGCATCGGCCCCGGCGGCCTGCGACGGTTCTACGGCCCCGAGGCAGAACAGGACCCGCACGGTCTGTACGACAAGCTGCGTGCCGAGCACGGCTCGGTGGCGCCCGTGCTGCTGCACGGCGACGTGCCGGCCTGGCTGGTCCTCGGACACAGCGAGAACCTGCACATGACCCGCACCCCCTCGCAGTTCTCCCGCGACTCCCGCCGCTGGCGGGCCCTGCAGGACGGCAGCGTGGCGCCCGACCACCCACTGGCCCCGATCTTCACCTGGCAGCCGATCTGCGTCTTCGCCGACGGCGCCACCCACGAACGCCAGCGCGGCGCCGTCACCGACTCCATGGGCCGGATCGACACCCGCGGCGTCCGCCGCCACATCAACCGCTACAGCAACCGGCTCGTCAACGACTTCTGCCGGGAGGGCCGCACCGACCTGGTCACCGACTTCGCCGAGCGGCTGCCGATGATGGTGATGTGCGCGATCCTCGGCATGCCCGAGGAGTACAACGACCGGATGGTGCAGGCCGCCCGGGACATGACCCGGGGCACCGCCACCGCCGTCGAGAGCAACGCCTACGTGCTCGCCGCGCTGAGCCGTCTCGTCGAACGGCGCCGCCGCGAACCCGCGGACGACTTCGCCACCTGGCTCGTCGAGCACCCCGCGGACATGAACGACCAGGAGGTCGCGGAGCATCTGCGGCTCATCCTGATCGCCTCCTACGAGGCGACCACCAACCTGATCGCCAGCGTGCTCCGCATGGTGCTCACCGACCCGCGGTTCCGGGCCAGGCTCAGCGGCGGCCACATGACCGTCCCGGAGGCGGTCGAGCAGAGCCTCTGGGACGAGCCGCCGTTCACCGCGGTCTTCGGCCGCTGGGCGGTCGGCGACACCGAACTGGGCGGGCAGCGCATCAAGGCGGGCGACGCGATGATCGTCGGCATCGCCCCGGCCAACACCGACCCGGTGGTACGGCCCGACCTCGGCGCCAACATGGAGGGCAACCGCGCCCACCTCGCGTTCAGCAGCGGACCGCACGAATGCCCTGGGCAGGACATCGGGCGGGCCATCGCCGACGTCGGCGTCGAGGCGCTGCTGATGCGGCTGCCCGACCTCGAACTCGCCGTCGACGACAGCGAACTCCGGTGGGTCGGCAACATCATGGGCCGTCACCTGCTGACCTTGCCCGCCGAGTTCGCGTCGCGCCTCCCGCAGGACGACAGGGAACCGCCGTCCATGGGCAAGCCGAATCCGGCCCGCCAGGACTGGGAGGTGCAGTCGGCGGTCCGCCACACGGCGCCGATCCCGGTCCGCGTCCCCGTACCGTCGGAATCGGCCGACGCCGGCCCGACCGGAGCGACCGTCGCGGCCGACGGCTCGGCTCCGGCACCGGGCCTGATCCCGCAGCAGCGCCGGCCCGCCGTCCCGGCCCGGCTGTGGCGCGTCGTGACCAGCTGGTGGAACGGCTGATGACCGGCAGCGGATGACGACGGCGGCCCGGCGGCAGGGGAGCGGAAACGTCCCCTCCCGACGGGCCGCGGTCCGCCGGGCGCCGCCACCGGCCCGTCGCGCGGAGTCTCCTCGCGGCACCCCACGTACCATGCGGAAGCGTGAAGCTGACAATTCTGGGTGGCGGCGGGTTCCGGGTTCCTCTGGTGTACGGGGCACTGCTCGCCGACCACGCCGAGGGGCGGGTCTCCGCGGTCACCCTCTACGACACGGACGCCGACCGGCTGACCGCCGTCGCCCGGGTGCTCACCGAACAGGCCGAGGGCATCCGGGACGCGCCGGCCGTCGTCGCCACCACCGAGCTCGACGACGCCTTGCGCGGCGCCGACTTCGTCTTCTCCGCGATCCGGGTCGGTGGGCTCGCGGGCCGGGCCGCCGATGAACGGGTGGCCCTCGACGAAGGCGTGCTCGGCCAGGAGACCGTCGGCGCGGGCGGAATCGCCTACGGTCTGCGCACCGTGCCGGTCGCGGTCGACCTGGCCCGGCGCATCGCCCGGCTCGCACCGCACGCCTGGGTCATCAACTTCACCAACCCCGCCGGCCTGGTCACCGAGGCCATGTCCCGGCACCTCGGTGACCGCGTCATCGGCATCTGCGACTCGCCGGTCGGCCTCGGCCGCCGGATCGCCCGGGTGCTCGGCGCGGACCCCGACCGGGCCCGGGTCGACTACGTCGGCCTCAACCACCTCGGCTGGGTGCGCGGGCTGTACGTCGAGGGCCGGGACGAACTGCCGCGCCTGTTCGCCGACCCGGAGCTGCTCGGCTCGTTCGAGGAGGGCCGGCTCTTCGGCGGCGACTGGCTGCGGTCCCTGGGCGCGATCCCCAACGAGTACCTGCACTACTACTACTTCAACCGCGAGGCGGTCCGCGCCTATCAGGAGGCGGAGCAGACCCGGGGCGCCTTCCTCCGCGAACAGCAAGAGGGCTTCTACGGGCGGATGAAGCACCCGGACACCCCCGCACTGGCCACCTGGGACCGCACCCGCGCGGAGCGCGAGGCGACCTATATGTCGGAGAACCGGGATGTCGCCGGGGCCGGTGAGCGCGACGAGAGCGATCTCGACTCCGGCGGCTACGAGCAGGTCGCGCTGGCCCTCATGCGGGCCGTCGCCCGGAACGAGCGGACCTCCCTGATCCTCAACGTCCGCAACCGCACCACCCTTTCAGTGCTCGACGCGGACGCCGTCATCGAGGTGCCGTGCCTCGTGGACGCGAACGGCGCCCATCCCGTCGCCGTCGACCCGCTCCCGTACCACGCCGTCGGCCTGGTCACCTCGGTCAAGGCCGTCGAACGCGCGGTGCTGGACGCGGCGGCGAGCGGTTCGCGCGCCGACGCCGTCCGGGCATTCGCCCTGCACCCACTGGTCGACTCGGTCTCGGTCGCCCGTCGCCTGGTCGACGGCTACACCCGGGTCCACCCCGGTCTCGCCTATCTGACGTAGCACCGCTCGCGGCACATGCGTCCCGGCCGCTGCCGTGCCGATGCGTGCCGCCGTTGTGCCGATGCCGTGCCGCTGCGGGTCGGTCTCCCCGCTGCACGGAGTCCGCCGCCCCGCCACGGCCCGCGTCGTCATCGGCCCGACCGTGCCCCCTTCACACCCGTTCAACCCGCACTGCCACGGACTTCTCGATCAGTGGTTCCACAGGAGATCCGACCACTGACAACGCGGCGTGACCGGCGTCCAGGGCAGGCGAAAGGGCAGGTCAGCCGCTGTGCGCGAGCTCCTCCCTGTGCACGGCGCGGGCGAACGGCGCCCCGGTGACCAGACGTTCCACCTCAACAACTGGCTCTTCTTCCCCGTCCTGATCGGACTCGGACTCGACCGCGTCGGCGTCCCCCACGACCGTGAACGGGTCACCGCCTGCCTGGACCGGCTGGAGACCTTCGCCCGCGGCGACGGCTGGTACTCCGACGGACCCACCGAACGCCGCGACTACTACGTGCCGTGGGCGATGCACTTCTACGGACTGCTCTACGCGGCACTCGCCGGACACCGCGACCCCGAACGGGCCGTGCGCTTCCGGATGAGGGCGGCCCTGTTCGCCCAGGACTTCCAGCACTGGTTCGCCGACGACGGCGCCGCCGTCCCCTACGGCCGCTCCCTCACCTACCGCTTCGCACAGGCCGCGTTCTGGTCCGCCCTCCCGTACGCCGGTGTCGAAGCCCTGCCCTGGGGAGTCGTCAAGGGACACCTGATGCGTCATCTGCGCTGGTGGCAGCGGCGCCCCGACGCGGCGCCCGGCGGACTCCTCTCCGTCGGCCACGCCTATCCCCAGCCCGCGCTCGCCGAGCAGTACAACGCCCCCGGCTCCCCGTACTGGGCGATGAAGACCTTCCTGCCGCTCGCGCTGCCCGCCGGACACCGCTTCTGGACCGCCGCCGAACGCAGTGCCCCCGCCCCGCCCGCCGTATCGCCCCAGCCGCACGCGGGCGCCGTCCTGATGCGCTCCGGCGGCGACGTCACCCTGCTCGCCGGCCGCCAGCACCACTCCTGGGTCCGCCACGGGGCCGAGAAGTACGCCAAGTTCGCCTACTCCACGCGGTTCGGCTTCAGCCTGCCCGCCGGACCGGCCGGACTGGAGCAGGGGGCGTACGACTCCGTGCTGGCCCTCAGCGACGACAGCGGCGCCCACTACCGGGTACGGGAGGAACCCGGCGCCCACCAGGTCACCGACGACACCGTCCGCTCCACCTGGCACCCGTGGCCCGACGTCGAGATCACCACCTGGCTCACCGCCGCCCCGCCCTGGCAGCTGCGCGTCCACCGCGTCCGCACCGCACGGCCGCTGCACACCGCGGAGGGCGCCTTCGCCGTCGACCGCGACTCCGCGCGGACCTGCCGCTCGACACGAGCGAGAACGCCCTCTTCCTCGACGGCGGCCGCGCCATGGAGGGCCGCTGGCCCAACTCCGGCACCGACCCGCTCAACCCGGCCCGGGCCGTCGCCGAGAAGACCTCCACCGACCAGCACATCGACGACCCGGCCCTGCCCGCCGGGGACCTCACCGGCGCCACCGTCCAGCTGTGGGCCGGCTCCAACCCCTGGAGCCAGCAGACCGGAACGGTCACCTCCACCACTGCGGGCGCGCTCGACTTCAAGGGCGGCAACTACCGCTGCGACCCGCTCTGCATGGGCGACAAGAACTACCGCAACTACTATCTGGTGGGATCCAGGGCGACCCTCGACCAGCCGGGCGAGTGGTACTACGACAAGGCCGCGAAGACCCTGTACCTCGTCCCGCCCAAGGGTGGAATGCGGGGCCACACCGTCACCGCCAAGCACCGCTCCTGGGGCATCGACCTCAGCGGCAGCTCCCACGTCACCGTGCGCGGCCTCGACCTCTGGGGCACCTCGCTGCGCACCGGCGAGGACAGCACCGGCGTCCTCGTCGAGGACCTGAACGCCCGTTACGTCTCCGAGTACTCGACGCTCCCGATGCCCGCCGACGACGAACTCGCCATCGAACCGGGCGAGGGCCACATCGGCGTCTCCCCGGATCCTGGACTCCGGCGTCCAGCTCCTCGGCACCGGCAACACCCTGCGTGACAGCGAGATCGGCTACTCCGCCGGCACCGGCGTCCTGGTGCGCGGCAGCGGCAACACGGTCACCAACACCTACATCCACGACGTCGGCTGGATGGGCAGCTACACCCCCGGCATCGAGATCAACGGCAGCGACCACACCGTCACCCACAACACCGTCCGCCGCACCGGACGGGGCGGCATCGACGTGTCGTGGCAGCTCAACGGAGTGCCCTTCCACAACAACGAGATCGCCTGCAACGACCTCTCCGAGGCGATGCGGACCTCCCGCGACGGCAGCCCGTTCTACGTCTGCTGCAACCTGGACGCCACCGGCACCGAGGTCGACCACAACATCGTCCACGACGACGACGGCCAGGTCGGCTACTGCATCGACAACTCCTCCGGCAACTTCCTGCTCCACCACAACGTCGCGTACAACACCGGCACCCGGGGCACCTTCTTCAACGGCCACAGCGGCGTCAGCCTCGGCAACCGCGACCACAACTCTTCGTACGGCCAGGGCATCACGGGCGCCTCGGTCCGGCTGAGCGGTGCCACCGACGCCACCGGCACGTACGTCAGCAACATCGTCGGGATGACCAAGACCGAGATCTCCGGACCCGGCAACCCGGGCCCCGTCGTGCGCAGCAACCTCCTGCCGCCCACCGACCCCGGCTACACCGACACCCGCAACGGCGAACTGTGGCTGCGCGCCGGCTCGCCCGCCATCGACGCGGGCGAGACCGTCGACGGGGTGACCACCGGGGTGCGCGGCGCCGGCCCCGACCAGGGCGCCTACGAGTACGGTGACGCCATCTGGTCGGCGGGCTGCAACCTGCCCGGCTGCCGGTCCCGGGTCCGCAACGACGGCTGGATGGCCACCGCGTCCGACGGCTCCGACGCCTCAGCGGCCGTGGACGGTGTCCAGACCACCCAGTGGAAGTCCGCCGCGCTCCAGGCCCCGGGCCAGTCGCTCACCGTCGACCTGGGCGCACCGAAGACCGTCGGCCGGCTGGCCCTCGACGCGGGTCTCGACGCCACCGGGCACCCGTCCGGGTTCACCGTCGCGACCAGCAGTGACGGCAAGCGGTGGGGCAAGCCGGTCGCCGAGGTGAGCGGCCGTTCCTTCACCCAGGAGGCCGTCTTCCCGACCGCCACCGTCCGCTATCTGCGGATCACCCTCACCGCACCGGGCGGCACGGAATGGGGTGTGAACGAGATCCGTCTGTACGCCGACGGGCCGGACGCCGCCGGGACGCTCCAGGCCGAACCGGCCACCGACGTCGTGGGTACCACCCGGGGTGACGCCGCCACCGGGCTGCTGGGCTCGGGCGACCGCTTCGGCTTCCACGAGGTCGAGTTCGGTGCGGGCGCCGACCGGATGACCCTCCGCGTCGCGGCGCCGGGCCGGGGCGTGACCGGGCTGCTCCAGGTGCGGCTGGACAGCCCGAAGGGCCGGATCGTGGGTGTGCTGCCGGTGAGGGCGACGGGCGGCGCAGACACCTGGCAGGAGCAGTCGGCGAAGCTGCTGCACACCGTCACCGGTTCGCACGACGTGTATGTCGTCGCCGCGGGCGGCCCGAGGACCGCGGCCGTCGACTGGCTGACGTTCGGCAGGTGAGTACGCGGGTGGGGGCCGGGGCGTCGGATGATGCCCCGGCCCCCACCCGTACGCACGTCCGGTGGGCGGTCAGGGGGCGGAGGGGACACGCGAGCCGCCCGCGGACGTCCACGAGGGCGTCACACCGGTCACCTGGCAGACCATCAGGTAGAGCGGGATGGGCGGCGTGTACGGCGTACGGCTGTCGGGCTGGTGGATCAGCCGGGGCCGTACGGCGGGGACGTAGGCCCCTCGTGCGTAGGCGGCCTGCGCGGGCCAGTTCAGATCGAGGTCCGAGCCCGACGGGACGATCCACCACCAGCGCTCCCCGTCGTCGAAGACACAGCCGGTGCGCGGCAGATGAGACATCAGCCGGAAGCCGTACCGCGCCGGAACCCCCACCGCATCGCAGCCCAGGGTCGCCGAAAGGGCTGAGGGAAGCGGCAGCTGCACGCGGCCGCCACCACCGGGGCGGCCGGGCTCACGGGACCGGCGGGTTCCGAGGAGGTGGGACATCGCGTTCTTCAGCATGAGTGCTCCGTGCCGTGCGGCAGTTCTGCCCAGACGATGCGGCCCGAGCCGCCCCCGGCGTCGCGGGACCCCCAGGCACTGCACATCGCGTCGACGAGCAGCAGGCCGCGTCCGTGCTCGTCATCGGCGCTGCGGCACAACTGCGGCCCGCCCGGCTGGTGCCCTTGGTCCTGTACGGCTATGCGCAGCCGGTGATCGAGGCAGCGCAGCTCGCACACGACGCGAGAGCTGGCGGTGTGCACCACCGCGTTGGTGACCAGTTCGGACACGATGAGGATCGCCGCGTCGTGTGCGTCGCCGCCCAGCCGCCACTCGTTCAGCCGGGCCCGCGTCAGCCGCCGGGCACCGGCCACCGACTCCGGGTGCGCGGGCAGCGCGAAGCAGTACCGGAGCGCTTCCGTCCCGGGGCTGAGATCCATGAGCCGGGAGATGAGCGCACTGCCAGGTGCCACGACCGAATCCTCACAGTGGGGGCTGTGTCACGCTTCGCGATCCTCGTGAAAGGAGGTGGACGCGACTGGTGAACTGGTTCACTCACCAACTCTCCCCCTGTCGTGAACACTTGGCAAGGGGCACTCTGAAATTTCCAGAGTGGCTGTGTCTTTGATGCCACGCGCATGGCACACTGCTCGCAAACAGCGCATGGGGAGGTCTGAAGTGAGTGAACCGCGGTCCGCCCCGACCGTGGGTCAGGTCGTTCTCGGCAAGCGCCTGCAGGATCTGCGGGAACGTGTCGGCCTGAGCCGGGACCATGCCGCCAAGGTGCTGCGTGTCGCGCCCGCGACGATACGCAGGCTGGAGACGGCCGAGGTCGCTCTCAAGATCCCCTATGTACAGCTGCTCCTGAAGGCCTACGGGATCTCCGAGGAGGAGTCCGACGCCTTCGTCGTCCTCGCCGAGGAGGCCAACAAGCCCGGCTGGTGGCAGCGCTTCCACGACGTGCTGCCCGACTGGTTCAGCATGTACGTCAGCCTGGAGGGCGCCGCGAGCCTGCTGCGCATGTACGAGCCGCACTTCGTCCCCGGGCTGCTGCAGACCGAGGACTACGCGCGCTCGGTGATGCGTACCGGAGCGGTCGGCCAGACCCGGCCGGAGGACATCGAGCGCCATGTGGCGCTGCGGATGCAGCGCCAGTCCCTGCTCACCCGGCCGGACGCCCCGCGGCTGTGGGTCGTGATGGACGAGACGGTGCTGCGCCGCCCGGTGGGCAGCCCGCAGGCCATGCGCGCCCAGATCGACCAGTTGCTCGAAGCGACCGCGATGCCCAACGTGACCCTCCAGATCGCCGAGTTCTCGACCGGCCATCACCCGGGCACCTACGGGCCCTTCGTGCTCTTCCGGTTCGCCGTCCCGGAGCTCCCCGACATGGTCTACAGCGAGTACCTGACCGGGGCCGTCTACTTCGACGCCCGCCCCGAGGTGGCCTCCTACCTCGAGGTCATGGACCGTATGGCGGCCCAGGCCGCGACTGCACAACGCACGAAGGAAATCCTCCGGGGCTTCCGCAAGGAGCTGTGATGACACCCATATACAACGGCATGCCGGCCGCCGAACTCGGCTCCGAGGGCTGGTACAAGCCGTGGAGCGGTGGCAACGGCGGCAACTGTGTCGAGGCGATGAAGCTGTCCGACGGAAGAATCGCCATGCGCCAGTCCGCGGACCCGGACGGCCCGGCCCTGATCTACACCCACCGCGAGATCGCCGCGTTCATCCAGGGAGCGAAGGCCGGTCAGGCGGATTTCCTGCTGACCTGACCTGGGACTGACTTGACCTGGGACTGAGCCCCGCCCGTGACCGGGCGGGGCTCACTTCGTACCCGACTGCCGAACACGTGGATTCGGTGCCGGCCACGGGCTGGCTCTCCCGTTCACCGTAGCCCGCCCTGCGCGGAACACCGCTCACCCGGCAGCGGTGGGAACGAAGGTGCTCCGGCCGCGCGACATCCTGCCGTCTCGCGTAGTCAAGAGGGGTATGCACGGGGATCACGGAACAAGAGAACAGACGGTGGCCGAGTGAAATCAGCACAGGAGGATCAGTACCTGGAGTTCGTGGCCACGAGGGCGAAGGCGCTGTACCGCTCGGCGTACGTCCTCGCGGCCGGCGACACACATCTTGCCGAGGACCTCGTCCAGGAGACCCTCAGCCGCGTGTACGTGCACTGGAAGCGGGTGGCCGGAGCGGACAGCCCGGCGGCCTACGCCCAGACGGTTCTGGTCCGCACCTCCCTCACCCTGCGGCGCCGGCGAAGCACCGGCGAGCGCCCCATCGGGAACATGCCCGACAGTGCGGCGGCCGGCCCGGACGCCGCACTGCGGCTCACCCTGCTGGACGCGCTCGGACAACTGCCGCCCCGGGACCGGGCGGTGCTGCTGCTGCGCTACTGGGAGGACCGCAGCATCGAGGAGACCGCCCAGATGCTCAAGCTGGGCAGCGGCGCGGTCCGCTCCCAGGGCACCCGGGCACTCAACAGGGTGCGCGCGTTGCTCGGCGACAGCCTGTCCGACCTGGTTCCGCACTGAACACCGGTGCGCACAGGTCGAAACCACCCCGAAATCCACATCAGCGACAGAACAGGTGACGCCACCATGCCGTTCGAAGCAGACCTCGCACACGCCCTGAACCGCACGGCGGACTCCCTCGAACCCGATCTCACCACGCTCACGAGCGGCGCCGTCGAGCGCGGGCGGAGCCGCAGCCGACGTCGGCGCAACGCCGGCGTCATCGCCGGGGTCGGCGCCTGCGCCGCGATCGCGGCAGCCGGCCTGGTGCTTCCCGGGGTGCTCGCCGGGGCCGGCTCCGAAGGGTCCGACATGGAAACGGTGGCGCTGGCGATGCCCCGTTCCGCGATCACCGGCACCCAGATGATCAACGCTGTGAAGAAGACGTTCCCCGGGAGCCGGTTCGACCAGGAGCACGGGCAGAGCAACGACCCCTCGAATCCGTCCAGCGGGTGGGTCGCCAACGGCGGAGTGGACGTCAACGACGGGCACGGCGCCGCCAACGTCGGTGTTTCGGCCCTGCGGCTCAAGCTGCCGCTCAGGGACGGCGAAGGGCTGAGCTGCGACCGAACGGCCGGGCTTGCCAAGGCCGGCGACACCTGCGAGCTGAGCGAGCTGCCGAGCAGTGCCGCGCTTCCCGGCGGAGCCCTGGTGATGTCGGAGAAGATCGCGGAGAGGCAGCCGATGGGCGGCGACCCCGTACCCGACTCCGGCATCGCTCACCGCTGGACGACGACGGTCACCCTGAAGTCGACCGGTGCCCAGCTCCAGATGGTGCAGTGGAACACCGCCGGCGACTTCGATGGCGGAAGCACGCCGAAGCCGACCCGTGACGCCCCCCCGCTCTCCCAGAAGCAGGCGGTGGCCGCACTCACCGGTCCCGCCTGGGCACCGATCCTCGGTGCCGTCGGCTGACCCGTCGCACGGCCGGAAACGGCGGCGGAACCTCCATGACCTGCTGCGCCGGCGGGTCATGGAGGTTGAGGGCGCGGCCGGCGACCGCCGGCGCGCGGGCACGGCCCTGTCACAGGCCACAATGGACCCCATGTCCCGACGCACCTCACGCCCCCGGCGCCCGTCCGCCGCGAGCGCCCGCACCGTTCCCGTACCGGAGATCACCGCGGCATCGCCCTGTCCGTGCGGGCTGCCCGCCGAGTACGGCGCGTGCTGCGGGCGGCTGCACTCCGGGGCCGCCGCGCCGACCTGTGAGGCGCTGATGCGTTCGCGGTACGCGGCCTTCGCCGTCCGGGACGCCGCGTATCTGCTGCGCACCTGGCACCCCGACACCCGGCCGGACGTCCTCGACCTCGATCCCGGGGTGCGCTGGGAGCGGCTGGAGATCCTGGGGACGACGGAGGGCAGCGCCTTCCACACCACGGGCACGGTCACCTTCCGGGCGCACTTCAACGACAACGGCCGCGCCGACTCGCTGCACGAGAAGAGCCGCTTCGTCCGTTGCGAGGGCGCCTGGGTCTACGAATCGGCGGTCTTCGCCTACTGAGCCGCTCGGCGGGTCCGGCGGCCGTACGCGTCGGACCGCCGCCCCGTCAGGCCACCGCCCCGTCAGACCGGCGCGCCGGCCGGGGCCGCCGGGGACAGCTCCTGCGTGAGGTCCTCCGCCAGCAGCCGCTTGGCGATGACGTCGACCGCGGCGCGCACACGCGCGTCGTCCGGGCGCTCGCCGTCGTGGCCCAGCTGTTCGTTGAGCCAGGTCGCCCAGGCGGCCGTGATGGTCGCGGCCTCCCTGCTGCCCGCCTCGGTGCGCGCGAACAGATGGCCGTCCCCGGTGAGATAGCCCTCCTCGATCATCCGGTCGAAGACGGGCACCAGCACCTCCGGCGGAATCCGGTGCCGGGCCGCGATCAGCCGGAGCCCCGCGTGGCCGACCAGCCGGGTGAACAGCTCGACCTGCATCACCGCCCAGGCCCCCGCCATGTCGAGCCGGGTGTCCGATTCGGCGATGATCCGCCGGGCCGTGCCCGGGTCGACCCGCCGCAGGACCTTGGCCACCGAGAACTCCAGCAGCCGGGCCGAGTCACCGGCGCTCGGGGAGGCGAAGCCCTCGCCCATGTCGGTCGAGCCGGCCCGTACCGTGTCGCGCAGCTTCACCTCCTTCAGGAACAGCGCCACGACGAACCCGAGCACCGCGACCGGCACCGTCCACAGGAACACCGTGTGCAGGGTGTCGGCGTATGCCTGGGCCAGCGGCGCCACCTGGGCGCCGGGCAGCGAGTGCAGGCCCTCCGGACTCTGCGACGCCTTCGCCAGCACGGCCGGATTCCCGCCGGCCCGCGCCGCCGACGCGATCCCGTCCTTGAGATTGGGGCCGAGCGCGTTGGCGTAGATGGTCCCGAACACCGCGGTGCCGAAGGCGCTGCCGAGCGTGCGGAAGAACGTGACGCCCGAGGTCGCCGTGCCCAGGTCCGAGTAGTCGACGGTGTTCTGCACCGCGATCGTCAGCACCTGCATGGACAGGCCGATGCCGAGCCCGAGCACCAGCATGTACAGCGACTCCAGCCACACCCCGCTGTCCGGACCCATCCGGGAGAGCAGGAACAGGCCGACCGCCATGACCAGCGAGCCCACGATGGGGAAGATCCGATAGCGGCCGGTCTTGCTGACCACGTTGCCGCTGAAGATCGACGCGACCAGCAGACCGAGGACCATCGGCAGCGTCCGGACGCCCGAGAGGGTCGCCGAGTCCCCGTCCACGTACTGCAGATACGTCGGCAGGAAGATCATCGCGCCGAGCATCGCGAACCCCACGATGAAGCTGAGGATCGAGCAGACCGTGAAGACCGGGTTCCCGAACAGCCGCATCGGCAGCATCGGCTCCTTCGCCCGGAACTCGACGACGCAGAACGCCGCGAGCGCGGCCATCCCGAGCACGAACAGGCCGATGATGACGGGCGAGCCCCAGGCGTACTGGTTGCCGCCCCAGCTGGTCGCGAGGATCAGCGAGCTCGCCCCGACCGTGACCATCGCGATGCCCAGATAGTCGATGACCGGACGTCCCGCGGCCTTCACGGAGGGAATGGTGCGGGCCGCGGCGATGACCACCACGATCGCGATCGGCACATTGACGTAGAACGCCCAGCGCCAGGTCAGATGGTCTGTGAAGAGCCCGCCCAACAGCGGTCCGACGACGGTGGAGACACCGAACACCGCACCGATCGCACCCTGGTACTTGCCGCGGTCGCGCAGCGGGATCACATCGGCGATCAGCGCCATCGACGTGACCATCAGACCGCCCGCGCCGATGCCCTGGAGACCGCGCCACACGATGAGCAGCGTCATGTTCGTCGCGAGGCCGCAGAGGAACGAACCGGTGATGAAGATGATCGCCGAGAGCTGGAAGACGATCTTCCGGCCGAACAGGTCGCCGAACTTCCCGACCAGGACCGTCGCCACCGTCTCCGCCAGCAGATACGCGGTGACCACCCACGACATATGGGCGGCGCCCCCCAGGTCCGAGACGATCGTGGGCAGCGCCGTACCCACGATCGTCTGGTCCAGCGCGGCCAGCAGAATACCCAGCACGATCGTGGCGAAGACGATGTTCCGGCGGCGCGGATCGAGCAGGGGCGGCGCTGCGGCACTCTGCGCGGCGGGGGCGGTCTCGCTGGCAGTGGTCACGTTTGCACCCTCACACCGCGCCCTGTCACCCGCATGCGGGGAACGGCCGGACGTGTCAGGCCAGCAAGTCCCGCAGCGACGCCTTCATCCGGGTCACGAACGCCTCCCGCACCGGCTCCGCCACCCGGTCCAGCGAGAGGTACGGATTGAGGTCCTCCAGCTCGACGAGCAGCAGCTCGCCGTCCGCCGTCCGGCACGCGTCGACCCGCTGGATGCCGTGGCGGAGGGTGTTCCACTCGACGAAGGACCGGGCGAACCCCAGATCCGCCGCACTCGCCTCGTACGGCTCCAGCACCCACCGCTGCTCCGGGTGCGGCGCGTACAGCGCGTACTGGAAGTCGTGGTCGACGAAGTAGAAGGACACTTCGTGGCGGAAGTCGATCCGCGGCTGGATCAGCTGGGTCCCGTCCGACTCGGAGGACAGCTCGGATGACAGGCAGGGGGACAGTCCGGGGCTCCGTACGAAGCGCAGCCCGGCCGAGTCCGCGCCCAGCTTCGGCTTGATCACGTACTCCTCGGCCCCCGGCAGCAGCCCCAGGTCCGCCGCCCGGTCCACGGTGGGGATCACCGGGTACCCGGCGCGGCTCAGGTCGACCAGGTACTGCTTGCCCGCCATGTCGCCCCGCCCGGTCAGCGGGTTGTAGACCCGTGCGTCCAGTTCCCGGGCCCGTGCGCAGAAGGCGTCGTACGCCTCCTGGTAGTGCAGCACCGGGCCGCTGTTGCGTATGACAGTCGCGTCGAAACCGTCCAGCAGGGCGGCGGCGTCGCGCGGATGGCAGAGCGCTGTGTCGAAGTCCTCGCGCAGCCGTGAGGTCAGAAAGACGTCCTCGTCGCAGTAGCGGCGCCCGCGGGCCTCGTAGGCGAGGTCGGTGACGAAGAGGACGGACGGGCGCGGGCCGGCGGCCATGATGTTTCCCCAAAGGGTGCGTGAGCGGACGGGTGGTCAATAACCTGGACGGCGTCGCCCGTCAACGACCCTGGAGTGTCATGACGTCAGCCCCGCAGGAGTCGCTCGCCCCGCAGGAGCCGCCCGTGCCCGACATCCTCTCGCCCGGCTTCGCCGCCGATCCCTACGGGGCCTACCGGATCATGCGCGAGAGCGCCCCGCTGATCCGGCACGAGGCGATGAACAGCTACATCGTCTCCCGCTACGAGGACGTCGAACGGGTCTTCAAGGACAAGGCCGGGGAATTCACCACCGACAACTACGACTGGCAGATCGAACCCGTCCACGGCAGGACCATCCTCCAGCTCAGCGGCCGGGAGCACGCCGTGCGCCGGGCCCTGGTCGCCCCGGCCTTCCGGGGCACCGACCTCCAGGAGAAGTTCCTCCCGGTCATCGAGCGCAACGCCCGCGAGCTGATCGACACCTTCCGGCACACCGGCGAGGCCGATCTCGTCGGCGCGTTCGCGACCCGGCTCCCCGTCCTGGTCATCGCGGACATGCTCGGCCTGGACAAGGCGGACCACGACCGCTTCCACGGCTGGTACACCACCGTCATCGCCTTCCTCGGCAACCTCGCGGGCGACCCGGACGTGGCGGCGGCCGGCGAGCGGACCCGGCAGGAATTCTCCGCGTACATGATCCCGGTCATCCAGCAGCGCCGCGCCGCCCCCGGCGACGACCTGCTCTCCGCGCTCTGCGCGGCCGAGGTCGACGGCGTACGGATGAGTGACGGGGACATCAAGGCCTTCTGCAGCCTGCTGCTGGCCGCGGGCGGCGAGACCACCGACAAGGCCATCGCCTCGATCTTCGCCAACCTGCTGACCCACCCCGAGCAGCTAGCGGCCGTGCGGCAGGACCGCGGTCTCATCGACCGGGCCTTCGCCGAGACGCTGCGCTTCACCCCGCCGGTGCACATGATCATGCGTCAGACCGCCACCGATGTGGAGCTCGGCGGCGGCCGGGTGCCCGCCGGGTCGACCGTCACCTGTCTCATCGGCTCGGCCAACCGGGACGCGTCCCGGTTCCGCGATCCGGACCGGTTCGACATCTTCCGCACGGACCTGACCAGCACCACGGCGTTCTCCGCGGCGGCCGACCATCTGGCGTTCGCCCTGGGCCGGCACTTCTGTGTGGGCGCGCTGCTGGCCAGGGCCGAGGTGGAGACCGGGGTGAACCAGTTGCTGGACGCGATGCCCGACGTACGTCTCGCGGACGGATTCACCCCGTCCGAGCAGGGCGTCTTCACTCGGGGACCGCGGTCGCTGCCGGTGCGGTTCACCCCGGTCGCGGGCTGAGTCGGGGGCGGCGGCACGGATCGCCGGGCCGCCGCCCCCGATGGGGCGTCAGCCGATGTGGGCACAGATGTCGTCCGTGGACCCGTGGATCATGTGGAGGGTCTTGTACCCGGCGGAGCTGATGTCCAGCGTGTAGATGCCGTCGATCAGCTGTTCCCCGCGCGGCAGGTTGCTGTCGTGCCCGCCGATCCCGGCGAGCACGGGCCCGATCGCGTGCCAGCGCTGCGAACCGTCCGCGTGGTGGTCGACCAGCGCACTGCCACCGGCATCGGCGTCGTGGAACGCGCCGGTGTCGGTGTTGGTGACCCGGATGACCAGGGCGCCCTTGTACGCGATCTGCGAGGGAGATCCGTCGGGACGCGTGGCGAGCACTTTCTGCACGACCTCGTCCACGACCGGTTCGCCGTGGATCGGGAAGTCGCAGCGGGCGCCGGCCGTCGCGTCGAACGGGGCGGTGGGCGCGGGCTCCCAGCCGGTGCCCGTTCCGGCGTCGGAGGCGGCCGGCGTGCCGGCCGAGGCGGGCGACGCGGCGGTCAGCAGCGCGGTGGTGAGTGCGAGTGCGGAAACAACGGTGGTCCGGTGCATACGGTCTCCCGGTGGCGGGGGCACCCTGGCGACACCGCGGCCGCTGTGCCCCCGTACACCGGCCGCCTTCTCACCCGGACGAGCATGCACCCGGTGCGGCGGGTCCGTCCCGGGGGCGCGCACGGACGGCGTCCGGACGGGTGCCCCGCACCGGCTCAGCGGATGTGGCGCCCCGAGATCGCCCGCGCGATGACCAGGCGCTGGATCTCGCTGGTCCCCTCGAAGATCGTGTAGATCTTGGCGTCGCGGTACATCCGCTCGACCGGATGCTCCCGGCTGTACCCGGCGCCGCCGAGGATCTGCACGGCCTTCTCCGTGGCGGACACGGCGAGTTCACCTGCGCGCAGCTTGGACATGGAGCCCTGCCCCGCGTCGAAGGTCCGGTCGTTGCGGGCCATCCAGGCGGCCTGCCAGATCAGCAGCCGCACGGACTCGATCTCGGTACGGATGTCGGCGAGCGCGAAGGCGATCGACTGGTTCTCGATGATGGGGCGGCCGAACGCCTCGCGCTGTCCCGCGTACTCCAGCGCGTACTCGTACGCCGCGCGCGCGATGCCGAGCGCCTGGGCGCCGACCGTGGGGCGGCTGACCTCGAAGGTCGCCATCGCCGCCTGCCCCTTGGCGTTGGTGCCCTCGCGGGCGCGGGCGAGCCGTGCGTCCAGCTTCTCCTTTCCGCCGAGCAGGCAGTGCCCGGGGACCCGTACGTCGTCGAGGAAGACGTCCGCGGTGTGCGAGGCGCGCAGGCCGAGCTTCTTGATGGTGCGGCTCGCCGCCAAGCCCTTCGTGGCGGGCGGCACGATGAACGCGGCCTGCCCGCGGGCGCCGAGCGCAGGGTCGACCGAGGCGACGACCACATGGATCTCGGCGATGCCCCCGTTGGTGATCCAGGCCTTCTGGCCGGAGAGGACCCACTCGTCCCGGGCCTCGTCGTAGCGGGCCTTCGTGGTCATCGCGGAGACGTCGGAGCCGGCCTGCGGTTCGGACACGCAGAACGCCGCGACCTTCGGCTCGTCCTCGTCGCCGTAGCACTGCGGAACCCACTCGGCGAGCTGGTCCGGCGTGCCGGAGGCGAAGATCCCGGCGACGGCGAGGGAGGTGCCGAAGAGGGCCATGCCGATTCCGGCATCGCCCCAGAACAGCTCCTCGTTGGCTATCTGGAGGGAGAGTCCTGTCGGGTCGCCGTACATGTCGGCCAGCGATTCGAAACCGTACAGGCCGATCCTGGCGGCTTCCTGGATGACCGGCCAGGGGGTCTCCTCGCGGGCATCCCATTCGGCGGCCGCCGGGCGCACCACCTGGGCGGCGAAGCCGTGCACCCAGTTACGGAGGTCCTGCTGCTCCTCGGTGAGGGCGAGGGAGAAGTAGCTCATCGGCTCAGGCCTTCGGGATGTCGAAGTAGCGGGTGAGGCCCGAGGCGAGACCGACGTCGCCGGCCACCCTCAGCTTGCGCATCATGAACATCGTCACCGGATTCCCGTTGCCGGAGACCAGCTTGAGGAAGTCGGCGTCCCCCATCACCAGGGTCGTGCGCGGTTCGGCGTCGGAGCGGCCCTCGCTGATGGTGCAGGTGCCGTCCGCGATCGACGTCTCGAAGACCGCGTCACTGTCCCCGGTGATCTTCCAGCGGATCAGCGCCCTGAGCTGACCCGCGGCGTCCGGGCGGAACTGCTGCCTCATCCGGCCGAAGACCTCACCGAGCACCCGGGTGCGCAGTTCGCCGTGCATGACCTCGCCGAGTTGCCTGGCGGACAGGCCCTTCACGATCCGCGCGAACTCCGGCGGGGAGACGGCCGCGAAGTCGAGTGCGGCCAGTTCACCGGTGGGGTTGCCGCTGCTGTTGTCGGCCACGCCAGTTCCTTACTCTCAAGTAAACTTACTTTTGAGTAAGGTAAGCGTCGGGCCTCCCCTCCGCAAGGCGGTGCGAGCGCGGGCGCACCGCGGGGGAGTCACCAGGCGCTGCCGGGGTGGATCCTCAGCAGGGGGTGGTGCGCGGCCAGGAGCTTATTGGCGCGGGCCAGCTCCGACAGGGCCTGCTCGCGGTCGGCCTGGTCCTCGATGTCGAGCCGGGGACCGCGGAACCTGCGGACCTCGCGCGCGGCGCGCTCGGCGTCGAACTCCGCCTCCAGGATGTGCGGCGGGATGCAGGACCCGATCAGTGCGGCGACCCGGTCCGGAATCGGCACGGGGACGAGCAGGTGCGAGGCGGTCATGGGGTGTTCCCTCTCGAATGGTGGCCAGGAGGTCGTGCGGTGCGGCCGCCGGGTGGGCGGCCGACTTCTCCATGTGTACGGGACGCGGTTCCGCGTTTCTCGTTGAGAACGTCTCCGTGTGGCAACCGTTTGGGAGTGACCGGGTATTTCGCCTTACCCGTAAGTAAGTTGACTCGACGCGAGGGCCGTGATCCGGCCGGAAGCCGTTCTGCGGTACTCCTACAGGACGGATTCCCGGCTCCGGGCCTGCAACTGCAGCGCCCGCAGCACCGCCTCGGTGGAGAACCTGCTCTCGGGGTCGATCAGTTGCTCGCCGAAGATGGACTCCAGGTTGCGCATGCGGTAGCGGACGGTCTGCGGGTGCACATCGAGGAGTTCGCCCATGTGGGCCGCGGTGCCGCGGGTGTCGAGCCAGATGCGCAGCGTCTCGACCAGCCGCTCCCGGCGGTTGGCGCTGATTCCGGCGATGGGCGCGAGTTCCCGCTGGGCGAGCTGGTCCAGGAGGACCGGGTCGGACAGCAGCCACAGGGTGATGAGGTGGTCCTCGCACAGGACGAACGGCGCGTCGTCGATGACGCCCGCGTCGACGAGTTCGAGGATCCTCCTGGCCCAGCGGATCGAGTCCGAGGCCAGAGCGGTGGGGACGGTCAGCCCGATCGCGGCGCGTGTACCGAGGAGTGACTGGTCCAGCATGGATCTTCGGGCGTCGTCGAGGGGTCCGGGGATCAGTAAGTGCGGCTGGGGATCGCTGAGATCGGCCAGCAGGTCGCGGTCGGCACTGACCCGGTCGAGTCCGGCGGGAGCGCGCACCGCGACGAGGGTGACTTCGTCGGGCAGTGTCCACCCGGTCTGCTCGCACAGCTCGGCGATGGCGGTACGGGGGACGGGGCGCCCGGCCAGGATCAGGTGCAGCAGGCGCCGGCGCATCGCCTCGCCCTGCTCGCCCGTCTGTGACTGCACCTCCAGGAAGCCCTCGCGGGAGAGGGATTCGAGCTCGTCGATGTAGGTGAAGAGCGCGTCGGCGAAACTGAGCATCAGGGTCGGCGAGAAGTTGTAGCTCCGGCCCACCTTCTTCGCCCGTCGCAGCGCGACGCGGGCGCCGAGCCGGTAGGCGCCCTGAAGCGTCTCCATGGTGCGGCCTTCATAGGCCTCGAACCGTCCGAACCGGCGGCACATGTCGTCGCGCAGCGATGTCGAGGTGGACGGCTCCGCGACCAGGTCCACGAATGACGAGAGGCTCTGTTCGACGCCGACGCGAATGGCCTGGCCATTGGGTCCGCTGAGCAGGCGTGCGTATTCCGGATAGGCGCGCGTGACCTCGACGCCGATCTCCTTGATGAGGCTCGGCAGTTCGGGCCGCATGATCGCGGCGAATTCCTGGGGAAGCGGTCCCAGCGGATCCCCCGTGTCCAATGGCGAAATGACTTTCGGCATGAAGTGTCCCCTTGCTCTCCAGTGCCCGGTGGGGGGTGAGGCAGTGGGGGAAAGCGCTCCCACGAACCGACAGGTGCGTACCAAGTCCGCGATGAAGATAGACCAAGTCAGCTGCTGTGCCCACCACTTGCGCAAGATCGAAGTGCAGGGGGCACACATCTCGGCCTCGTTGTGCCGCTCCGGTGCAGGTGGGGAGTGACTGCTCACTTCCGGACAATATTTTTCGGACATTTAGTTCCGAGGAGACAAGAAAGTAACCGTGGGTAATGCCGACGTGTGTGTCCGCGGGTGCTGATTGCTCCGTCCCTCCGACGCCTGTCACCGAAGGCGCTGCCGGGCCGTGGTGTCGCCGGTCATGGGGTGGGGCATCCGGGGGAGCCTGTGGAGTGGTGAGTTCCGGTTCTGCCCTGTGGGTGGATTCGGCGTGGCTGAATGACTCATGGTGCGGACATGTCATTTGCGTACGACGTGGGGAGCGCGCGGCCCGGCCCTTCCTCGCCGAGGTGCGCCGCGCACTGCTCCTTCCGGAGGGTCCGGCCGGTCCGACGGCGGTGGGCCGGATGCGGTTGCCCGCGGCCGTCGGGGCCTCGGCCGAGCCGGTGCGGTGGCCGGCGGAGTCGTGGCGGACTGCGAAGAGTAATTCAATTCCCGAAACGAATGCTTCTGTGGTCCCCGGCGACGTTAAGGGCCTTTGTGTGAACGGATATCGAGTCGTCCGTGTCAGGATTCCGGGCACGGTGCCCGGGGGTGCCTGGCGCACCGTCACGGTGTGCGGGCGACGGGCTCGGTGGATGGCGCCGGGAGGGGCCGGCCCGGCGGTACGCGCCCTGCGCGCCCGCGCGACGGCCGTGGGTGGCTCCGCCCAGTTCAGCGGCGCCGTACCGGGAGACCGTCGGGCTGCGTACGGTGGCGAGATCGACGATCTTACCGGTGGGTAGGCGGTCGCGCGAGGGGTGCTCATCGCTCCGGTGGCTACGCCTCAGGTGAGTGTGTGGAGGCGGTGCCGGCCCGCGGACCTCCGCACAACTACTCACTTTCGGATAGAAAATCGTGGCGATCTGCTGAGTTATCGCTAAGACGGAATGGCTATATCGAGAGGCTCGGGGAATTTCTGTGCCGGGTATTGCAGCGTTGGGCTACTGGCTCGTAACGTTCGATCCGCACGGAGTTCGATCACGCAGTCGAGTCCATCGACTTCTGCGTTCCATGATGTTGAGCCGCCCTTGTGCCGAGCCCCTCGCCGGGTGCGGTCGCAAGGCAATCGGGTACGTCCAACTCCACATTCCGGAGGTAAGTTCCGTGAGAAGCACCCTCAAGCGAGCGCTGTTCGCCACCACTGTCGCCGCGGCGGCGTTCGGCTTTGCCACGACGTCGGCCTCGGCCACCGCACTCGCGACGTGGACCGTGACCAACCCCACTGGCACCTTCTCGGCCTCGCTCAAGTCCGGCACCGTGGCCACTCTGATCGACACCGTCACCAGCCAGCAGGTGGACTGCTCGACGGCGTCCGCCAGCGGAACCGCGACGAGCGGGACGTACGCCACCGGTACGGGCCTCGCGAAGATCACCGCCGCGACCTTCGGTTCGTCCGCCAGCCCGTGCCCCGGACCGCTCGGCTCCTCCTTCACGGCCGTGCTCGCCTCGGGCTCCACCATCAGCGTCAACGGGAGCACCTACAGCTCCGGCGTGACCAAGGGAACCCTGTCGGGCGTCCGCGTCAACCTGACGGGTGACACCATCCTCGGCACCTGCAAGGCGGTGATCACCGGTTCCGCGAGCAACGTCACCTACACCAACTCCACCGGTGAACTCGACATCAACAACGGTGCCGGTCTGAAGGTGGAGAGCGCCACCAACTGCAGTGGGCTGCTCAACGCCGGTGACGCGGCCACCTTCGACGCGACGTACAAGCTCGTCACGCCGATCACGATCACCTCGCCGTAACCGCGTCGGGTCGCCCGTACCGGGGGAGGGTTGCGGAGCAGAGCTCGATTCTGCTCCGCAACCCTTCCCCGGCGGCGGCCCGTTCGCCATCCGTATCCCATGGACGAGTGCTGAGCACCGAGACGACGGCAGGTTGAGGCGAGATGAGATTCAGGACGAGCGATCCGCGGCGCGCCGCACGGGTCGCGACGGTCGGCGCGCTGGCCCTGATGACCGGCCTCATGACGGGTACCGGGGAAGCCGCCGACACCCGGGTGGCCGAGGCGGACTTCGACTACACCTGTGAATCGCCCTCGGGCTCGGTACCGGTCGAGGTGACGGTCAAGGCGGAGCTGCCGCTCACCGCGGACATCGGATCTCCGATCCAGGTCCGTGATGTGGGGCTCTCCTTCGCGCTGCCACGTTCAGCGGTCTCCGGTCTGCCGGGGATCGACTCGGCCCTCGTCTCGGGGTCCGTGAGTGTGGTGGCGGACGTCTCGCAGCGGGGGGAGACGACGTCGGTGCCCTGGCAGGGACTGGAGATCCCGGAAGGGTCGGTTCCCGCCGAGGGCGACCTCGAATTCAGAGCCGCCGGAGACGTGCCGACGATCACTCCGAGGTCCAGCGGAACCATAGGCTTCGCACTGGGGCACCTCGACGTGGGCCTCGCCTTCCGGGCCGCGGAGGGCGAGCCGGCCGCCCCGCCTCCCGTCGCCCTCGCGTGCACGATCGACCCCGACCAGAGCGCGGAGCTGGCCGACGTGGACGTCCCCCCGCTCGGCGGGACCTCGTCGCCGGGACCGGGCGCTTCTCCCGGCACACCCGGGACGTCCAGGAACAGCGTCGGTTCCAGCGGCGAACCGAAGGCCCAGGACGACCCGAAGGCCGTGCTGGGGAAGGTGAACATACCCCCCGACTGCACGGTGATGATGGGGCCGATCGTGCAGGAACCGAAGGACGCGCACGGCTACATGGCGGGGTACTCCAACGTCAACAAACTGGACGGGGCCGCGAAGTTCAGCGACCCCGGGCTGCTCCGCCTCAACCTGAACACGTCCGTCTCCTTCCTCCAGTGCCCGACAGGGGTGAAGAGCTGGCTCACCACCGACGGCACACTCGACTACCACGGCAAACCGCAGATGCCGCCGGCCACGGCCACCTTCCTCACCTTCGGCTTCATGCCGACGACAGGGAAGCTTGAGCTCAGCCTCGAGGGCACGGTCGACATCGGCACACTCGGCGACTCCGCCCCCGATCCCGACACCAAGCAGTACAAGGAGACGACGACCGCTGTCGCCATGCTGCGGATACGCCTCTACGACGTCGTCGTCAACGGGGAACCGCTGGACGTCGGAGCCAACTGCCGCGCCGTGAGACCGATGGAGCTCACACTCGTCGGCAAGGGGAGTACCGGCACGAACGGCCCCGTCGGGTACACCGTGAAGACCGGAGGGCCGCTGACCGGCACCTCGGACGTGCCACCGTTCGCCGGATGCGGGGTCACCGAGGACCTCGACAGCCTCTTCACGGCTTCGGTGTCCGGCAAAGGCAATTTCACCAAGATGATGCAGTCCCCTCTGTGTGTCGAAGGCGTTCCGGCGAACTGCCCGGAGCCCGAGAAGCCCACCCCCGAACGCTGAGGGCTCTGCCACCCCGCTTCCAAGAAAGGCTGGACCATCAATGAGTGCTGCCCACAAACGTGTCAGACCCGCTCTGCTCGCCGCGCTGGTGGCGGTGGCCGTCGGTATTCCGCTGAGCACCTCACCGGCGAGCGCCGCCTCGGCCCAGGCGATGAGCGGCAACTGGGGTCCCTTCGCCCGGTGTCCGGTCGACGACCCGGCGATGCTCGCCGCTGACGGTACGACGGACATCGCGATATGCGTGTCCTCGCACTCCGAGAGCGGTTCCATCAAGCTCGGCAACACCGAGGCGACGACCGGTGCGAACGATCTCCAGTTCGGCGTGGTCCGCAACGCGTCCACCGGTGCGTCCAAGATCGTGGCGCCGGCCGGCGGAGCGATCGTCGGGGCGCCCACGGACATCCCCGGCGGCCTGCTCGGGCTCATGTGCCCCAGCGGCATTCCGGTGGTCTCGGGCATCTGCGGTCAGCTGGCCGACAGCAGTCTCAACCGGGTCGTGGCCACGGTGGAGTCGGCGGGGACACCCAGCAACTTCGACCTGACCGCGGGGATGCAGAGCGGAAAGACGATCGTCGACATTCCGATCCGGATTCACCTGCAGAACACCTTCCTCGGGTCCAAGTGCTACATCGGGACCACGTCCAGCCCGGTCGTCCTGCGTCCGCAGAACCTCTCGGTTCCGGCATTGGGCAGCCAGCGCTTCGACGCCGACGGTGCACCCAACACCGCAGGTCTGCTGAACCGCCTCTCGCTGACCGGCAACGACCAGGGGGACAGCGGCTTCGCCGTCCCCGGGGTGAGCGGCTGCGGCCCCCTGACCCTCGGCGAGCTCAACTGGGCGGTGAACCTGAAGACCGCGCTGCCCTCGGCGGCCGGCAACAACCACCTGGTGCTGAACGACACCGCCACCTACACGGCGGGGCTGGCCCTCCCCGGCAGTGCCGCACCCCACGCCGGCCAGGTGCTTTCGGACAACTGGCACATAGGTGTGGCCCAGTAGTCCGCACTTCTCCATTCCCGCGCCCCGCCCGGAATGCCGCTCCGGGCGGGGCGCAGGCATGCGTGAGCGATCATGGCGCGTCGACCGGGAACGACTCACTTGTCGATAACCGTACGAGGGCCTTTACTCACCTCCGTACAAAAACAACACGGCCGTCAATGGACGTGTAAAAAGTTCCGGGACCGCTATTGCGAAGGCAGGTTACCGGGCCGTAGCGTCCCGGGTGAGGGTTACGGAAACGCGTCCGTAACTGTTCGTCCGACGCACATGGAGTCCTGGTCGCGCCCCCCTTGACCCGGATTTCGCACCGGGAATGCTCAGCCCCGAACCCTCGGTCCGGGGGCGGCGCTCCCGCTGTCGGGGTCTCGCGGCTCCGGCCTCCGTGGACCGAGGGCCCCGACTCGCACGCCGGAGATCTTGCGCAGATTCCGACAAAGCCGGTGCGCGGCTTTGTCACTCGGTGACAAGTGATCCACACCGAGCACCTAGTTCGTCGATTTCCGCTGTTCAACGGCTTGTCCTGGCGGTTTCGACGGACATAACGTGCGCCTCCTGGTGCATGTGTGACGAGCCGCCATTGGATTTCTCAGAGCCGGAGCGCTGACAGATGACTTCGTTCACCGACATATCGAGGGAGGGCCGATGGGAATCGAAGTAGTCGTTGAAGGCCTTACGAAATCCTTCGGTAAGCAGAACATCTGGCAGGACGTCAGCCTTACCCTGCCCGCCGGCGAGGTGAGTGTGATGCTCGGTCCTTCCGGTACCGGAAAGACCGTCTTCCTGAAGTCCCTCATCGGTCTGCTCAAGCCCGAGCAGGGGCGCGTGCTCATCAATGGCGTCGACATGGTGAACAGTCCCGAACGGAAGATCATGGAGACCAGGAAGCTCTTCGGTCTCATGTTCCAGGACGGTGCGCTCTTCGGATCGATGTCCCTCTTCGACAACATCGCTTTCCCCTTGCGTGAGCACACCCGCAAGAAGGAATCGGAAATCCGCCGGATCGTCATGGAGCGGATCGATATCGTCGGACTGCTCGGCGACGAGGACAAACTGCCCGGCGAGATATCCGGCGGTATGCGCAAGCGGGCCGGCCTGGCCCGCGCCCTCGTCCTGGATCCGCAGATCATTCTCTGCGACGAGCCGGACTCCGGGCTCGACCCGGTCCGCACCGCCTACATCTCCCAGCTGCTCATCGATCTCAACGCGCAGATCGACGCGACGATGCTGATCGTCACCCACAACCTCGACATCGCGGCCACCGTCCCGGACAACATGGGCATGCTGTTCTGCCGCAACCTCGTCACTTTCGGGCCGCGCGAGGTGCTGCTGACCAGCGATCTGCCCGTCGTCTCCCAGTTCCTGTCCGGCCGCCGCGAAGGGCCCATCGGCATGTCGGAGGAGAAGGACGCCGCCACGCTCGCGGCCGAGGAGGTCAACGGCTACGGGCAGGGCATCAGTTCGGCCAACGCCACGCGCACCGTTGTCCCGCAGCTGGAGCCCTCACCGGGCCTGCCCGTACGGCAGGGCGCGCTGCGCCGCCGGGAGCGGGTCATGTCGATGATGGGGCAGCTGCCGGAGGCCGCCCGTACGGCCATCCTGAACAGCTACAGCCCCGCCGCCGGCGGTGGACGCCCGTGACCGCCCCCATGCCGGTGCGGCCCCCCGAGCCGCCCGCGGACCGGGTGCCGGAGAAGGCGCCCGAGGAGAGACGCCCGACCCGGCTGTTCGCCCCGCTGCGGGAGACGGGCAGGCTCTTCACCCTCGCCGGGACCGTGTGCCGCGAGACGTTCCGCCGGCCCTTCCAGGTACGGGAGTTCATCGAGCAGTTCTGGTTCGTCGCCAGCGTCACCATCCTGCCCGCAGCCCTCGTGTCCATCCCGTTCGGCGCGGTCATCGCACTTCAGGTCGGCTCGCTCACCCAGCAGCTCGGCGCCCAGTCGTTCACCGGCGGCGCCAGCGTCCTCGCCGTCATTCAGCAGGCCAGCCCCATCATCGTGGCGCTGCTGGTCTCCGGGGCCGCCGGGTCGGCCATCTGCGCCGACCTCGGATCACGCAAGATCCGCGAGGAGCTCGACGCGATGGAGGTCATGGGCGTCTCGCCCGTCCAGCGCCTCGTCGTCCCGCGGGTACTGGCGACGATGCTGGTGGCCGTCCTGCTGAACGGACTGGTCTCCGTCGTCGGCACGCTCGGCGGCTACTTCTTCAACGTGATCCTCCAGCACGGCACCCCCGGCGCCTACCTGTCCAGCTTCTCCGCCCTGGCCCAGCTGCCCGACCTGTACATCAGCGAGATCAAGGCCCTGATCTTCGGCTTCATCGCGGGCATCGTCGCCGCCTACCGCGGCCTCAACCCGCGCGGCGGGCCGAAGGGGGTCGGGGACGCGGTCAACCAGTCCGTCGTCATCACCTTCATGCTGCTGTTCTTCGTGAACATGATCCTCACGGCGATCTACCTCCAGATCGTCCCCGCGAAGGGGAGCTGACCGATGTCGATGCTCAGCTGGCTCGACCGATCCGGTGACCAACTCACCTTCTACGTACGGGCACTGCTCTGGATCCCCCGGACCCTGCGGCGCTATCTCAAGGAGGTGCAGCGGCTCCTGGCCGAGGTCGCCTTCGGCAGCGGCGGCCTCGGTGTCGTCGGCGGCACCATCGGCGTGATGATCGCGATGACGCTGGCCACCGGTACGGTCGTCGGCCTCCAGGGGTACGCGGCGCTCAACCAGATCGGCACCGCCGCCTTCACCGGGTTCATCTCCGCCTACTTCAACACCCGTGAGATCGCCCCGCTCGTCGCCGGACTCGCGCTTTCCGCGACCGTCGGCGCGGGCTTCACCGCCCAGCTCGGCGCCATGCGGATCAACGAGGAGATCGACGGCCTGGAGGCGATGGGCGTGCGGTCCATGCCCTACCTCGTCACCACCCGCATCATCGCCGGGGTCGTCGCCATCGTCCCGCTGTACGCGATCGGACTGCTCTCCTCCTACGTCTCCTCCCGCTACGTCACCGTCCTGTTCAACGGGCAGTCGGCCGGCACCTACGACCACTACTTCAACCTCTTCCTGTCTCCGCAGGACGTACTGCTGTCGGTGCTCAAGGTGCTGATCTTCAGCGTGATGGTGATCCTCGCGCACTGCTACTACGGCTTCCACGCCACCGGCGGCCCCGCCGGAGTGGGAGTGGCGGTCGGCCGGTCGGTGCGGAACGCGATCGTGCTGATCAGCGTCACCGACTTCTTCCTCTCGCTCGCCATCTGGGGCGCCACGACGACGGTGAAGGTGGCCGGCTGATGAACTCCCGGACCACGCGCACCGCCCGCCGCAGACTCGCCGGAGTCGCTCTCCTGCTCGTGCCCGCCGTACTCATCTGGGTGTCGATAGCCGTGTACAACAAGGACTTCACCGACGACGCGACGGTGACGGTACGGACCGGAAGCGTCGGCAACGAGATGCACGACAACGCCGATGTGAAGCTGCGCGGAGTCGTCATCGGCCAGGTCCGCGACATCTCGGCCGACGGCGAGGGCGCCCGCCTCACTCTCGCGATCAAACCCGGCGAGCTCGACCGGATCCCCGCCGACGTCACCGCCCAGATGCTGCCCACCACCCTGTTCGGCGAACGGTTCGTGGCGCTCGTGCCGCCCGCCGTACCGTCCGCGCGGACACTGCGGGCCGGGGCCGTCATCCCGCAGGACCGCTCCAGCAACGCCATCGAGCTGGAAGAGGTCCTGGACAACGTCCTGCCGCTGCTGACCGCGGTACAGCCGGCGAAGCTCTCCGCCACCCTCAACGCGGTCTCCCAGGCACTGAGGGGACGCGGCGAGAAGCTCGGCGACACCCTCGTCAGGCTCGACGCGCACCTCCAGAAGTTCAACCCCCAACTCCCCACGCTCAACGCCGACATCAAGGAACTCGTCAAGGTGAGCAGGGTGTACGGGGACGCCGCACCGGATGTCCTGGACGCACTCACCGACTTCACCACCACCAGCGGCACCCTCGCCGACCAGCAGGCGGAGCTCGCCGACCTCTACGGATCCACGACCTCCTCCGCGCAGGACCTCACCTCGTTCCTCCAGGAGAACAAGGACAACCTCATCCGCCTCTCCGCCACGGGGAGGCCGACGCTGGAACTCCTCGCGAAGTACTCCGACGAATTCCCCTGCACCCTGCGGACCGTGGCCGGATTCGTCCCGGCGATGGACAAGGCGCTCGGCAAGGGCACCGGACAGCCAGGCCTCCACGTCACCGTCAAGTCCGTGAAGTCCAAGGGGAAGTACGTGCCCGGCAAGGACACCCCGGTCTACGACGCGACCGGCGGACCGCACTGCTACTCCGTGCCGTACGTCGGTACGACCGAGCCGACGGCCGCCGGACGCGCTGCCGCCTCGCCGGCCCCCGGCGACAAGCCGGCCGCCGACGAGCAGACCGGCACCGGCGCCACGGACACCTCCCTCGGCATGCCCAACTCCCCGCAGGAGAGCCGGCTCGTCAACGAGCTGGTCGCTCCCTCACTGAAAGTCCAGCCGCAGACCCTGCCCGACTGGAGCAGCGTGCTCATCGGTCCGGCCTTCCGCGGCGCGGAGGTGAAGCTCAAGTGAAGCGCCGCTCCCTCGCGGGACCGCTCGCGAAATCGATCGTCTTCATCCTGGTGACCGTCCTGGCCACCACCGTCCTGGGACTGTCCATCGCCAACACCGGGGTCGGTGACACCACCACGTACAAGGCGAGGTTCACCGACGCCACCGGGCTGATCGTCGGCGACAGCGTACGGATCGCCGGAGTCAAGGTCGGGCAGGTCGAGTCGATCAGGGTCGCGGACAGGCGGCGCGCCGAGGTCGGCTTCGCCGTCCGCAAGGGACGCAGCCTCCCCGCCTCCGTGACCGCGTCGATCAAGTACCTCAACATGGTCGGCCAGCGCTACATCGACCTCGACCAGGGCGCCGGACCGGTCGGCCGGAGCTTCGCCGCCGGAGCGACCATCCCGCTCTCGCGCACCACACCGGCCCTCGATCTGACCCAGCTCTTCAACGGCTTCCAGCCGCTGTTCGAAGGACTGTCCCCGCCCGACGTCAACCAGCTCGCCGGCTCCATCGTCCAGGTGCTCCAGGGCGAGGGCGGCACCGTCGACAGCATCCTCCAGCACGTCGGCTCACTGACCTCCACGGTCGCGGCCAAGGACAAGGTGATCGGTGAGGTGATCAAGAACCTCAACACGGTCCTGAAGACCGTGAACGACCGGGAGGCCGGCTTCAACGACCTCGTCGACACGCTCCAGCAGCTCGTCACCGGCTTCTCGGGCGACCGCAAACCGCTCGGGCAGGCAGTCACCGCGATGGGTGCGCTCACCACCGTCACCGCCGACCTGCTCCAGGACGGACGTAAGCCCCTCAAGGACGACATCAAGGAACTCGGCCGACTCTCCGACCAGTTGGGCAAGGGCACTCCGCAGATCGAGAACTTCCTGAAGAAGACCCCCGCCAAGATGGAGGCGATCGGCCGGCTCGCCTCGTACGGGTCCTGGCTCAACCTCTATCTCTGCGAGGCCAAGGTCAGCGGTGTGAGCACCGAGGACGGCAGCGAGCCGCCCACCGGCATCGCGATCACCCAGCCGAGGTGCCTGGCATGAGAATCAAACCCCTGCGGGAACGCAACCCCGTCGCCATCGGCATCGCCGGACTCCTCGTCCTGGCCCTCATCGGCTTCGGCGCCTACCGTGCCGACTCGCTGCCCTTCATCGGCGGCGGCACCACCTACACCGCCGACTTCACCGAGTCCGCCGGGCTCGACGACGGCGACGAGGTACGGATCGCCGGCGTCAAGGTCGGCGAGGTCACCGGAGTCTCGCTCGACGGCGCCAAGGTCAAGGTCAGCTTCCGGGTCAAGGACGCCTGGATCGGCAACTCCTCCACCGTGGGCATCGCCATCAAGACCCTGCTGGGCGACAAGTACCTCGCCGTCGACCCGCTCGGCACCGGGCCCCAGGACCCGGACCGGCGCATCACCGCGAGCCGCACCACCTCCCCGTACGACGTCACCCAGGCGTTCAACGGGCTCGGCGAGACCTTCGGGGAGATCGACACCAAGCAGCTCGCCAAGAGCTTCGAGACGATCTCCGCCACCTTCAAGGACTCGCCGCCCGACGTGAAGAGCGCCGCCGACGGGCTCTCCGCACTCTCCAGGACCGTCTCCCAGCGGGATGCCCAGCTGGCCACGCTCCTCAAGGGCAGCAAGCAGCTGACCGGGACCCTCGCCCACAAGAAGAGCAGCTTCGAGACCCTGCTGGAGGACGGCAACCTGCTCCTCGGCGAGATCCAGGCCCGCCGCGACTCCATCCATCTGCTGCTCACCGGCACCCGGGACCTCGGCACCCAGCTCACCGGCCTGGTCGCGGACAACAACAAGCAGCTGAAGCCCACCCTGGACTCGCTCGGCCGGGTCACCGCCGTCCTGGTCAAGAACCGCAAGAGCCTCGACAAGGTGCTGTCGCTGGCGGGTTCCTACAACCGGCTCGTCGGCAACACGCTCGGCAACGGCCGCTGGCTCGACAACTACGTCTGCGGGGTCGTCCCGAGGGACTACCTCCCCGCCGGCACGCCCCCGGCCACCGGATGCATGCCACCCAAGCAGCAAGGCGGCCGCTGACATGAGACTCACGCGCATCGTCGGCATCGGCGCCGGACTCGCCGTCGTGGCTGTCGCGGCCACCTCCGGCGTGATGGCCATGGACGACGAGGGGAAGACGACGGTCACCGCCTACTTCGACCAGGCCACCGGTGTGTACGCCGGATCTGACCTGCGGATCCTCGGAGTGAAGGTCGGCACCGTCGAGTCGGTGCGGCCGAAGGGCGAGGAGGTCGAGGTCAGGCTCCGCGTCGACAAGGGCGTCAAGGTTCCCAAGGACGTGCACGCCGTGGTCGTCGCCCCCAGCCTGGTCGCCGACCGGTACGTCCAACTCGCCCCCGCGTACGAAGGGGGACCGGTACTGGCGGACGAGGCGGAACTGCCCGCCTCGCACAACGCCACCCCGGTCGAGGTCGATCAGCTGTACGCCTCCATCACGGAACTCTCCACCGCCCTCGGCCCCGACGGGGCGAACTCCGACGGCGCGCTGGCGAAGCTCCTGGACACCGGGGCGAAGAACCTCGACGGCAACGGAAGGGCGATCGGGGACTCCATCGAACAGTTCGGCAAGGCGACGAAGACCCTCGACAAGAGCAGCGGGAACCTCTTCGACACCCTGTCCTACCTCCAGACCTTCACCACCATGCTGAAGGACAACGACGGCAACGTCCGCGAGGCCGAACAACAGCTCAACTCGGTCACCGGATTCCTGGCCGACGACAAGAAGAACCTCAGCGCGGCCCTGAAGGAACTGGGCACCGCCCTCGGCCAGGTCAAGACCTTCATCAAGGACAACCGCGGCGCCCTGAAGGCGAACGTGGACGCCCTGGTGCCGATCACCCAGACCCTGGTCGACCAGCGGGCCTCGCTCGCCGAGTCGATGGACACGCTGCCGCTCGCCGCGGACAACGTGATCAAGGCCTACGACCCGTTGAACCGCACCATCAACGGCCGTACCAACCTCAACGAACTCTCCATGGGCGGACCGCTCACGGACGAGTCCGCCGGCCTGAGCGGACTCTCGCCCGTGGACGCCGCCCGCCAGAAGGCACTGCCCTCGCTGCCGCTGCCCGCCGTGGGCACCGTCTACGGCACCCCCGAGAAGACCGTCACGCAGAAGAAGGGGGCGAAGCGATGAACCGCGTCCTGCGCCGGTCCGGCGCCCGCGTGACCGGCGTCGCCGCCGTGCTGGCGGTGGCCGTCGGCCTGGCCCTGATCGTCACCACGGTCGACCTGCCGACGTTCACCGGCATCGACCAGTTGCCGCTGCCGGGCGGCGCGGACCTCGGCGACCACCCGTACGAGATCACCGCCGAGTTCGGGGACGTGCTCAGCCTCGCCCCGCAGTCCTCGGTGAAGGTCAACGACGTGGCCGTCGGCCGTGTCACCAAGATCTCGCTGGCCCCGGGCAGCTGGAACGCCAAGGTCACCATGCGGGTCAACGGTGGGATCAGACTCCCCGCGAACGCGTACGCGCACCTGGAGCAGTCCAGCCTGCTCGGCGAGAAGTACATCCAGCTCTCGCCCCCCGCGTCCGGCACCGCCAAGGGCGCACTCGCCGACGGGGACCGCATCCCGCTCACCCGGACCAACCGGAACCCGGAGGTCGAGGAGGTGTTCGGCGCACTGTCGATGCTCCTCAACGGCGGCGGTATCGACCAGCTGAAGACCATCACCACCGAGCTCAACAAGGCACTGGCCGGGCAGGAACCCCAGGTCCGCTCCATGCTCAGCCGGGTCAACACCCTCGTCACCAACCTGGACGACCACAGAGGGGACATCACCGACGCCCTCGACGGCGTCAACCGGCTGTCCGCCACCCTCGCCACCCGCAAACAGGACGTCGGCACCGTCCTCACCAAGCTCAGCCCCGGCATGAAGGTCCTGGAGAAGCAGCGCGGCTCGCTCATGACCATGCTGCGCTCGCTCGACACGCTCTCCACCGTCGCCGTCGACACGGTGAACAAGAGCAAGGCCGACATGGTCGCCGACCTCAAGGCCCTCACTCCCACCCTCCAGGCCCTCGCCGACTCCGGCCAGGATCTGCCCGACTCGCTCCAGGTGCTGCTGACCTACCCGTTCACCGACGAGGTGCTGAGCGGCGTGAAGGGTGACTACCTCAATGTCTACCTGGACGTGACGGCCCTGCCCGGCACCCAGATCATTCCGCCGCTCGACCCGGGCGGCACCACACCCCCGGCCGTTCAGGGCAGCACCGCCCAGAAGTCCGGCGCGGCACTGCCGCTGCCGCTTCCCTCGGTCACGGGACCGGCCACGAAGGGGAGCACCCGATGATCACCCTGGCCATCCGGCTCAAGAACATCGCCTTCCTGATCATCGCGGTGCTCGTCCTCGGCTACCTCGGGGTGCGCTACGCCGACCTCGGCCACTACGTCGGGATGCGCAGCTACTACACCGTCAAGGTCCAGCTCCCGCAGACCGGCGGCCTGTTCACCCACTCCAACGTCACCTACCGGGGCGTGTCCGTGGGCCGGGTCGGGCCGATCGAGCTCACCGACGACGGCGTGGAGGCCGAACTCCGCATCGAGAAGGACTCCCCGCCCATCCCGGACGCCCTGAAAGCCGTGGTCGCCAACCTCTCCTCGGTCGGCGAGGAGTACATCGACCTGCGGCCGACCCGCACCGAGGGCCCGTACCTGGCGAACGGTTCCGTCATCGACCAGGCCGACACCACGATCCCGGCCCCCGTCACCGACGTGCTCACCAGCGTCGACGACCTCGCCGGCTCCGTCGACCTGGAATCCCTGCGCACCGTCGTCGACGAGTTCGGCACTGCCTTCGAGGGGCGCGGCGACGACCTCCAGGTACTGCTGGACACCAGCAGCGACTTCGTCCAGGCGGCCGACGACGCACTGCCCGTCAACACCCGGCTGATGATCGACGGCGAGACCGTACTGCGCACCCAGGCCGAACAGGGCGACGCGCTCAAGGGCTTCGCGTCCGGCGCCAAGGAACTGGCCGCCGAACTCAAGGGGTCCGACACCGACCTGCGCAAGCTGATCGCGGTCGCCCCCGACGCCACCGGCCAGATCAGCGGACTCCTGCGGGACCTCGACCCGAGCTTCGGAGTCGTCGTCGCCAACCTCCTCACCACCTCGGACGTCGCCGTCACCCGGCAGCGCGGACTGGAGGAACTGCTGGTGAAGGTCCCCGAGGTCGCGGCCGTGGGCTCCAGCGCCGTCGACGAGAACGGTGCCCGGTTCGGCATGTCCGTCACCTTCTTCGAGCCGCTGCCCTGCACCTCGGGCTACGGCGGTACGACCTACCGCAACGGGCTCGACGTCACGGCCGGCCCCCCGCTCAACACCAAGGCCCGCTGCGCCTCCTCGCCCGGAACGGGCGTCAACGTCCGGGGCAGCGCGAACGCGCCGAAGGGCGGGGCACTGCCCCCGCCGGCCAAGCCCGGCTCGATGCTCCTGGGCGACGACACGTCGACGGACCGGCTTCCCGGGGCGCTAGGTGTCCCCGACACCGCCCCGGCCGCCGAGGGCATGGCCGGTCTGCTGGGTCTCGGCCAGGGAGGCAGCTCATGACATCCCGTACCAGGACATCGATCGGCTGGGCCGCACTGCTCGCCGCCGCACTGATCTGCGCGCTCGGCGCCTGGTCGTACGCCCAGGCGCGCGGCGACGACGACCTGGCGTACGCCAAGAGCCGGGACACCGCGCTGGCCGACGGGAAGGCGCACCTCGCCCGGCTCAACAGCCTGGACGGCAAGGACGCCAAGAGCGTGGACGCCGGTCTGGGCAGCTGGCTCCGGTCCTCGACCGGACCGCTGCACGAACAGCTGAAGCGCACCCGGACCAAGGACGCGCGCGAGCTGACGAAGTCCGGTTCCACGGCGACGGGGAAGGTCACCGACGCGGCACTCACCGCACTCGATGACCGGACCGGTACGGCACAGATGATCGCGACCGTCGATGTCCAGGTCACTCCGCGCACCGGGAAGGGCGGCGCCGAACGCAAGCGTTTCGAGGCCACCCTCGCCCGGACCGAGGACGGCTGGAAGGTCAAGGCACTGACGGCGATACCGGTCAGGAGCGGCACATGAAGCGGCAGGGAGGGACGACGGTCGTGACCACCGGCACGGAGGTGGAGGACGTCGGGGAACTCGGGGCGCCCGGGGACGGGGAACACCCGCAGGAGCCCGGAACGGACGGCCCCGGAACGGACGAGTCCGCGCGGACCGGGGCCGGGCGGGACGAACCGGCCCCCGGCACGGGCCGCCGCCGGCTGCGCCTCGTGGCGGGGGTACTGGTCGTGGCGCTGCTCGCGGCCGGTGGCGGACTCTTCGTCATGGGCCGGCAGCTGCGCGACACCCCGGCCACCGCCAACACGGCGCTCACCGACAGCGAGGCGACCACCCGGGTCGCGGGCGATGTCACCAACGCGCTCGGCAAGGTCTTCTCCTACAGCCCCTCGGCCACCGCCGTCACCAAGGAGTCCGCGAAACAACTGCTGGCGGGCAAGGCGCTCCAGCAGTACGCGGCGCTGTTCGGCCAGGTCGAGAAGCAGGCCGCCGACCAGAAGCTCACCCTCACCACCCATGTCGTACGCGCCGGGGTGACCCGGCTGAGCCACGACAGCGCACATCTGCTCGTCTTCCTCGACCAGGTCTACGAACGCCAGGGCAAGACCGCCAGCACGGCGGCGGCGCAGCTGTCCGTCACCGCCCAACTGCGGGACGGACGCTGGACGATCATCGAGATCACCTCCAGATAGCGCGGTACGGACATACCGAACACAGCACTGCACAGCACGGCACAGCACAGGGCCGGCCGGCAGGGAGAGGCAGCAATGGCACGGGTACGGATGACGAGGAATCCGCTGGTGGCGGCGGCGATCGTGCTGACGGTCGCGGCGGCCGGCGCGGCGGGCTGGGGCGGAGTGTCCCGGTACCAGGCATCGCACGACGACTCGGCGGCGTACGCGCAGACCCGCGACGACGCGCTGGCCGCGGGCGAGCAGGCCGTGCAGAACATGAACACGCTCGACCACCAGGAGCTGGCCAAGGGGCTCGACAGCTGGGAGGACTCCACCACCGGCGACCTGCACCAGCAACTCCTCGACGGGCGGGACGCGTTCGTGAAGCAGATCCAGGAGGCCAAGACCGTCAGCACGGCCAAGGTGCTGTCCGGTGCGGTCACGGAGCTCGACGACCGGGCCGGCCGGGCCGGGGTCATGGTGGCGCTGCGGGTGACCGTGACCGCGCCGAAGGGCAAGCCCGCGGTGAAGGAGAGCCGGATGCTCGGGCAGCTCACCCGTACCTCCGAGGGGTGGAAGCTCAGCGCCCTCGGTCAGGCGCCCGTCGGCAACACGGCCGGCTGACGCCACCGACTCCCACCCCGCACCGAGAGGATTCCCCGGACATGTCGACGACCCGTCACCTCGTCAACCGGCAGCGCCGCCTGGCCACCGTCGCCGCGACGGAACGCACCGCCACGACCGCCACCGCCCCCAGGCCCGCCGAGCCGGACTCCGAGCCCGGCGAGTCCGGGCAGGAGAGTGCCACCGCGGCCGGCGAAGACAGCCCCGAAGCCGAAACCGGAGGCGATCCCGAATCGGAGGAGAAGGCGGAGAAGGAGGAGCCGCCGTCCGGGCGGCCGCTGCGTCTCCGGGTCTCGCTGCCCGCCGTCCTGTGCGTCCTGACCGTACTTCTCGGCTCCTTCGCCGCCTGGGCGTTCACCTCGGCGGGCAGTCTGCGCGACGACCCGAGCCGGCAGAACACCGCCCTCACCGACATCGGCCGCAGCAGCGAGGTGAAGGGCCAGATCACCGAGGCGGTGGGCGCGGTGTTCTCGTACAACTACGCCTCGCCGGCCAAGGCCGACACCGCGGTGAAGACCTACCTGGTGGGCAAGGCGGTACAGCAGCACGAGGACATGCTCGCCGACGTACGGGCGCAGGCGCCCAAGCAGAAGCTGGTCCTCACCACGACCGTCACCGAGAGCGGTGTGGAGCTGCTCGACGGCGACCGGGCCCGGCTGCTGGTCTTCGCCGACCAGAGCAACACCCGTACCGGCAAGTCGCAGGAGACGACGTATGCCGCGGCGATGTTCGCCGTGGACGCGGTTCGCCGGGGCGGCACCTGGCGGATATCGGCCATCGACACGTTCTCCCGGTGACCCGGGAGAGAGGAGAGCACGCATGAGGTTCAACGGCACCATGCGCCGCGGACTCGGTGGAACCGCAGCCGCCGTCGCCGCGATGGCGGCGCTCACCGCCTCCCAGGGACCGGGGCTCGTGGCGCACCAGGAGACGCACGAACAGCGCCAGGAGACCGACGAGGTCAGGTGGTCGGAGGTACCCAACGACGACTCGTACCACACCGAACTGCCGCCGCTGAAGAGCCCCGAGCCCCCGAAACCGGGCGTCAAGCAGAGCCGGGCCGTCACCGCCTCGTGGGCCGAGGCGGGGATTCCGGCCACGGTGCTCGCCGCCTACCGCAAGGCGGAGAGCTCGCTGCGGCGCAGCGACCCGGGCTGCGGGCTGCCGTGGCAGTTACTGGCGGCCATCGGCAAGGTCGAGTCCGGGCACGCGGGCGGCGGCAGGGTCGACGCCCAGGGCACGACGCTCTCACCGATCCTCGGACCGGTGCTCAACGGCGCGGGATTCGCCGACATCCCGGACACCGACGGCGGGGCGTACGACGGGGACAAGACCTTCGACCGGGCGGTCGGCCCGATGCAGTTCATCCCCTCGACCTGGGCGCACTGGGGGAGGGACGGCAACGGTGACGGGCGCAGTGACCCGAGCAACGTCTACGACGCGGCGCTGGCCGCCGGGGCCTACCTCTGCGCCGGGCCGCGCGATCTGAGGGTGCGGGCGGATCTCGACCGGGCGATCCTGAGCTACAACCACTCGGACACGTATCTGCGCACCGTGCTGTCCTGGCTGGAGTTCTACCGCAAGGGCACCCATCCGGTCACCGACGGGCAGGGCCCGGTGCCCAGGAGCCCCGGCGCCGGGAGCCCGGACGAGCCCAAGCACCCCGTGGGCGGACCGGGCGACGACAACGGCGGCGGCATCGAGGTCGGCCCGCAGCCCGGCCACACCAAGGCCCCGACGTCCCCGGCCCCCTCGCCCGGCGATTCGGGCTCCCCGGACCCCGGCGGTTCCACCGACCCGGGCTCCTCGCCCGATCCGACCGACAGCGGATCCGCCACCCCCGATCCCGGCACCAGCCCCGGCCCGTCCACCAGCCCCGGCCCGTCCACCAGCCCGGACCCCGACCCGAGCACCACCAAGCCCGCTCCGGGCTGCGAGACGGACTCCCCGTCGCCCGAACCGGGCGACACCACCGGGGCCACTCAGTCGCCGTCACCCGATCCGAGCACGACCCCCGAGCCCTGCACCACGCCCTCGCTGCCGCCGGCCGCCGACTGATCCCGGCCCGTCCGGCTCAGCCGCCGGCCGACAGCACCTCGGCCAGGTCGTACCGCACCACCTCTTCCAGCTGCGCGTACGTGCAGCCGGCGGGGGTGCGGTCCGGCCGCCACCGGCGGAACTGGGCCGTGTGCCGGAACCGGTCGCCCTCCATGTGGTCGTACGCCACCTCGCAGACCCGCTCCGGGCGCACCGGCACCCACGACTGGTCCTTCTTGCCGGACCACCGGCTCGGGTTGCCGGGCAGCCGGGCGTGCTCGTGCGCCCCGGCGTCCTGCCAGGCCCCCCAGGGATGGCCGGTGAAGTCCGTCACCAGTGGCTCCAGTTCGGTGACCAGCTCCGCGCGGCGCTTCATCGGGAAGGCCGCGCAGACCCCCACGTGCTGGAGGGCACCCGCCTCGTCGTACAGGCCGAGCAGCAGCGAGCCGACGACCGGGCCGCTCTTGTGGTGGCGGTAGCCCGCGACCACGCAGTCGGCGGTCCGCTCGTGCTTGATCTTGTACATCACCCGGGTGTCGGGCCGGTAGGGCAGATCGAGCGGTTTGGCGACGACCCCGTCGAGACCGGCGCCCTCGTACCGTTCGAACCACTCCTGGGCGACGGCCGGGTCGGTGGTCGCCGGGGCGAGGTGGACGGGTGCCGATGTGCCGGACAGTGCGGCCTCCAGCACCGTTCTCCGTTCCGACTGCCGTGCGCTCAGGAGGGAGTCGTCGCCCACGGCGAGGACGTCGAAGGCGACCAGGCTGGCCGGGGTCTGCTCGGCGAGCAGCCGTACCCGGGAGTCGGCGGGGTGGATACGCTCGCTCAGCCGGTCGAAGTCGAGCCGTCCCTCGTGCGCGACCACGATCTCGCCGTCGATCACACAGCGGTCCGGCAGGTTGTCCCGGACCGCGGTGACCAGCTCGGGGAAGTAGCGGGTGAGCGGCTTTCCGGTGCGGCTGCCGATCACCACCTCGTCGCCGTCCCGGTGCACGATCGCCCGGAAGCCGTCCCACTTGGCCTCGTACTGCATGCCCGGCGGGATCCGGGACACGGACTTGGCGAGCATCGGCTTCACGGGCGGCATCACCGGCAGATCCATGCCCCGATTGTGGACCGTCCGACGATCAGAGTCTCCCGATATGCGGCATATGTGTGCTCGGCCTACCGTGGCCGACATGGCAGCAGCGGGCAAAGCGGTGGAACTGGACGCGGGCGGACGGCCCGTCCGGCTGTCCAGTCCGGACAAGGTCTACTTCCCGGAGAAGGGCTACACCAAGAGGGACGTGGCCGAGTACTTCCTGGCCGTGGGTCCCGGCATCACCCGTGCCCTGCGCAACCGGCCCACCACCCTCCAGCGCTTCGTGGACGGGGTCGAGGGTGAGTTCTTCTACCAGAAGCGGGCCCCGAAGAACCTCCCCGAATGGATCCCCACCGCCCGCATCGCCTTCCCCAGCGGCCGCCCGGCCGACGAGATCTGCCCCACCGAGGTGGCCGCCGTCATCTGGGCCGCCAACCTGGGAACGCTCACCTTCCACCCGTGGCCGGTCCGGGGCGGTGACACCGACCATCCCGACGAACTGCGCATCGACCTCGACCCCCAGCCCGGCACCGGGTACGCCGACGCGGTGCGGGCCGCCCACGAGCTGCGCTCCGTACTGGACGACCACGGTCTGCGCGGCTGGCCCAAGACCTCCGGCGGCCGCGGCATCCATGTCTTCGTTCCCATCGAGGCCCGCTGGACGTTCACCGAGGTCCGGCGGGCGACCATCGCGGCGGGCCGGGAGCTGGAACGCCGGATGCCGGACCGGGTGACCACCGCCTGGTGGAAGGAGGAGCGAGGCGAGCGGATCTTCGTCGACTTCAACCAGACCGCCCGGGACCGCACGATCGCCTCCGCCTACTCCGTGCGCCCCCGCCCGCACGCCCCGGTCTCGGCGCCCCTGCGCTGGGAGGAGATCGACGACGCGGAACCGCGCGACTTCGACATCCGGACCATGCCGGCGCGGTACGCGGAAACGGGCGACGTGCACGCGGACATGGATGAGCACGCCTTCCGGCTCGACCGGCTCCTGGAGCTCGCCGACCGCGACGAGCGGGAGCGCGGGCTGGGTGACATGCCGTACCCGCCGGAGTACCCGAAGATGCCCGGCGAACCGAAACGGGTCCAGCCGAGCCGCGCCCGGCACGACGAGGACGGCGAAGGATGAGCGAGCCCGGTCCCGACCCGACCACGCCGGGCCCCGACCCGGCCGCGCCCGCACCCGATCCCGCTCCGCCGCACGGAGCCCACGGCCGGCCGCCGAACCCCGGTCAGAGGTGGGCGGCGTACAAGAAGTCGCCCTACCTCCCGGCGACAGTGATCATGCTCATCCTCGCGGCCGCCGCCGGGCTCTTCGCCGGCTCCTACACGTACGCGATGGCCAACCCGACCCCGCACCGGATCCCGACCGCCGTGGTCAGCCGGCCGGACACGGCTCGCGGCATGGAGTTCGTCGCCGCGATGGACGAGGCCCTGGACGCCTCGCTGGTCATCCATGTCTTCGCGACCCCCGCCGAGGCACGCGAGGCGCTGGAGGAACAGCAGGTCTTCGCGATCGTGCGGGCCGGCAGCCGGGGGGTGTCACTCGACGTGGCCGGCGCCTCCGGGGCCGCCGTCGCCCAGGTGCTCGCACAGTCCGCCGTGAAGGTGGGGCACACGCTCGGCGTCCCCGTCTCCGTCACGGACGTCAAACCGCTCCACAAGGGCGATCCGCGCGGGCTCGCGCTCTTCTACATCTCGCTCGCCGCCGTCATCATCGGTTTCGTCGGCTCCATCCAGCTGAACGTGCACGCCAGTGGCCTGCGGCCGCTCGAACGGATCGCGTTCACGATCGCCTACGCGCTGCTCGGCGGGTTCTGCATCGCCGCTGTGGTGGACTGGCTGCTGGGCGCCGTCGATCTGCCGTTCTTCGAGTCCTGGCTGATCCTGGCGCTCACGATGTTCACCACGGGCATGGTCTTCCTCATGTTCAACACCCTCTTGGGGCGCTGGGCCATGATCCCGACCTGGGGCCTGCTGGTGCTCCTGGGGAACCCGTCCTCCGGCGGGGCCGTGTCCTGGCCGCTGCTGCCCTCGGTGCTCGGGCACATCGGACGCTGGCTGCCGCCCGGCGCCTCCGTCAACGCCCAGCACACCGCCGTCTACTACCAGGGGCATCAGCGGATCTTCCCGTTCCTGGTGCTCGCGGGCTGGGCCCTGGTCTCCGGCACGGTCTTCTGGGTGGGAACCCACCGGAAACAGGGAGGCCGCGACCACATGCCTGAGCATGCGGCCGCGGCCACCTGAACCACTCCCGGCCGTTGGGCCTAGAGCTCCTGGATCCGGATGTCCCGGTAGGAGATCACGTCCGAGGTGCTGTGGACCTGGAGCCCGATGTAGCCGGAGGCGTACCGCCGGCCGTCGGTGCCCGGGTCGTCGTCCCGCGGCGGCTCGAAGAGCTGACCGCCGTTGTTGTCGAACTCATTGAGCAGAACACCGTTGCGGTAGATCGAGTAGTGCTGGTCCACCACCCGGATCTCGTAGTCGTTCCAGCTGCCCTTGGGGGTGACCCCGGCGCCGCCGAGACCCACCCGGTCGAACCCGTAGACGGAACCGGTCTTGTACATGTCGCCGTCCGGCCGGTCGTTGATCTGGATCTCATGGCCGTACTTGATGGCGACCCACTCCGGATTCGACTCCTCCGGGTTGTCGTGGACATTCGGGAACCGCACGAAGACACCGCCGTTGGCGTTGCCCGTGCCGGGGGCGTCGTCCCGCCACTGGAGCTTCAGCGAGAAGTCCCCGTACTGCCGGCCCGGGAACCAGAGCATGCCCATGCCGTCCACCGTGGTGGAGCTGTTGAGCGAGCCGTCCTCCTCGTTGAGCGAGAACTGCCCGCCCCCGACCTGCTGCCACTTGGCGAAGGAGGCGGCCGTGCCGTCGAAGAGCTTGTGATAGCCCTCGTCCTGGCCCGGCTTGCCGATCCCCGACTGCTTGGCGGCCTTGTGGATCTTCTTCTGCTCGCGGGCGTCGATCACCCCGGCGGTGAGCAGCTGGTCGAGGACCTTGTCGACGTGCTTGAGGAACAGCGCGTGCGACGACCAGTCCTTCTCGTCCTCGATCAGCTCATTGATCGTGCAGCGGTTGCCGGTGATGCGGTTGGGGACCCCGGTGTCGACGGTGCCCACGATGACGGTGAGCCGTTCGTCGAACTCCGGGCAGTTCGGCGCCGGTACGCCGCCGCTCTGCGCGACGGTGAACGACGTCTGCTTCGCTCCGGAGGTGTTGCCCGCCTTGTCCGTGGCCCGGTGGGCGACGGTGTGGTAGCCGACGCGGTCGACGATGACCGTGGCGGAGTAGGCGAGGTAGGGGCCGCCGTCGAGGGAGTACTCGACCTTGTCCACCCCGCTGTCGGCGTCGGTCGCGGTGACCGTCACCTTGGCGCTGGTGAGGTAGGCGCCGTCCGAGTTCTTGTCGCCCTCGACCTTCGCGGAGGTCTCCGGCGGCGTGGTGTCCTGGGTCGGCGGCTCGACGACGGTGAACTCCACCGTCTTCTCGGCGGCGGCGTTGCCCGCCTTGTCGGTGGCGCGGTAGCGGACCGTCTGCGCCCCCACCTCGTGCACCATCACGGGGCCGGTGTATGGCTGCCAGGCGCCGTCGGCACCCACCGCGTACTCGATGGTGTTGACGCCGGACCCGGTGTCGGAGGCGGTCACGGTGACCGTCGCCATGCCCAGGTACCGCCCCTGGTCGTCCTTCTCACCGGAGACGGTCGCCGAGGTCTCCGGCGCCGTGGTGTCGTCGGTCGGCGGTGCGGCGACGGTGAACTCCGCCGTCTTCTCGGCGGCGGCGTTGCCCGCCTTGTCGGTGGCGCGGTAGCGGATGGTGTGCGCGCCGACCTCGTTCACGACGACGGGCGCGGTGTACGGCTGCCAGGCGCCGTCGGCCCCGACCGCGTACTCGACGGTGTCGACGCCCGAGCCCTCGTCGGTGGCGGCGACGGTGACCGTCGCCTGGCCGATGTAGGCGCCGTCGGCGTTCTTGTCGCCGTCGACCTTCGCCGAGGTCTCGGGTGCGGTGGTGTCCTCACCGCCGCCCCCGTCGGTCACGGTCAGGATGCCCTGCATCGCCTCGTGCCCCGGCATGGTGCAGTGGTAGAAGTACCGGCCGGGCGTGAGCGTGACCTCCGCGGTCCGCTTGCCGCCCGCGTCGTCGCCCGGGTTGGCCAGCAGGTTCAGCGGGACGTCGTTGTTGAACTCCGGGTCCGACACGCTGAAGGTCAGCGTGTGCGGCATACCGGAGGTGTTCCCGGTCCCCTCACTGTTCTCGAAGACGATGGTCGCCTTGCCGGCCACCGCCGTCTTCGGCGCGGACAGATAGCGGTCGATGGGGTTGCCGGCCGTCCAGGTGAGCACCTGGTCGGCCGCCGTGCCGACCGGGGCCGCCGTACGCCCGTACGCCGCCGTCGAGGTCAGTCCCAGCACCATCAGGAACGACCCCAGCAGGGCGAGCCACAGCCGGGCGGGCCGCGACCGCCTTCGGAAGAAGATCGAACGGTGTCTCACTGCACTGCCGCCTTCCTGGCCAGGTCATTGACGGCCGGGGTCGGTGCGCCGCCCTTGTACGTCACGCGCCACAGCGCGGACTTGGAGTCGGAGGTGAAGAAGCCGCGCCCGTAGTCCAGGACGTACAGCGAACCGTCCGGGGCGAACTTCCAGTCCATCAGGTTGCGGATGCCGTTCGCGCCGACCGGGATGATCTCCTTGAGGGACTCGGCGTGCGTGGGCAGTCCGCCCTTGCCGACCGTCTTCGGGTCGGTGAGCACGGCGTGCCGCGGCTGGGTGTCGTCGTAGAAGTCACCGACGAACCACTTGCCGTCCCAGTAGGAGGGCCACTTCTCGGCGCTGGTGTTCGCCGCGTCGTACCGGTAGACCGGGCCGTTCATCGTGGCCTGGCCGCCGCCCTTGAGCCAGGGCAGGAGTTCCTTCTGGTCCTCCACCTTGTAGCTCGGGATGCCGTTCGCGTCGCGCGGGTAGTCCACGCCGCCGCCCTGCGGCGAGTACCAGATGGTGTTGGACGTGATCGGCGGCAGGTTCACCAGACCGTTGTTGTTCGGCGACTCGTTCTTGGGGTGGTCGCAGTCGTACCAGCCGAGCGGCTTGCCCGGGTCGGGCAGATTGCGGTCCCGGTAGGGCTGCTTGTTGCCCATGCAGTACGGCCAGCCGTGGTTGCCCGCCTTGGTGATCGCGGCGAACGTGTCGTACTTGGCCGGACCCCAGGTGGTGCTCGGCTCGCCCGCGTCGGGGCCGACCCAGCCCGCGTACAGCGTGTCGGTCGACTTGTCGATCGAGATCCTCGCCGGGTTGCGCACACCCATCACGTAGATCTCGCCGCGGGTCTTGCCGCCGCCCTCGTCCGGCTCCTTGCCGGTGAAGAGATTGCCTTCGGGCAGGGTGTAGGTGCCGTCGTCCTCCGGGTGGATCCGCAGGATCTTGCCGTTGAGGTTGTTCGTGTTGCCCGCGGTGCGCCGGGCATCGGCGAACGAGACGCCCTTGTAGTTCGGCTCCGGGTTGTTGCCCGAGTAACCGTCGCTGAACTGCGAGGAGTTGTTGTCACCGGCCGCGATGTACAGGTTGCCCTTGGAGTCCCAGGCCAGGCCGCCGCCCGCGTGGCAGCAGCTGTGGATCTGGACCGGCCAGTGCAGCAGCACCTTCTCGGAGGAGAGGTCCAGCTTGTTCGTGGCCAGGTCCATGGTGAACCGGGAGACCTGACGGACCGCCATCTGCTTGTCGCGGTCGATCTTGTCGTGGGGTGTGTAGTGCAGGTACACCCAGCCGTTCTTCTCGAAGTCCGGGTCGAGCTCGATACCGAGCAGACCCTCCTCGACCTTGACCAGTTCGTCGCCGCCGCCCTTGTTGCCGAAGACCGTCAGCTCTCCCGCGAGGGTGACCTTCCTGGTCTTCGGGTCGTAGACGTGGATCTGGCCCAGACCCTTGCCGACGTTCGGGTCCTTCCAGTCGGTGACGACCGGCACGCTGCTGTCGGCGCCGCCGCGGCCGATGTACAGCACGCGTCCGTCGGGGGCGGTCACCAGCCCGTGCGGTTCGCCGATCTGGTCGTTCTGGCCGGGCTGATTGGGCTGGGTGACCCGCTCCGCCTTGTAGTTGGAGGTGATCGTCGCCTTGCAGTCGGCCTGCGAGATCCGGGTCGTCCAGTCGAGCGCGCCGCGCAGGTGGTCACGGAAGTCGGCCTCCGCGAAGCTGTCGACCGTACCGCCCATCGCGGTGTAGAAGGAACGGCCGCCGTCGTAGTCACGGCACCAGGAGACCGGGTGGTCCCAGCCGTTGGCGCTCGCCCCGGGCTTGTAGGTGATCTCCCGGACACGCGCCACGGTGTGCACGTCGCCGGACGGATTCTCCTTCCAGTTCAGCCACTTGTCGGGACGCTTCCACTCCAGCGGAAGGTTCTTGGTGGCCGGGTGCTGCCTGTCGCCGATCTCCACCGTCGCACGCTGTACGGAGGTGGGGCTGCCGGCCGCCGGGCGGGCACCGACCAGTCCGGTGAACCAGTCCGAGTACGGCTCGGTGCGCGCCGCGTCATGGATGCCGAGGAAGCCGCCGCCGGCCTCCATGTACGCCTCCAGACCGGCCTCCTGCTCCGGGTCCAGGACGTCGCCGCCGCCCGTCAGGAAGACGACGGCGTTGAACGTGCCGAGCTTCTTGCCGTTGGTGAAGACGGCCGGGTCGTCACTGGCCACGGTCTTGAAGCGGCCCGCCTCCGGACCGGTGAGCCCGATCTTCTCGATCGCCGCGATCCCGGCGTCGACCGTAGGGGACTCCTCGGACGCGGAGGCATGGAAGACCAGTACCTTCACGTTCGCGCCGCCGGGCGGCGACGGAAGGGACAACGTTGTCGCCATGGACTCGTGCGGTCCGGGATACGGCCTGGCACTGGCGGCATTGCCGCCGAGCAGGGATGCGGTCAGTGCGCCGGCCGCTACGGCCGCCGCAAGTCCGCGTCGCGATCTGGACCTGTGATGTGGTGTGCGCTGCATGTGGTCACCCACCCCTCTTTGGTCACTGCAACAGCGCATGAAGCTAGACCTCTTTTCGCGACTCGCCAATAGCTATGGCAGCAATCACACGAACTTTGTCCTTAGTGTGGATAAACGAAGATCCCCGGGCTACGGTATGGCCCGTCCCCGAGGCCACCCGTGCCCGACGGCGTCGACTGCCATGACCTGCATACCTCTGCGCCGTGCACCGTAGTTGCCTTGGTTTTCTCCGCAACACCCGTCTGAAAGTGGGGAGTTCGACATGGATCGACGCAGCTTCAACCGGCGGATTCTGATGGGCGGCGGGGTGGTGGCGGCAACCGGCGTGACATCGTTGTCCCTTGGCGCGATCGAGGCCACCTCGGCCGAGAACCCGCCCCGGACGGCCCCGGCGGGCGGAGTGGTCCGCCACCTCAAGATGTACGCGGAGAAGCTGCCGGACGGGCAGATGGGGTACGGGTTCGAGAAGGGCAAGGCGTCGATCCCCGGGCCGCTCATCGAGATCAACGAGGGCGACACCCTGCACATCGAGTTCGAGAACACGATGGACGTGGCGGCCAGTCTCCACGCGCACGGCGTCGACTACGACATCGCGAGCGACGGCACGCGGATGAACAAGAGCATCGTCGAACCGGGCGACACCCGCACCTACACCTGGCGCACCCACGCCCCGGGCCGGAGGAAGGACGGCACCTGGCAGGCGGGCAGTGCGGGCTACTGGCACTACCACGACCATGTCGTCGGCACCGACCACGGCACGGGCGGCATTCGCAAGGGGCTGTACGGGCCGGTGATCGTCCGGCGCAAGGGCGATATCCTGCCGGACAAGACGATCACGATCGTCTTCAACGACATGCTGATCAACAACAAGCCCGCAGACAAGAGCCCCGACTTCGAGACCACGGTGGGGGACCGGCTCGAAGTCGTCATGATCACGCACGGCGAGTATTACCACACCTTCCATGTCCACGGTCACCGCTGGGCGGACAACCGCACGGGCCTGCTCACCGGCCCCGACGACCCGACCCGGGTCATCGACACGAAGATCGTCGGACCGGCGGACTCCTTCGGCTTCCAGGTCATCGCGGGTGAACACGTGGGCGCGGGTGCCTGGATGTACCACTGCCATGTGCAGAGCCACTCCGACATGGGCATGGCGGGAATGCTGCTGGTGGCCAAGCCCGACGGGACGGTACCGGGGCACGACGCGCACTCCATGTCATCGCACGGCACGAAGACGCCGGACGCGAAGGCCCCGGACGCCAAGACTCCTGACGCCAAGGCGTCCGGCGCCAGGACATCGGACAGAGCCGCGTCGCACGACAGCCACTGACGGGTGGGGAGGGCTGTGCCCCGTCGCTCCCGGCCGGGCCGCGGACCGCTCAGGACGGGGCGGTCGGCCCGCGTGGCGGCGGGACGGCCCGGAGCAGCTCCCACAGGGGACGGGAACCGGACGCCCACACGGCGAGGGTCTGCCGGTCGACGACGTGCAGCCGCTGCTGTCCGGCGAAGAGCACGGCCGGGGCGGTGACCCTGCCGTTCGGCACGATCACCGCGATGTGGTGCAGGGCGTCCAGCCGGGGCAGCTCGTACCGCAGGCCCCGCGTGCGGACCGCTTCCCGCCCCGCGTCGAGCCGCCGTCGCCCGGCCTCTGCGCGTCCGGGGACTCATCGGCCGGACCACGCAACGCCGCTCGCGAAACGGGGCCCTGTACGTCGGCGCGGCCGGAGGAGGACGACGAGCGCGAGCGGTGAATGGCAGTAAAACGATCCCCTGGCCGAATCCCGCAGGGGACGCCCTGCTGTCATCGCGGCGGTCTTCAGGCGCCGTCCCCCGGGACCGCGCTCCCGGCGTCCGCGTCCACACCGGCCTCCGCCTTCGCGCCCGCCTGCGCCCGCGCCTCCGCGGCGAGGCGTTGCTGTTCCTCCTCGACGATGCGGCGGGCCAGCGACCCGTCCGACACGTCCACGGCGTCCGGCGTCGTCTCGGCGACATCGCTGCGCCGTGCGTACGCGTCGAACAGCCGCTCCTTGCGGGCCAGGATGTCCAGCATGCGCTGGTCGACGCTGTCCGCGGCGAGCAGCCGGTGCACCTGGACCGTGCGTATCTGGCCCATCCGATGGGCGCGGGCCACCGCCTGGTGCTCCATCGTCGGCTTGATCTGCGGCTCGCAGAGAATGACGACCGAGGCGGCCTGCATGTTGAGCCCGATCCCGCCGGCCTGGATCTGGCTCAGCAGGACCGCATGGCCGTCCGCCGCCGTGAAGCCGTCGATCAGCTCCTGGCGCCGGGCGGCCGGCAGGCTCCCGGACAGCGGGCCGAACACACCCTCGCCCAGGGCCTGGCGGACCGTTTCCAGCACGTCACGGAAGTACGAGAACACCACGACCTTCAGGCCGTTGCCCGCGGCCTCCGCGACCAGCTCGCGCAGCCGGTGCAGCTTGGCGGAGGTGGCCGGACAGGCGTACGCGGCCCGGCGCATCCGCATGAACTGCCCGGCACTGACCGCCTCGCGATAGGCCACCAGATCGGCCGGGCTGAACTCCTCCCACTCGTCGACCTGCACCAGCGCCGGGAGTTCGGTGAGGACGTCCCTCTGGTTGCGGCGCAGATAGGCGGGAGCGACGGCCCGGCGGAAGGCCTGGGATCCGGCGGCGCCGTGGCTGGTGCTGATCGACGGGGCCAGTTCGGGCTGGAGCTGGCGGACGAGGCTGCGGAACTCCTCCACCCGGTTCTCCATAGGCGTACCGGTCAGGAACAGCACGCGCTCGGTGCGCTGCGACCAGCCGGACACCGCCCGGGAGCGGCGGGTGGCGGGATTCTTGACGTAGTGGGCCTCGTCCACCACGAGCATGCCGGGCCGTATGCCGCAGTCGCCCGCGAGGGGCAGCGTGTGCAGGGCGTCGAACGTGGTGAGGGCGACCCCGCCGGCCTCGCGCCACTCCGCGAACGCGCCCTGCCGCTCCGGACCGTGCACGGGCAGTGCGCGCAGCGTGGAACGGGCCCGGACCTCCCGCGTCCAGTTGATCAGCACGCTCGCCGGACAGACCACCAGGAAGTGCGTCTCGCCCCGGGCCGCGAGATGGGCCAGCGCGGCGATGGCCTGGACGGTCTTGCCGAGCCCCATCTCGTCGCCGAGGATCACCCGCTTCTGCGCGAGCGCGAAGCGGGCACCGAACGACTGGTAGCCGCGCAACGACACCCGCAGCCGGGCGTCGTCCAGTCGCAGCCCGCGTACCCGGTCAGCGATCCCGGACGGCAGGAAACCCTCGGCCGCGTCCCGGTCGGGCCCGGTGCCGGACATCTCGGCGAGCAGGCTGTAGTACTCGGCGGAGCGCACCTCGAAGTCGACCCAGGCCGCGACCGCGGAGTCCGGATCGCGCAGCAGATCGACCGACACCTGCCCGAACAGCAGCGGGAGTTCACGCTCCGCCGCTTCCGCCAACACCGCCTGGGCGGCGGCGAGAGCGGCCAGTGCCCGCGCCCGGTCGGGCCGCCGGGTGAAGAGCATCCGCAGCCGTCCCCTCGCGGGCGCCGCCGCGGCCAGCAGCGGATCCAGCCGCTCGGTCAGACCGCGGGCGCCGTCCACCGCCCGCCGCACATCCGGTCCGGCCTCGACCAGCCGGTACAACGCGGTGACCAGGGCGGTCGTGGCGTCGTCCGGGGATTCCACGGCTATCCGCACCGTGACCGTGTCCCGTACCGCGTGGGCGATCTGGCCCGCCGCGGCGAGTGCCTGGTCGGCGGTCTGCGCGCCGACCCCGGGGATCTGGCGGAGCTCGTAGCGGTTCGCCCCGTGCACCTGCCCGACGGTCGTGAGACCGGCCTGCTCCACCGCGCCGATGCGCAGCCGGCCCTCGGTGACGTCCTTGAGCCGGGACGCCGGGATGGCCGCCAGCTCGTCGCGGACGAGCGCGTCGAGCAGCGGGTCCAGGGCGGCACGTACGGCATCGACGGCGCGGCCGTGATCGGCCAGCACCCCGCGTGCGGCGCCCAGCAGTCCCTCGGCCCGTGCGAGCAGCTCCCGGGCCGCCCGCCCGGTCGTCGCCCCGCCCTCCGCGGCCCCGGCCTCAGTCATGTACGTCCTCTTGTCCCCGCGGTCTCCACCGCTCCGCCCGGCAGCCGGCCGGAGCGACTCGTATCGTCCCATGCGCTGCTGACAACCCGGACGGACCCGGCGGCTCAGGGCGCTGGCGGGCGCCGTTCCACCGGTGACAGCAGCAGGACCTCCAGGGCGCGGGCGCAGGAGCGTGCCTGCGTCAGGAACCAGTCGGTGCGCCCGTCGGTGATCACCGACGGGGTGGCCCGCACCGCCAGGGCGAAACGGGCGCGCCCGGCGCCGTCCAGCACCGGCACCGCCAGGGTGCGTACCCCGGGGGCCGACTCACCGTCGTTGACGGCGTAGGTGTCGGAGCGCACCCGGGCCAGCTCCGCCTCCAGGGCCGCGGGTTCGACGATCGTGCGGTCGGTGAAAGCGGGCAGCGGGGGCAGCGAGGAGGGACCGCCCTCGCCCGGCCTCGCCCAGGCCAGCAGCACCTTGCCCAGCGCGGTGGAGTGCAGCGGCCGGCGCAGTCCCACCTTGGGAGTCACCGAACCGCCCGCGACGATCACCGCGTGAGGCCCGCTGCGCAGCGCGAGGTCGGCGGTCGCGCCGGTGCGCTCGGCGAGATCCGCCAGCTCGGGGGCTGCCAGATGCAGCCCGCGCTGGTGGTAGGAGAGACGGCCGAGCTCCGTCACGGCGGGCCCGAGCCGGTAGCGCGACGTGCGGGCGTCCTGTTCCAGGAACCCGGCGCCGAGCAGGGTGCGGGCCAGCCGGTGGGCCGTGGATACCGGCAGCGCGAGGCGGCGGGCGAGATCCGACGCGCCCAGGTCGGGGCCGTTGTCGTGGAAACAGTGCAGGACGTCCAGGGCGCGCTGGACCGCCTGCGCTCCACCGGGCGCGCGTACCGCGGCGGCCTCGGTCATGGGTTCACTCTCCGCTCGTGAGGGATGCGGGGCCTGAGGTTGCCACATTACGGGAGGCACGCAGGCAGCAATCAGCCCCGGGAAACACTGTGTTCACACCTGGTCCCACATCATGGGAAGCGAGTTGTGGGCCGGATCCGGTCCGTGGCAGGCTGCGGCCCGTCACCACCGACGAGCCGAAGGGAGCAGTGCCATGGCAGGCCGCCGAACCGCGACCCCCGTCCACGCAGCTCCGGTCCCGCTCGCCCTCACGCTGCGCCGTCACATCGACCTGGCCCGCGTGTCCAGCGCCGCCTGTCGCTGACCGCTTCACCCTCCCCGCTCTCCTCCCGCGTCGCCCCCGGCACGGGTCCCTCGCGGTACGCGCTGCCCGGATCCGGGACCTGCGCGCCATGCCCGCCCCCGCTTCACCGATCCTCGGGAAGACTCCATGACGCACGCCGTCCTGCCCCGGACGCTCTGGTTCACCCGCTGTCCCGTACCCACCGCCACCGGCATCGCCGCCGACCGGCAGTGGCTCACCGACGAGTTCGCCGCCGACGGCATCGCCGTGCGCTCCCTCCAGGACGCCGGCCCGGACGCCGACCGCGCCGCGCACTACACCCACGCCCTGCCGGGGCTCTTCCGGGAGGGCGGCAACGTGCCCGCTCTGTGGGCCCGTTCGCGCGGCGAGCGGACCCGGCTGGTCGGGCTCACCTGGATCGAGGAACGGCAGACCGTACTGGTCGCGCCCGGCTCCGGAATCCGGGGCGCCGACGCACTGCGCGGGCTCCGGCTCGCCGTGCCGAGGCACGCCATCGCCATCGACTTCTGGCGGGCCATGGCGCTGCGCGGCTTCGAGGGCGCGCTCGCCTCCGCCGGGCTGGCGCTCGACGACGCCGTGCCCGTCGACGTACCGGCCGCCGGACACGAGGGCCAGTGGGCGGCCGAACTGGCCGCGCTGCGGCGCGGTGACGTCGACGCCGTGTACGTGAAGGGCGCGCTGGCCGTCGAGGCGGCCCGGCTGGCCGGCGCCGAGGTGGCCGTCGAGCTCGACGAACTGCCCGACCCCCGGTTCCGGGTCAACAACGGCACCCCGCGCCCCATCACCGTCCACCAACGGCTCCTCGACGACCACCCCGACCTCGTCGACCGCTTCCTCGCCGTGCTGCTGAGGGCCGCCGACTGGGCCGCCGGACAGCCCGCCGAGGTCGACCGCATCCTCGGCGCGGAGACCGGGGCGGGGGCCGACGGCGTCGCCGGCGCCTACCGGCCCGGCACCCACCTCACCCTCCACCCCAGCCTGTCGGCCGAACGCCTCGACCTGCTCGCCGCGCAGGAGGCCGGGCTGCGCGCCCACGGATTCCTGCCCGAGCCGGTCGACGTCGCGGCCTGGGCCGACCCCGGGCCCCTGCGCCGCGCGACCGATCCCGCCCGCCGAACCTCCGCCCCATGAGCCCAGAGGACCCCCGCCCCATGAAACTCCCCCGATCACTGCGTACGGCCGGCGCTCCGGCACTCCTCGCCCTCACCGCGCTCGTCGCCCTCACCGCCTGCGGGACCTCGCAGGCCGGCAGCGGCGGCAAGGGCTCCGGCGACTCCACGGTGGCCGTCCGCATCCCCGACCCCGGCAACTCGGGTGTGCTCGCCCTCGGCAAGAAGGACGGCAGCCTGGACAAGGCCCTGGCCAAGGAGGGTGCCGAGGTGAAGTGGACCGGCAGCGCCGGGCCGTTCGCCCCGGCCGCCCAGGCGATGAACGCCGACCAGCTGGACGTCGCCACCGGCTCCATCACCTCCGGCATCACCTCGCTCGCCCAGCGGCCCGGCTTCAAGTTCTTCACCGCCGTCGCCCCGGACGCGGCGGGGGAGGGCATCCTCGTCAGGAACGGCTCGGGGATCGGCTCGGTCGCGGATCTGGTCGGCAGGAAGGTCGCCGTCAACCAGGGCGGCACCGGCGAGTACCTGCTGCTGAAGGCCCTCGCCAAGGCGGGCATCCCGGCGGACAAGGTCACCCGGGTCTATCTGCGGCCCGATCAGACCGCGGCGGTCTTCAACGCCGGAAAGGTCGACGCCTGGGCCGTCTGGGCCACCTACGCGGTCGCCGAGATCGGCAGCGGAAAGGCGCACTTCGTCGCCGACGGAGCGGCGATCGGCTCCGACAACTACAGCCTCAACGCTGTGCGGACCGACTTCGCCGAGCAGCACCCGAAGGTCGTGAAGGCGCTCTACCAGTACCTCCACGAGGCCGGCGCCAAGGAGAAGCGGAACCCGGCCGCGTACCTCAATGTCTTCACTGACGTCGGTCCGACCGCCGTCACCGGAAAGGCCAAGGCGGTCCAGGTGGAGTTCACCGCCAAGGGCGGCACGGTCGAGCCCATCGGCCCCGAGGACACGAAGCGCTTCAAGGCCGTCGCCGCGTTCTACGCGGAGCAGAAGGTCACCAGGGCCGAGGTCGATGTCGCGGCGCACCTGCTGGACATCGGGAAGCTGACATGAGCGACGCCCTCACCGCGCGGCGCGCCGACCCGGGCGACACGGCCCCGCCCGCCGGTCTCGTCGTGCCACGCCCACAGCTCCGCAGGGCCCGCGGCCGGGGTTACGCCCTCGCCGTCCGCACCATCGGTCCGGTGGCACTGCTGGCCCTGTGGTGGGTGGCCTCCGCGACCGGTCTGCTCACCGCCGACGTACTGGCATCGCCCAGTGAAGTGCTGAGCGCCATAGGCGAGTTGTGGGGCAACGGGCAGTTGCCGGACGCCCTGGCCACCTCCCTCACCCGCTCCGGACTCGGCCTGCTGATCGGCCTCGCCGCCGGGCTGACGCTCGGCATCACCACCGGCTTCACCAGGCTCGGCGACGAACTCCTCGACTCCTCGCTCCAGACCCTGCGCACCATCCCGTTCCTCTCGCTGGTGCCGCTGTTCATGGTCTGGTTCGGGATCAACGAGACGGCCAAGATCCTGCTCATCGCCGTCGCGACCACCTTCCCGATGTACGTGTCGACATCGAGCGGGGTGCGCGACACCGACCCGAAACTCATCGAGGCCATGCGCAGCTTCGGGATGGGCCGGCTCGCCCTCGTACGCGAAGTCGTCCTGCCCGGCGCGCTGCCGTCGCTGCTCGCGGGGCTGCGGCTCTCCATGACACTCAGCGTCATCGCGCTGATCGCCGCCGAGGAGATCAACGCCACCGCCGGCATCGGCTATCTGATGTCCCAGGCCCAGAGTTACGCCCGCACCGACATCCTCGCCGTCTGCATCCTCGTCTACGGGCTCCTCGGACTCACCGCCGACATCCTGGTACGGCTGCTGGAACGCGTGCTGATGCCGTGGCGCACCCCGCAGGGAGCCGCCCGATGACCGCCCCCGCGGCCTCCGCCCCCGCCGTACGGGTACGGGGCCTGCGCCGGGTCTTCGGCGACCGGGCCGTCCTCGACGGGCTGCGGCTCGACATCGCCCGCGGGGAGTTCGTCGCCCTGCTGGGTGCCAGCGGCAGCGGGAAGACGACGCTGCTGCGGATCCTCGGCGCCCTCGACGGCGCCGACGGGGGAGAGGTGCTCGTCCCGGAGGCCCGCACCGTCGTCTTCCAGGAGCCCCGGCTCGTCCCGTCGAAGAAGGTCCTGGCCAATGTGACGGTCGCGCTGCCGCGCAGCCGCTCCGCGCACGGGCTCAGGGCCCTGGCCGAAGTCGGTCTGGAACGTCACGCCGAGGCCTGGCCGGCCACACTCTCCGGCGGCGAGGCCCAGCGCGTGGCACTCGCCCGAGCCCTGGTACGTGAACCCGAACTCCTGCTCCTCGACGAGCCGTTCGCCGCGCTCGACGCCCTGACCCGGCTGAGGATGCAGGACCTGGTCGGCGAGCTGTGCCGCAGGCACCGGCCGGCCGTTCTGCTGGTCACCCACGACGTCGAGGAGGCCGTACGGCTGGCCGACCGGGTCGCCGTCCTGCGCGACGGGCGGCTCGTCACCGACGAGACCGTCGACGTCGCCCGGCCGCGCGACCCCGGCGATCCGGAGTTCGCGGCGCTGCGCCGGCGCCTGCTCGACGACCTCGGGGTCGAGACCGCCCCGAAGCCCACCCCATCCCCCGCCCGTGCCGAAGCCGGAGTGATCTGAATGACCCTGACCATCGGTGTCCACAGCAGCAACCCCTCGCTCTACCACCTGTACCACCTCTCCCGTCTGGGCTTCGCCCAGGAGGAGCTGGCCCCGCTGGGCGAGAGTGTCGTCTTCCACCCGTACACCAACGGCGTGCGTACCGGTGAGCTCCTGACCCGGGGCGTCATCGACTTCGGCGGCACCGGATCGACCCCGCCGATCACCGCCCAGGCCGCCGGCCACGACATCGTCTACACCGCGGTCTCGGCCCCGCGCCCCGAACACGGCGCGCTCCTCGTCCCCCAGGACAGTCCGGTGCGCACAGTCGCCGACCTCAAGGGCTCGACCGTGCACCTCGCGATCGGCTCCTGGCAGACCCATCTGATCGCCAAGGCCCTCGACGACGCCGGGCTCTCCTACGCCGACGACATCACCGCGGTCCGCAGCGACGACGACAGCGAACAACTGGTGCGCACGGGGGAGATCGCCGCCTGGGTCGCCCAGGGCGACCGGCTGGCCGCCGCCCGGCGCACCGGCGGCCTGCGGACCCTGATCCGTACCGGCGACGTCATCAGCGACCGCTCCGTCTTCTTCACCCGCCGCGACCTCGCGGAATCCAGGCCGGAGGTCATCGAGGCCCTGACCCGGGCGCTGAGGCGCGCCGACGACTGGGCGGCGGCCCACCCCCGGCAGGCGGCCGAGATCGCCTCCGCCGACCTGGGCGGATCGGCGGACGACTGGGAGACCGCGCTCGAAACCCTGCCCTGGACGATCGAACCGGTCACGGACGCGTTCATCGCGGAACAGCAGGAGGCCGCCGACATCTTCCACCGCACCGGCTTCATCGAGCGCCCGGTCACCGTCGGCCACGCCCGTGCCCGTACGGCCGCGGAAAAGGCGGTATGACGACATGGCGACCGAAGTCCTCTGGTACATCATCCCGCGCGAGGGCGCCTATCCCTGGGAGCCCGAGGGGCGGCGCCCGGTCGATCTGGGCTACCTCGCCCAGCTGGCCGGAACGGTCGAGCGGCTCGGCTACAGCGGCGCGCTGCTCGCCACCGACCTGTACGACGTCTGGCCGCTCGGCAGCGCGCTCGCCGCATCGACCAGTACCCGCTTCAAGCCGCTGCTCGCCGTCCACCCGGGCCTCATCTCGCCGACCCTGCTGGCCAAGATGGCGCTCAGCTTCGACACCCTCTTCGGAGGCCGGCTGCGCTTCAACGTGGTCAATGGTTCAACCAAGTCGCTGCAGGAGTACGGCCTCCATGTGGAGCACGACGAGCGGTACGAGCTGAGCGCCGAGTACTGGGGAATCGTGAAGCGGCTGACAGCCGGCGAGATCTTCGATCACAAGGGCCGTTTCTACGACCTGAAGAACGCCGGCGCCTCTTTCCGTGAGCTGAAGCCCGTCCAGGACGGGCACATCCCGCTCTGGTTCGGCGGCTCGTCCGGTCCCGGCATCGAGATGGCGGCCGAACACGTCGACGTCTTCCTGACCTGGGGAGAGCCCCCGCACCTGCTGAAGGAGAAGCTGGACAGGGTCCGTGCGCGGGCCGCCGCGCACGGCCGCACGCTCAGGATCGGGCTGCGGCTGCACCTCATCGTCCGGGACACCGAGGACGCGGCATGGGCCGCGGCCGACCGGCTCCTCGACGTCACGAGCGACGCCACGTACGCCCGTCAGCTCGGCGACCGGGCGGGCGAGGACGGGGTGGGCTGGCAGCGGCAGTTCCGCCAGCACGGCGGCAAGGTCCCCGTGCACGCCCGGGAGCTGGAGGTGCACCCGAACATGTGGCCGGGAATGAGCCTCTTCCGCCCCGGCCCCGGAACGGCCGTGGTGGGGTCCGCCGCACAGGTCGTCGAACGGCTCAGGGAGTTCGAGGACCTGGGCGTGGACACCTTCATCCTCTCCGGCAACCCGCTGCTGGAGGAGGCCCACCGGGTGGCCGAGACCGTGCTACCCGCGCTGGGCGTCACACGCTGAACGGCTCCCTCCACGGTGTATGGCACCGCGGTCCGCACGGTGGCTGACGGACTGCGGTTGTCAGTGCCCGGTGCGAGACTCGGACACATCGGGAAGAACCCTGATGTGTCCGAGAACGGGACCACCGAAGGAGCGCGCCATGCTCACCACCCGTTTTGTTGACGGAGCCCCCAACTGGATGGACCTCGGCACCCCGGATATCGACGGGGCCGCGGCCTTCTACACCGCTCTCCTGGGCTGGGGGTACGAGGCCGGAGGCCCGGAGACCGGTGGCTACGGGATGTTCACGCTGGACGGGAAGTCGGTCGGGGGCGTGATGACCGTCACCGAGGAGCAGGCGAAGCCGTCGTGGTCGGTGTACTTCCAGTCGTCGGACGCCGACGCCACCGCCCAGCTCGTGGAGAAGTCCGGCGGGAGGGTGCCGTTCGCGCCGATGGACGTGCTGGAGTTCGGCCGGATGGGCGGATTCAACGACCGGGGCGGGGCGTACTTCGGCGTGTGGCAGCCCAAGCAGCTGCCGGGACTCGGAGTCGTGGGGGACACCGGCAGCCTGTGCTGGGCGGAGCTGTACACCCCGGATGTTCCGGCCGCCGCGGCGTTCTACGGTGCCGTCCTCGGCTGGGAGACGAGCCAGGTGCCCTATCCGGGCGGCGGCGGATCGTACACAATGGTGCGGACCGCGGGCGGTGGCGACGAGACCTCCTTCGGCGGACTCGTCCCGCTCGACGCCGTGCCGGTACGGGCGGTCGTGGGCCCGCACTGGCTGCCGTACATCGAGGTCGACGACTGCGACGCCACGGCGGCGGAGGTCGAGCGGCTGGGCGGCAAGCTGACACTGGAACCGCTGGAGATGGCGGGCGTGGGCAGGTTCGCCAACGTCACCGACCCCTACGGTGCGCCGTTCGCCGTGATCAAGAGCGCGCCGGCGCCCGCCGGCTGACCCGGCGCAGGCCCCGGCCCGGTGATTGATGAATCGTTGATCAGTCGTTTATCGCGGCCAGGCACTGTGTGCGTCATGCTGATCAACACCCCGACCGACCCCGCTCTCGCCTGGCAGGAGACAGCGCTGTGCGCGCAAGCGGGGCCCGAGTTCTTCTTTCCCGCCCCCGGCAGCTCCACCCGGGAGGCCAAGCAGCTCTGCAACGCCTGCGAAGGGCGTCTGGCCTGCCTGGAGTACGCCCTCGACAACGACGAGCGCTTCGGCGTGTGGGGTGGCCTCTCCGAGAAGGAGCGGGACCGGCTGCGCAGAGTCGGGCGCGACCAGGCCTGATCGCGCGCTGTCGGTGCGAGCACGGAGCCGGGGCGGACACCCGGACAGGGCGTGCCCGGCTCAGGACGCGACGCGGAACGTCTCGCCGTACATCTTCCACGCCAGCGGCGGCTCCAGGCTCAGATTGCCGTCGTAGAGGAACTCCCGCTGCGTCGTGTCGATGCGTGAGGTGTCGTGCTGGTTCTTCTTCGACTTCATCACGGCACGCGCGGCGTCCAGGAAGGCGTCCAGATAGACCTTCTCGTCCCCGCCTTCGTCGACCGTGTCGGCCTCGGCCAGTGCCGACTTCCGGATTCCGTAGAAGGCGTCCGGCTCCGTTCCGGGGCCCTGCAGCACCATGGCGTCGAAGTAGATGAACTGGCCCAGGGTGCCGAGCCCGTCCAGTTTGGCCAGCCGTACGGCCGGCTCGAAGTACTGCTTGTCCCTGACGTGGTCCTGCGCGGCGCGGAACACCGGGTCCGCGGCCGACTTCTTCCACGCGGCCGTGAAGCCGGGGTCGAGGCCCTTGTGCGAGCCGGTGCCGTCCACCTTGCGCAGGGCCGGGACGTACGGCGTCAGCGGGCTGTCCGGATGGTCCTTGGTGAACGCCTCGACGAACGTGAGCATGTCGTGCGTTCCGGAACAGAATCCGACGATCCCGGCCGTGTAGCCGGTGCCGTCGCCGTTGTCGTCGATGGCCGCGTACTGGCCGCGCCAGTCCAGCGTCGAGCTCTCGGAGGTGGCCAGCAGCTTCCACGCCAGCTCGCGCTTCGCCGGTGCAGCCAGTCCGGCGGGCATCGCGGCGACGCGCTCGTCCAGCTGTCGGCGTTCCTCGTCGTTCGCGGCGGCGTACGGGTCGGGGCCCACGGACGAGTCGGCCGGGTCCGCCGCCGCGGGGGAGCCGGCGGGCTGCTCGGCATCTTCGCCACCACCGTTGATGAGGATGGAGGCGGCGATGGCTATCGGTGCGGCGAAGAGAACGAAACGCGTCACAGGTTTCACCGGCACAGAGTACGGTCCGCGCGCCCGCGGTGAGGCGGTGAGGTCTCATCCCACCTGCCCATCGGTCGGGGGGCGGGCCACGGGGACCCGCCCCCGACGGGGGCACGCGGTGCGGGCCGTCAGGCCTGGGCGCGGGCCGCCATCCGCGCCTTGCGCGTGGCCAGCTTCTCGTCGAACTTCGACGCCTCGCTGTCCAGCCCGTTCATGTACAGGCCGAGCTCCTCCTGAGCCTTCAGACCCTCCGGGCCCAGCCCGTCGATGTCCAGCACCTTCAGGTACCGCAGCACCGGCTGGATGACGTCGTCGTGGTGGATGCGCATGTTGTAGATCTCGCCGATCGCCATCTGCGCGGCGGCCCGCTCGAAGCCGGGCATGCCGTGGCCGGGCATCCGGAAGTTCACGACGACATCACGCACGGACTGCATGGTCAGGTCAGGTGCGAGCTCGAAGGCCGCGCCCAGGAGATTGCGGTAGAACACCATGTGGAGGTTCTCGTCGGTCGCGATCCGCGCCAGCATCCGGTCGCAGACCGGGTCGCCCGACTGGTGGCCGGTGTTCCGGTGGGACACCCGGGTCGCCAGCTCCTGGAAGGCGACATAGGCCACGGAATGCAGCATCGAGTGGCCGTTGTCGGACTCGAAGCCCTCCGCCATGTGCGCCATCCGGAACTGCTCCAGCTTGTCCGGGTCCACGGCGCGCGACGTGAGCAGGTAGTCGCGCATCACGATGCCGTGCCGGCCCTCCTCGGCCGTCCAGCGGTGCACCCAGGTGCCCCACGCGCCGTCGCGGCCGAAGAGCGAGGCGATCTCGTGGTGGTAGCTGGGGAGGTTGTCCTCGGTCAGCAGGTTCACGACCAGCGCGATCTTGCCGATGTCGGTGACCTTGGACTGCTCGGACTCCCAGGCCTGGCCGTCCTCGAAGATGCCGGCGAAGTTCCGGCCGTCGGAGAACGGGACGTACTCGTGGGGCATCCAGTCCTTGGCGACCTTGAGATGGCGGTTGAGTTCCTTCTCCACCACCTCTTCCAGCGCGTACAGCAGTTGGGCGTCAGTCCACGCCTGTGAACTGCCGAGGTGGGGAGAGGTGATCGTCACGGGGAGCTCCTGGGGACGGGAGAATTACCTACGGCTTCGTAGGTTACGAGACCGTAGGTTAAAGCGGCGGTAAGGCTGGAGCCAAGCCCGCCCAGGCGACAATCGGTTACGCACTGCCATATGTGCAGGTCAAGCGTATATACGGAGGGTCAGGTCGGCCGTGGGCGCGGGCTCCAGAAAGGGGAAAACCCGGGCCCGGCCCCCGGTGGCGTGGGCTCTGAACAGTCGGCGTACTCGGAGCGCAGGCGCACGGGGGCTCGGTCGGTCGGGGATCAGAGCAGATGGTCCGCCGCGCCGGACTTCACCGCGGAGATCAGTGCCCGCAGCGCCTCCACGGAGTCACTGACGTAGAGCGCGGTGTCGGTGGTGGAGCCGATGTAGGCGCGGCCCTGGTCGTCCAGTCCGAAACGGAAACAGTTCGCCCCTTCGCTGCAGAACGCCTCGTCCCAGCAGATGTCGTTCATGGTCTCTCCTCAGAGGTCCTGGGCTATGCGCCGGATGAATTCGCGTGATTCCTCGACGGGCAGCGCAAGCGTACGGAGTCGCTCCAACAGGCCCCGATAGCGCCGCAGTTGCATATCGGCATCCAGCAGCATCGAGCCGTGCGAGGAATCGAGCTGCACGGTATCGAGCTGAGGCACCGCCGCGCCGGCATAGGTGAACGACTGCCCGGCGCCGGGGAACCCGCCGGCTGCGAACGGGATCACCCGGACGGTTATCCGGTCCCGTTCGGACTGGCCGAGGATGTGTTCCAGCTGCGCCCCGGTCACCTTCGGGCCGCCGAACTGCATCCGGAGGGCGGCCTCGTGGATCACCGCTTCGTACAGCGGCGGCCGGTCCCGTTCGAGGACCTCCTGGCGGCGCAGCCGCAGCGAGAGCCGGGCCAGCAGATCGGGGCGGGGCAGCTGTGGAACGGCGGTGTCGAAGACCGCCCGCGCATGCTCCTCGGTCTGCAGCAGGCCCGGGATGTGCGTGGTGGTCGCGGTGATCAACTCGACCGCGTGGAACTCCAATTCGGCGATGTCGAGCAGGCTGGGCAGCAGGAGTCCGCGATGCTCCTCCCACCATCCCCCGGCCCGCTCCTGCGTCATCTCGGCCAGCAGGTCCACGAGGCCCGTGTCGGGGCAGCCGTAATTGAAGGCGAGGGTGCGGACCCGCTCGGTGCTGATGCCGAACCGGCCCGACTCGATGTTCGGGATCCGGGTGCGGTCGACGCCGAGCAGTGCGGCGGCCTGCTGCACCGTCATTCCCGACTGCTCGCGCAGCTTGCGCAGTTCGTACCCGAGGCGTTGTTGCCGGGCGGTCGGAGTGCTCCTGGGAGGCACGGGGTGTCCTTTCGAGTGGGGGAGGTCAGTGAAATGACCGGAACCACACAAGTAGTAGCACCGTGCTCCACTTGTGGGTTACGGTCGGTAGCGCAAGTCTCACACGGGGCCACCGTGCCTCTGTGTGACCGTCACCACACGCACCGGAAATGTGAGTACCTTGATGAAGGGCGCACTGCGTTTTCTCCCCGCCCCCGCCCCGGCCCCCGCCGGGCCCCATCCGCCGGTGGCGGGCAATCTGAGCTATTCGTTCGCCCTGCCGGGCGGCGCCTTCTGCGCCGGCCTCGCCCGCCGCGCCGTGAGCGACCTGCTCATCCGGCACGACCTCGCGGAACTCCGTGACACCGCGGTTCTCGCCACGTCGGAACTGGTCGCCGCCGCTTACCGGTTCACTCCGGACCGGGAGATGCTGCTCCGGGTCCACTGGCGGTTCGAGGCGCTGCGGGTCGTCCTCTACGACCAGCACCCGTGTCACGGAACGCCGGAGAAGTCCGAGGAGTGCCGGGAGCAGCGGAGTGCCGGCATGTGGCTGCTGGCGGCCGCGGTGGACGCGCACGGCGGGGACTGGGGGCTCGCCCCCGCGCTGACGGCATCCGGCGGCTCCAAGGCCTGGGCGTTACTCCACCCGTAGCCCTCCGCACCGTCCCCCCACACCCATCTCCCCGCCCCCGGGCTTACCTTGCTCCGCGCCTCACATCCCGGTGCGCACCTCCTCGGCCGTGGTGTCCCGCAGCGCGCCGTCGAGCAGCAGCCAGCGCGTGATTCCGAGTGACTCCAGGAACGGCACGTCGTGGCTCGCCACGATGAGCGCCCCCTCGTACGCGTCGAGTGCCGCCGTCAGCCGGCGCACGCTCGCCAGGTCCAGGTTGTTCGTCGGTTCGTCCAGCATCAGCAGCTGAGGCGCCGGTTCGGCCAGCAGCAGCGCGGCCAGAGCCGCCCGGAACCGCTCCCCGCCCGACAGGGTTCCCGCGGGCCGGTCCGCCCGTGCCCCCTTGAACAGAAAACGTGCCAGCCTCGCCCTGATCGCGTTGTCCGTGGCATCCGGTGCGAACCGCGCCACGTTCTCCACCACGCTCAGCCCGTCGTCGAGCACGTCCAGCCGCTGCGGCAGAAACCGCGTCGGGAGCTGTACCTCCGCCTCGCCGGACACCGGTGCCAGCTCACCGACGAGGGTCCGCAGCAGTGTGGTCTTGCCCGCTCCGTTACGTCCCACCAGTGCGATGCGCTCCGGACCGCGCACCTCGAACGAGCCCTGGACCCGTGCCCCGTAAGCGAGTTGCAGATCGCGCAGTACCAGCACGCCACGGCCCGGATGGACCTTGGTGTGCGGCAGCTCGACCCGGATCTCGTCGTCGTCGCGCACCGCCTCGACGGCGTCGTCCAGGCGCTCCCTCGCCTCGGTCAGCCGCTCGGTGTGCATGATGCGGTGCTTGCCGGCCGACTCCTGCGCGGCGCGCCTGCGGGCGCCCATGACGATCTTCGGCTCGCGCTTCTGGTCGTTCATCTTCTGTCCGTAGCGCCTGCGCCGGGCCAGCTTGACCTGGGCGTCGGCGAGCTCGCGCTTCTGCCGGTGCACATCGGCCTCCGCGACCCGCACCATGCGCTCGGCGGCCTCCTGCTCCACGGCGAGCGCCTCCTCGTACGCCGAGAGGTTTCCGCCGTACCAGGTGACCTCGGAGCCCCGCAGATCGGCGATCTGATCGACGCGTTCCAGGAGCTCCCGGTCGTGGCTGACGACCACCAGGACCCCGTTCCACGCGTCGACCGCGGCGTACAGCCGCTGCCGTGCCCGCAGATCCAGGTTGTTCGTCGGCTCGTCGAGCAGCAGCACGTCGGGCCGGGCCAGCAGCAGCGCGGCCAGCCGAAGCAGCACGCACTCCCCGCCGGACATCTCACCGATGGTCCGGTCGAGCCCGATGTGTCCGAGACCGAGCTGGTCGAGCGTGGCGCGGGCCCGCTCCTCCACGTCCCAGTCGTCACCGACGGCCGTGAACCGCTCCTCGCCGACGTCGCCCGCCTCGATGGCGTGCAGCGCCCCACGCGTCGCGGCGATGCCCAGGGCCGTGTCGACCCGCAGCGCGGTGTCCAGGACCAGATTCTGCGGCAGGTAACCGATCTCGCCCGCGGCCCTGATGCGGCCCGCCGCCGGAACGAGGTCGCCGGCGATCAGCCGCAGCAGGGTCGACTTGCCGGCGCCGTTGATACCGATGAGGCCCGTACGGCCGGGCCCCACGGTGAGATGGAAGTCGTCGAAGACCTCGCTGCCGTCGGGCCAGGCGAAGGAGAGCGACGAGCAGGTGAGGTGGGCGAGCGGAGCTGGCATAAGGGAATCTCCCGGTTGCGAGGAAGGCCAGGGGAAACGGGACGAGACACCGGTCACTGGCGTTCCACGGAAGGATTCCGCGAGATGTGGAGGAAGGCCCTGGTCACGGAGGACGGCTCGAAAGAGCTGAGGTCACACTCGGGCACGCGGACATGTACGGACACGACACGGCGCGCGACACGGTGTCTCAAGACCTCAGACGAGCAACGTCCTGCTCCGATCGACGACGACAAGGACATCGAAGACGCTACGCCCGGCCCGAGGGCGGGGCAAACGAATTAACGCGACAACGTCCCGGACCGCCGTGTCCGCAGGCGCCGGTTCAGCGGGAGCCGCCGAGCAGGTCCGTCAGGCTCCGGTCCAAGTCCAGGAACCGGTGCTCGCCGCCGACGGGCACCAGCTGCTGGGTCCGCCGCAGGAACCGGCGCAGGTCGGCAGTGCGGACGTGCACCATCGCGATGCCCTCGGCGGCGTGGAACTCCAGAACCGTGCGGTCGTACCCGAAGGGCCTGATCCGTACGTCGCCCACGCCCGCCGGTGTGTTCATTCCCGCCGCGAGCAGTTCCCGGGAGAACTCCCAGGACACCTCGGTGCCCTCCAGCGTCGCGGGCGCGGGGAAGGCCATGCGGATCGCGAAGGGGTCCGTGCGGTCGTACTGGAGGACGGCCGGAAGTGTCTCCATCTGCGGCGCGGACGCCACCATGCGGACCTGTACGGACTGCTCGATAACGATGGACACGACCTGCTCCCTCTCGCGACCGGATGAACGGGTTCCCGGCACTGATACAGACGACGGAAGTCGCCGATCCGTGCACCCCGGGACCGAGTGAGCTGCGTCACCGCTCACCGGGCCCCGGTCCCTGATCACGTGTCCGCTCCCGGGCGGTGCACCCTGGACGGCGCGCGGTCCGTCGGTTAGCTTCCAGCGCCATGAGGGCCAAGGGAAAGACGCGACGACTGATGTCACTGGGACTGTGCGGGGCGGCGCTGGCCGCCGCGCTGGCCGCACCGGCGGCTCACGCGGTGCCCGGGGAACGGCACCGGCCCGGTGACCGGCCGGTCTGGACACCCACCGCCACCGGAACCGACGCCCGCTTCCGAGGCCTCGCCGCCGTGAACAGCCGCACCGCCTGGCTCGCCGGGACCAAGGGCACGGTGCTGCGCACCTCCGACGGTGGCCGGCACTGGCGCGACGTCTCACCGCCCGGTGCGGCGCAGGAGGGGCTGGAGTTCCGCGACATCGAGGCCTTCGACGCCAGGAGGGCGGTGGCGCTGGCCATCGGCGAGGGGGAGGCGTCCCGGGTGCTGCGCACCGACGACGGGGGAGCGACGTGGACCGAGTCCTTCCGCAACACCGACGCCCGCGCCTTCTACGACTGCCTCACCTTCTTCGACAGCCGGCACGGGCTGGCCATGAGCGACCCGGTGGACGGGCGGTTCCGCATCCTGTCCACCGCGGACGGCGGCCGCAGCTGGAACGTGCTGCCCAGTGCGGGAATGCCCCCGGCCCAGGACGGCGAGGCGGGGTTCGCGGCCAGTGGGCAGTGCCTGGTCAGCTCGGGGCCGAAGGACGTCTGGCTGGCGACCGGCGGTGCGGCCACCGCGCGCGTCCTGCACTCCGGGGACCGCGGACTGACCTGGAGGGCCGCCGAATCGACCCTCCCGGCCGGTGACCCGGCCCGCGGGGTCTTCGGGCTGGCCTTCCGCGACCGGACCCACGGCATCGCGGTCGGCGGCGACTACCGTCCCGACCAGGAATCGCCCCACGCCTCGGCCGTCACGGACAACGGCGGCCGCGGCTGGCGCCGGTCGGTCACCGCACCCGCCGCCTACCGCTCGGGCGTCGCCTGGCTGCCGCACAGCCGGTCGGCCGCACTCGCTGTCGGCCCGGCCGGCACGGACCTGACCACGGATGGCGGGCGCACCTGGCGGACGGTCGGCACCGGCTCCTACGACACGGTCGACTGCACCGCGGACGGCGGCTGCTGGGCAGCGGGCGAGCAGGGGCGCGCGGCCCGGCTGAACACTCCCTGAGGGCTGTCCCGCGCGCCGGGGATCGCGGGACAGCCCCCTGGGGCGTGTTTCGAAAGTCCCGCCTGCCCGGCGCCGTCTGGCACGCACGCTCGCCGCGTTGTCGGGATCGCACGCACCAGACACCGCCGGGCCCGCCCTTGGGGCGGACGGCGCCACTTTCGAAACACGCCCTAGGTGTACTGACCCGTGAGGTTGGGGACGCGGCTGGCGGGTGGTTGGCCTTTGAGCGCGGTGTGTCCGCGGTGGTGATTGTAGGTGTGGAGC
>NZ_JBFAJY010000044.1:0-71887 GCF_040655445.1 Streptomyces sp. NPDC050423
GCGTTAGGGAAACGCCCGGTTACATTCCGAACCCGGAAGCTAAGCCTTTCAGCGCCGATGGTACTGCAGGGGGGACCCTGTGGGAGAGTAGGACGTCGCCGAACTCCTTTTATAGTTAAGCCCCGTGCCCTTGTGGCACGGGGCTTTTCTGCGTTCCGGTTGTTCTCGGTACCCCTGTGTACCTGCCGGCCAGCGCTGAGGGTAGGGTCAGGGGGCATCATTGGCACGTTCTTCACAGGAGGCCCCCGGGTGGAGGTCCAGGAGACTCGCGTTCAGACGAACCGGGTACTCACCATCCCCAACATCCTCAGCATGGCTCGCCTTGTAGGCGTGCCTGTCTTCCTGTGGCTGATTCTCCGCCCTGAGTTCGGTGGGCCCAAGAGCGACGGCTGGGCGTTGCTGGTACTGATGTTCAGCGGTGTCAGCGACTACCTTGATGGAAAGCTCGCGCGTCGTTGGAACCAGATCAGCAGCCTCGGACGACTGCTCGACCCGGCCGCCGACCGGCTCTACATTCTTTCGACCCTTGTCGGACTGACCTGGCGGGAGATCCTCCCGCTCTGGCTCACCGCAGCTCTTCTCGCTCGCGAGCTCATGCTTCTCGTGATGGTGGGAATCCTGCGCCGTCACGGCTATCCACCGCCCCAGGTGAACTTCCTGGGCAAGGCGGCCACGTTCAATCTGATGTACGCGTTTCCCTTGTTGCTGCTCAGCGACGGAGGTGGTTGGCTGGCATCACTGGCCACGGTTTTCGGCTGGGCGTTCGCAGTATGGGGTACAACGCTCTACTGGTGGGCAGGGATCCTCTACGTGGTTCAGGTCCGCCGGCTTGTCAAGGCGGATGCAGTAGCCGATTGAGCCTGTTGATGCGGTGCCGCGCAGCGTGGCCGGCCCGCGGCTGATGACACAGATGCTGCCCTGATGGGCGAAGTCGGCTAGACCGTCGTCTCTTCGAGGAGGACGTTTCCGACATGAAGGCCGTCGTGATGGCAGGTGGTGAAGGCACTCGCCTTCGCCCCATGACCTCAAGCATGCCCAAGCCGCTCCTGCCCGTAGCCAATCGGCCGATCATGGAGCATGTGCTTCGGCTGCTGAAGAGGCACGGGCTCAATGAGACGGTTGTGACCGTCCAGTTCCTCGCGTCTCTGGTGAAGAACTACTTCGGAGACGGCGAAGAGCTCGGAATGGAGCTCAGCTATGCCAACGAGGAGAAACCGCTCGGCACCGCGGGCAGCGTGAAGAATGCCGAAGAGGCATTGAAGGACGACACTTTCCTCGTCATTTCCGGTGACGCGCTCACCGACTTCGACCTCACCGAACTCATCGCCTTCCACAAGGAAAAGGGCGGCCTGGTCACGGTCTGCCTCACCCGTGTACCGAATCCTCTGGAATTCGGGATCACGATCGTGGACGAAGCGGGCCAGGTCGAGCGGTTCCTTGAGAAGCCCACCTGGGGGCAGGTCTTCTCGGACACCGTCAACACGGGCATCTACGTGATGGAGCCCGAGGTCTTCAACTACGTCGAGGCCGATGTCTCCGTGGACTGGTCCGGAGACGTCTTCCCGCAGCTCATGAAGGAAGGCAAGCCCATCTACGGCTATGTCGCCGAGGGCTACTGGGAGGACGTGGGTACGCACGAGAGCTACGTCAAGGCGCAGGCCGACGTCCTTGAGCGCAAGGTCGACGTGGAGATCGATGGCTTCGAGATCTCGCCCGGAGTATGGGTGGCCGAAGGCGCGGAGGTGCATCCCGACGCGGTACTCCGGGGGCCCCTGTACATCGGCGACTACGCCAAGGTCGAAGCCGGTGTCGAGATCCGTGAACACACGGTCATCGGGTCGAACGTCGTCGTGAAGAGCGGGGCGTTCCTGCACAAGGCCGTGGTGCACGACAACGTGTACATCGGCGATCACAGTAATCTGCGCGGCTGCGTGATCGGCAAGAACACCGACATCATGCGCGCCGCCCGCATCGAGGACGGCGCCGTCATCGGCGACGAATGCCTCGTCGGCGAGGAATCGATCATCCAGGGCAACGTCCGCGTCTACCCCTTCAAGACCATCGAGGCCGGCGCCTTCGTCAACACCTCGGTGATCTGGGAGTCGCGCGGACAGGCCCACCTCTTCGGGGCGCGCGGTGTCTCCGGGATCCTGAACGTCGAGATCACGCCGGAGCTGGCCGTCAGGCTGGCCGGTGCGTACGCCACGACCCTGAAGAAGGGCTCGACGGTCACCACCGCACGTGACCACTCCCGTGGTGCCCGAGCGCTGAAGCGTGCGGTGATCTCGGCGCTCCAGGCCAGCGCCATCGATGTCCGCGACCTCGAGAACGTACCGCTGCCCGTGGCCCGCCAGCAGACCGCACGCGGCAGCGCGGGCGGCATCATGATCCGGACGTCGCCGGGCGTCCCCGACTCCGTCGACATCATGTTCTTCGACGCGAGCGGCGCGGACCTCTCCCAGGCGCAGCAGCGGAAGCTGGACCGCGTCTACGCGCGGCAGGAATACCGCCGGGCCTTCCCCGGAGAGATCGGGGACCTGCACTTCCCGTCCAGTGTCTTCGACTCGTACACCGGATCACTGCTGCGGAACGTGGACACCGGCGGAATCGCGGACGCCGGGCTGAAGGTCGTCGTTGACGCCTCCAACGGCAGCGCGGGACTTGTCCTGCCCAGCCTGCTGGGACGGCTCGGCGTGGACGCGCTGACCATCAACCCCGGCCTGGACGAATCGCGTCCGACCGAGTCCGCCGAGACCCGGCGGTCCGGACTGGTGCGACTCGGTGAGATCGTCTCCTCGGCGCGGGCGGCCTTCGGAGTCCGGTTCGACCCGGTCGGCGAACGGCTCTCCCTGGTCGACGAGCGGGGGCGGATCATCGAGGACGACCGGGCCCTGCTGGTCATGCTCGACCTCGTCGCCGCCGAGCGGCGCAGCGGACGGGTGGCGCTGCCGGTGACCACCACCCGCGTCGCCGAACAGGTGGCCGCGTACCACGGCACCCAGGTCGAGTGGACGACGACATCGCCCGACGATCTGACCCGGGTCGGACGCGAGGAAGGCACCATCTTCGGTGGAGACGGGCGGGGCGGCTTCATCGTTCCGGAATTCAGCAGCGTCTTCGACGGCTCGGCCGCGTTCGTACGGCTGATCGGGCTGGTTGCCAGGACGCAGCTCACACTCAGCCAGATCGACGCACGCATCCCGCGTGCTCATGTCCTGCGCCACGATCTCGCGACCCCGTGGGCCGTGAAGGGGCTGGTGATGCGCCGTGTCGTCGAGGCCGCCGGAGACCGCGACGTCGATACGACGGACGGTGTGCGGGTCGTCGAGGCGGACGGACGCTGGGTGATGGTCCTGCCGGACCGGGCGGAAGCGGTCACCCATCTGTGGGCGGAAGGGCCGGACGACGCCTCGGCGCAGGCCCTCCTGGACGAGTGGTCGGCGATCGTCGACAGCGCGGGCAACTGAGCCGTCCGGCCACCGCGGTGGCGGAGAGACGCCGCCCGCGGTGGCCGGACGGTCCGGGCTTCCCGCGGTGTGCAGGACCGCGCCGGCCGACGGCTCCGGCACATCGGTGGGGCCATTCGGCGGTAGCTGCCGCGACGTGCGACGATGTGCGGCATGTCGCAGCAGCCCCCCGATCGGAGTACGGCCTCGCCGCCCGCACGCCCCGACGCGTCCATGTCGCTGCTGACCAATGTGATGGACCACAGCCTGGACGACGGGTACGCCGAGGCAGCGGCTCGTCGCGAGGCCGACGGCCGGGCCGGCATGCCCCGCACCCTCAAGGCGAAGCTGGGCTTCGCGGCGTGCCTGGTGCTGGCCGCGCTCGTTGTCACCCTGGGTGCCGCGCAGGCACGGGTGGCGGCACCGGTCCTCGCCAAGGAACGCGAGGAACTGATCGACCGGATCGACTCGGAGACCGCTGCGACAGACACTCTTGAGGCACAGGTCGAAAAGGTCCGTGACGATGTCGGCAGGCGTCAGCGCAAGGCTCTGGAGAAGCACGGTGGGGACCAGGCGGAACTGGTGGCCCTGCTCTCCGGCGCGACGCCCGTGCACGGGCCCGGCCTGAAACTGGTCGTCGACGACGCGAAGAACACCGACCAGGGCGGCGGCGGACCGCGTGAGACCAGCGGCTTCTCCGACACCGGACGGGTCAGGGACCGGGACCTGCAACGGGTCGTCAACGGCCTGTGGCAGTCCGGTGCGGAAGCGATCGCCATCAACGGGCAGCGTCTGACCGCCCTGTCGGCGATCCGCGCCGCGGGCGACGCCATACTGGTCGACAACAAACCGCTGGTGCCGCCGTACTCGGTGCTCGCGGTGGGGGACGGGAAGAAGCTCAGCGCCGCCTTCCGCGGCAGTGCCGACGGACAGTACCTGCAGGCACTGAAGGACACCTTCGACATCAGGACCGGCATCTCCGTCCAGGAGAAGGTGAATCTCCCGGCGGCCCCGAGCCTGATCGTACGGACAGCAGAGCCTTATAAGGCCGCCGACACCGGCAGTGGTGCGGCAGACACAGGGAAGGGCACATCGTGATCGCCGTACTGGGCCTCGTCGTGGGAGTCGTGGTCGGACTGTTGGTCCGGCCCGAAGTGCCGGCGGTGGTCGAGCCCTATCTCCCGATCGCCGTCGTGGCCGCCCTCGATGCCGTCTTCGGTGGCCTGCGGGCCATGCTCGACGGCATCTTCGTCGACAAGGTCTTCGTGGTCTCGTTCCTCTCGAACGTGGTCGTGGCCGCCCTGATCGTCTTCCTGGGCGACAAGCTGGGCGTCGGCGCCCAGCTCTCCACCGGTGTGGTGGTTGTCCTCGGCATCCGGATCTTCTCCAACGCCGCCGCCATCCGCCGTCACGTCTTCCGGGCCTGAGGCCGATGAGCGACGACGAAGAATTCACCGGCGGCCGGGAACAGCCCGGCGAGCGGCCCGTGGACGCCCCCAAGGAGCTCACCGGACGCCAGCGGCTGATCGCCGGGCTCTGGCCGCCACGGGTCACCCGCGCCCAACTCATTGTCGCGGTGCTGCTGTTCGTCCTCGGTCTGGGGCTTGCCATCCAGGTGCGGTCCAACAGCGACAACAGCGCCCTGCGCGGCGCGCGCCAGGAGGACCTGGTCCGCATCCTCGACGAGGTGGACGACCGTTCACAGCGGCTGGAGGACGAGAAGCAGCGCCTTGAGGACCAGCGCACGGAGCTGGAGAACAGTTCCGACCAGGCGGAGGAGGCACGCAAGCAGACGGTCGAGAAGGAGCGTCAACTCGGCATCCTCGCGGGCACCGTGGCCGCGCACGGCCCCGGGATCACCCTCACGATCAACGACCCGGGTGGCGCGGTGGAGGCCGACAAGCTCCTCGACGCGCTTCAGGAGCTTCGGGCAGCCGGCGCCGAGGCGATCGAGGTCAATGGCGTGCGGGTGGTGGCCAATACATACTTCTCCGGCGACGGTGGCGCCATCAAGGTCGACGGGCGGAAGATCTCGGCTCCGTACGTGTTCAAGGTCATCGGCAAGCCGCAGGATCTGGAGCCGGCGCTGAACATCCCGGGCGGCGTGGTGCAGACGCTGGAGAAGGAGCAGGCCACTGTGCATGTGTCGCAGGCCGACGACATTGTCGTGGACGCCTTGCGACCGGCGGAGCGGCCTGACTACGCTCGGTCGTCGGCCCCGTGAACCCGGGACGCGTGAGCGTCGGGGGACACGGGCAGAAGGTTGCGGGGGGTCGCCGCATCGTAATCGTGGCGCGTGGTGGAAACTGTCGAGTGGATACGGACGTTGTGAAGATGTCCGGGTCGGCAGGTGTGTTCATTCAGGGTTCGTCCTGCCCCACGGGCGGGTCTGTTTCGGTCAAGGGGAATCGCCCGTGAAGTTGTTTGGGAAGTTGTTCGGCAAGAGTGCACGCGATGAGGCTGCCCGCCATCGCGCGCCGCGCCATGGTCAAGCCGACGAGCAGGGCTCCGAGCGCCCGCTCTTCCGCGACGAGGTGGCAGGTTCGGGGGGTGACAATTCGGGCGCGTCGTCTGTTGACCCCGCCGGTCCCGGCCGCATAGGTTTCGGAGAACCGTCAACCTCAAGTACGGGTGGAGGGTTCACCCCGAGGCAGGAGGGTTCGTCCATGCCGGTCTGTACGAGGTGCGGCCACCGCAATGCCGAAGCCAGTCGTTTCTGCTCCAACTGCGGCGCGCCGCTGAGGGGCGGGGTACCCGAGCGGGCCTCGGAGACGACGTCGACCATCTCCATCTCGGGCCTTGAGGCCTACGAGGCGGAGGTGACCGGTCAGTCGTCCGCGCCGTCGCTCTCGCCCGAGGCACAGGCCGCTGTGGACGCCCTGCCGCTCGGCTCGGCGCTCCTGGTGGTGCGGCGCGGTCCGAATTCGGGCAGCCGCTTCCTGCTGGACGGCGAGCTGACCACGGCCGGCCGCCACCCGCAGAGCGATATCTTCCTCGACGACGTGACGGTCTCGCGCCGTCACGTGGAGTTCCGCCGGAGCCCCGACGGCAGCTTCACGGTCGGGGACGTGGGCAGCCTCAACGGCACGTACGTCAATCGTGAGCGCATCGACTCCGTCGCGCTGTCCAACGGCGACGAAGTGCAGATCGGCAAGTACCGGCTGGTCTTCTACGCGAGCCAGCGGGCCATCTGACCCGCCCCTGACTCCGTCGGGGGGACCCCCAGGAAGGTCCATGCTGAGAACACCGACGGGCGGTGCCGGAAACGGCACCGCCACCGCCGACGACCGCCCGATGAGCATCGGCACGGTGCTCCTGCAGCTGCGGGACGAGTTTCCCGAAGTCACCATCTCCAAGATCCGCTTCCTGGAGGCGGAGGGACTCGTCGAACCGCAGCGGACGCCCTCCGGCTACCGCAAGTTCCGGTCCGACGACGTCGAGCGGCTCGCTCAGGTGCTGCGGATGCAGCGGGACCACTATCTTCCGCTGAAGGTCATCCGCGAGCACCTGGACGCCGTCGCCAGGGGCGAGCGGGTGGCCCTGCCGGCCCCGGACGGCGAGCGGGACCTCGCCGACGGCAGTTGGACCGGTGGGACGGGCCGGGCCACGGCCGCCCGCATCGGCCGCGCCGAGCTTCTCGCTGCCGCGGAGGTCACCGAGAGCGACCTCGACGCGTGGGAGTCCTACGGTCTGGTCGTTCCGACGGCCGACGGCGGATACGACGCCGGGACGGTCGCCGTCGCCAGGCTTGTGGCGGATCTGGGCCGATTCGGTCTGGAACCGCGGCATCTGCGCGCCATGCGAGCGGCCGCCGACCGGGAGGCCGGACTCATCGAACAGGTGGTCGCACCACTGCGACGGCACCGGAATCCGCAGACCAGAGCCCATGCCGAGGCCACTGCGAAGGAGCTCGCGGAGCTTTCTGTACGGCTGCACTCGGCCCTCGTGCAGACCGCGCTCCAGATCAGGCTCCACTGATCGCAGTGGGCCCCGACTACCCAAACCTGCCGAGCACGTCCTAGGGTTGCTGTGTGAACGAGCTCGACGTTGTGGGTGTCCGGGTGGAAATGCCCTCCAACCAACCGATCGTGCTCCTGCGTGAAGTGGGAGGCGACCGGTACCTCCCCATTTGGATCGGTCCTGGTGAGGCGACCGCGATCGCCTTCGCTCAGCAGGGCATGGCTCCGGCCAGGCCGCTGACCCATGACCTCTTCAAGGATGTGCTTGAGGCCGTGGGCCAGGAGCTCACCGAGGTCCGGATCACGGACCTCCGGGAAGGGGTCTTCTACGCGGAGCTGGTCTTCGCGAGCGGAGTCGAGGTGAGTGCGCGGCCGTCCGACGCCATAGCGCTCGCCCTGCGCACCGGAACGCCGATCTACGGCAGTGACGGGGTGCTCGACGACGCGGGAATCGCGATTCCCGACGAGCAGGAGGACGAGGTGGAGAAGTTCCGGGAGTTCCTCGATCAGATCTCGCCGGAGGACTTCGGTACGAACAGTCAGTGACGTCCCAAGGGGGCGCCGTCAGCGCATCCGACAAGCCTTTCCCGGTCGAGAGTCACGGGAAACCACCCTCAGGGTGATTATCACTCGGCGTGCCGAGTGTGGCGATCGTTGACGCACCCCGGGTGACTGCCTACCTTCGAGTGGGCAGGTCAAGGACGGAGGTCGGCGTGAGAAGCAGCGGCGACGGTGCGGCAGTGGGTGGGCCGTATCCGCAGCAGGGGAGTACAGCCGACCAGACCATCAGGCAACCGGCTGTGCCGGCTGCGGTGGCGGGGGACGGCGCGGCATCGGCCAAGGACATCGGCTATCGCGGGCCGACGGCATGCGCGGCGGCGGGGATCACCTATCGCCAGCTCGACTACTGGGCTCGCACGGGCCTCGTCGAACCGAGCGTCCGTCCCGCGTACGGATCGGGCACACAGCGGCTCTACAGCTTCCGGGACGTCGTCCTGCTGAAGATCGTGAAGCGCTTCCTCGACACCGGGGTGGCCCTCCAGAACATCCGCACCACGGTCCAGCACCTACGGGCCCGCGGTTTCCAGGACCTCGAACGCATGACGCTGATGAGCGACGGGGCGACCGTCTACGAGTGCTCCTCGCCCGCCGAGGTCGTGGAGCTGCTCCAAGGGGGTCAGGGCGTCTTCGGCATCGCCGTGGGGGTGGTCTGGCGGGACGTCGACGCCGCGCTGTCGCAGCTGCACGGGGAGCGGGTGGACACCGGCGAGACGCTGATCGGGAACAACCCCGCCGACGAGCTCGCCCGACGGCGCAACCGGGCCGGCTGAGCCGGTGCGAGCCCGGCCGGGCCCGGGGTTTCCCGGGCCCGCGAGCGGTTGCCATCCGGCGATTGTCAGTGCCGTAGGGCAGCATCGATTGATGTGAGAGCCGCGCCGACCATCCTGCATCTGGACATGGACGCCTTCTACGCCTCCGCGGAGCAGGCGGCGAAGCCGAGTCTGCGCGGCAAGCCCGTGGTGGTGGGCGGGCTGGGGCCGCGCGGGGTCGTCGCCACCGCCTCGTACGAGGCGCGGCGTTTCGGGGTCCACTCGGCCATGCCGATGGCGCAGGCCAGGCGGCTGGCGCCGAACGCCGCCTATCTGGTGCCGCGCTTCGCGCTGTACCGGACCGTGAGCGACCAGGTCATGGAGCTGCTGGGCCGGCTGTCACCGCTGGTGGAGCCGCTGAGCCTGGACGAGGCCTTCGTCGACCTGGAGGCCGGCGGCACCGCGGACGACACGGCTTCCGCGCTGGCGATCGGTGAGCAGCTGAGGGAGGCGATCGAGGCGGTCACCGGACTGAGCGGGTCCGTCGGCCTCGCCGGCTCCAAGATGCTGGCCAAGATCGCCTCGGAGGAGGCGAAGCCCGACGGGATCCTGCTGATAGCGCCGGGCACCGAGCGGGATCTGCTCGCGCCCATGCCGGTCCGCACGCTGCCCGGGGTCGGCCCGGCCACCGCGGACCATCTGCGGCGCGCCGGGATGACCACGGTGAACGACCTGGCCGAGGCGGGCGAGGCGGAGCTCGTACGGCTGCTGGGCAAGGCGCACGGCGGCTCACTGCACCGGATGGCGTCCGGCCATGACGACCGGCCGGTCGTCGCCGAGCGCGACGCGAAATCGGTCTCGGTCGAGGACACGTTCGACACGGACCTGCACGACCGGGTCCGGGTCAGGAGCGAGGTGGAGCGGCTCGCGGACCGGTGCGTCCAGCGGCTGCGGGCGGCGGAGCGCTCGGGCAGGACCGTGGTGCTGAAGGTACGGCGGTACGACTTCTCCACCCTGACCCGGTCCGAGACGCTGCGTGGCCCCACCGACGACCCCACGGTGGTCCGGGAGGCCGCCGCGCGGCTCCTGGAGTCCGTGGACACCACCGGGGGAGTGCGGCTGCTCGGAGTGGGCGTCACCGGGCTCGCCGACTACACCCAGGAGGACCTGTTCGCGCAGGCGGCCGACGAGCGCACCGCGGCCGAGCGCACCGCCGCCGGGACCACCGACAGCGCGGGGGGCGGTACGGTCGACGGCGGGCCGGAGCCCGAGGAGCCGGAGCAGGAGAGCGCCGAACAGCTCGCCGCCCGCCGCTGGCCGGCCGGGCACGACGTGCGGCACGACGTCCACGGCCACGGCTGGGTGCAGGGCAGCGGCGTCGGCCGGGTGACGGTGCGCTTCGAGGAGCCGGAATCGGCTCCCGGCCGGGTGCGTACGTTCCGGATCGACGATCCGGAACTCCAGCCGGCCGATCCGCTGCCGCTCGTGCGGGATCCGGCCGACTACTCGTCCTGGCCGGCCAGCCTGCCGAAGTCCCGGTCCGGGCCGATCTCCTCGGGCGGGGAGTCCAGACCGTAGTGCCGGTAGAGCTGGAGCTCCTGTTCCGGCGAGAGATGCCGGCCGACCCCGAAGTCGGGAGCGTTCTTGATCAGTGCGCGGTCGAAGGGGACGCGCAGCGCGTCCCCTTCGAACTCGCTGGGTTCCAGCGGGACGAAGGCGTCCCGGCTGAACAGGCCGGTGCGTACGGCCGCCCACTCCGGCACGCCGGTCGCGTCGTCGAGGTACACCTCGTCCACGGTTCCGATCTTGGTGCCCTCGCGGTCGAACGCCTTGCGGCCGATCAGGTTGCGCGGATCGATGTCGGTCTGCACGGACCCTCCCACTGGTCGCGGCTACTCCACAGGAACCACAGAAGTGCACAACCGTGGGGTTGGCCACTCGAGATTTCCGCCGGGAACCCCGCTGGTAGGCTGGAGAGTGGCTGCTTACCCCGTGCGGGAGAGTCCTCCGGAGCGAATCCGGAGGCGCCGAAGGAGCAAATCCTCCCCGGAATCTCTCAGGCCCCCGTACCGCACGGACGAGGTCACTCTGGAAAGCAGGGCGGGTTCCGCACGGCCGTGGGCCGAGGCGGATCTCTCCCTCACCGACGGTGAAAACCGGTGCGTGCAGTGGGCACCGGTGAAGCTCTCAGGTTGAGATGACAGAGGGGGAGGCCGTTCGGGCACCCCGCGCCGTGGTGCCCCTCGCAGGTCGTGACAGACCAGGAGGCCTCCACCATGACCCCCCGTCGCACTTCGCTCTCCCAGCTGGAACAGGGCATTCCGTTCGAGCAGCGTCATATCGGTCCCGACGCCGCGGCGCAGGCGAAGATGCTCGCCCAGGTCGGTTACGGCTCGCTCGACGAGCTCACCGCGGCCGCGGTGCCCGATGTCATCCGGAGCACCGAGGCGCTTCAGCTGCCGACGGCCCGTACCGAGGCCGAGGTGCTGGCCGAACTTCGCGCGCTCGCCGACCGCAACCAGGTGCTGGCCCCGATGATCGGGCTCGGCTACTACGGCACGTTCACCCCGCCGGTGATCCTGCGCAACGTGATGGAGAACCCCGCCTGGTACACGGCCTACACGCCGTACCAGCCGGAGATCTCCCAGGGCCGCCTCGAAGCTCTCCTGAACTTCCAGACGATGGTCGCCGACCTGACCGGGCTGCCCACCTCCGGCGCCTCGCTGCTCGACGAGGGCACCGCCGCCGCCGAGGCGATGGCGCTGGCGCGGCGCGTCGGCAAGGTCAAGAAGGGCGTCTTCCTGGTCGACCAGGACGCCCTCCCGCAGACCGTCGCCGTGATCCGGACCCGTGCCGAGCCGACCGGTGTCGAGGTCGTCGTCGCCGACCTCACCGACGGCATCCCGGCCGAGATCGCCGAGGGCGGCGTCTTCGGCGTGCTGCTGCAGTACCCGGGCGCCTCCGGAGCCGTGCGCGACCTCAGGCCCGTCATCGAGCAGGCCCACGAGCTCGGCGCGATCGTGACCGTGGCCGCCGATCTGCTGGCGCTCACCCTGCTCACCTCGCCCGGCGAGCTCGGCGCGGACATCGCGGTGGGCACCACGCAGCGCTTCGGTGTGCCGATGGGCTTCGGCGGACCGCACGCCGGCTTCATGGCCGTGCGCGAGAAGTTCGCGCGCAGCCTGCCGGGCCGCCTCGTCGGCGTCTCCGTGGACGCGGACGGCAACAAGGCCTACCGGCTGGCCCTCCAGACCCGCGAGCAGCACATCCGCCGCGAGAAGGCCACCAGCAACATCTGCACCGCGCAGGTGCTGCTTGCCGTGATGGCCGGCATGTACGCCGTCTACCACGGCCCGGACGGGCTGCGGACGATCGCCCGGCGTACCCACCGCTACGCCGCGATCCTCGCCGAGGGCCTGCGCGCCGCCGGTGCCGACGTCGTGACGGGCTCCCACTTCGACACGCTCACCGTCCGGGTACCCGGCAGGGCCGCGGAGGTCGTCGCCGACGCCCGCGAGCGCGGCGTGAACCTGCGGCTCGTCGATGCCGACCTCGTCTCGCTCGCCTGCGACGAGACCACCACCCGTACGGAGATCGCGTCCGTCTGGGCGGCCTTCGGCGTCACGGGTGACATCGACGCACTGGACGCCACGACCGCCGATGCGCTGCCCGAGCAGCTGCTGCGGACCGACTCCGTGCTGACCCACCCCGTCTTCCACCAGCACCGTTCCGAGACCGCGATGCTGCGCTACCTGCGCAGGCTCGCCGACCGTGACTACGCGCTGGACCGCGGCATGATCCCGCTCGGCTCCTGCACCATGAAGCTGAACGCGACCGCCGAGATGGAGTCGATCACCTGGCCCGAGTTCGGCGCGCTGCACCCCTTCGCGCCGGCCGAGCAGGCCCAGGGCTTCCTGACGCTCATCCATGAGCTGGAGGAGCGTCTCGCCGAGGTCACCGGTTACGACGCGGTCTCCATCCAGCCGAACGCCGGCTCGCAGGGGGAGTTCGCGGGGCTGCTGGCCGTCCGGGCGTACCACCGTGCCAACGGCGACGAGGGGCGGACCGTCTGTCTGATCCCGTCCTCCGCACACGGCACCAACGCGGCCAGTGCCGTGATGGCAGGCATGAAGGTCGTCGTGGTGAGGACCGCCGACGACGGCGAGGTCGACATCCAGGACCTCCGCGCCAAGATCGAGCAGTACCGCGACGAGCTCGCCGTGCTCATGATCACCTACCCGTCGACGCACGGTGTCTTCGAGGAGCACGTCGCCGACATCTGCGCCGAGGTGCACGACGCGGGCGGCCAGGTGTACGTCGACGGCGCCAACCTCAACGCGCTGGTCGGTCTCGCCAAGCCGGGCCATTTCGGCGGCGACGTCTCGCACCTGAACCTGCACAAGACCTTCTGCATCCCGCACGGCGGCGGCGGCCCCGGCGTCGGCCCGGTCGGTGTGCGCGCGCACCTGGCGCCGTACCTGCCCAACCACCCGCTGCAGCCCGCCGCCGGTCCGGAGACCGGGGTCGGCCCGATCTCGGCCGCTCCGTGGGGCTCGGCGGGCATCCTGCCGATCTCCTGGGCGTACGTACGCCTGATGGGCGGGGAGGGCCTGAAGCGTGCGACGCAGGTCGCCGTACTCGCGGCCAACTACGTCGCCAAGCGGCTGGAGCCGCACTACCCGATCCTGTACAACGGCCCGGCCGGTCTGGTCGCGCACGAGTGCATCGTGGATCTGCGGCCGATCTCCAAGGCGACCGGCGTCAGCATCGACGACGTGGCCAAGCGGCTCATCGACTACGGCTTCCACTCACCGACCATGTCGTTCCCGGTCGCGGGCACGCTGATGATCGAACCGACCGAGAGCGAGGACCTCGCGGAGCTGGACCGCTTCTGCGACACGATGATCGCCATTCGCGGCGAGATCGAGAAGGTGGCCTCCGGCGAGTGGGGCGCGGACGACAACCCGCTGGGCAACGCCCCGCACACGGCGGCCGCGCTGGGCGGCGACTGGGCGCACGGCTACAGCCGTGAGGTGGCGGTCTTCCCGGCCGGGGTCACCGCCGCCGACAAGTACTGGCCGCCGGTGCGCCGGATCGACGGTGCGTTCGGTGACCGCAACCTCGTCTGCTCCTGCCCGCCGCTGGACGAGTACGACAACTGACGACACCGACGCCTTCGTGCGAGGCGGAACTGCGCCGGGGCCGGTTCGGAGATCTCTCCGGGCCGGCCCCTGTCCGTACCTGCCGCGGTCAGGCGGCCTTCATCACCCGGCCCGTTCCCAGCGGCCGGTGCGGTGCGATGATCTGCCCGTCCGGGAGCAGCTCACCGGTGTCCTCGAAGAGCAGGACGCCGTTGCACAGCAGGCTCCAGCCCTGTTCCGGATGGTGCGCCACCAGGCGGGCGGCTTCCCGGTCGGCTGAGTCGGCTGTGGGGCAGGGTGGCTGGTGCTGACACATGGCTGGGTTCTTTCGCTGCGTTGAGTTGAGTGTCCTGCGGCTTGAAGAGGTGTTCATGGCCGCCCCCCGTATCGATCGGTCCGGTCCCAGTGTTGCCCCACGGGCGTCAATCCGCAGGGATTTCGCGGCAGCGCTTCTTCTCCTCTCATGACGCATCACCCAGCCGGACGGTTCAACGCAACTTCCCTGTCACTTCGGGTGGTTCGGGGTGGCCGGATGGGGCTAGTCCGGACGGGGACCGGATGTGCCCCCCCGCAGCACCGTGCCCCGCCACCGGAATCGGTGGCGGGGCACGGTGAAGTGGGGGGCGGCCGGGGCTCAGGCGGGGGAGCCGAGCAGGGGGCCGGGGCCGGGTGTGATGCGGGTGGTGATCACAGGAAGCAGATCGGCGACCCGGTGCGGACGGTGTGCCGCGATGCCCGGTGGGGCGGGAGCCAGCGGTACCAGCAGATCGGCCGCGGCGGGGGACCCGCCGGACGCGTCGGCCTCGGTGTCCTCGTGCAGCCACAGTGCCAGCATGTAGAGCTCGGGAATGGACAGCAGCCTCGGCTGGTAGTGGGTGCTCGCCGCCTCCGCCTGGCGCAGGGCGAGTTCGGTCGAGGCGATGTAGGGGCCCTCGAAGAAGTGCGAGAAGGTCCAGCCGTCGGGGGTGAGCATGGTGTCCGCCGCGGCGACCGCCCGCTCCGCGCCGCGGATCTGGAAGCGCCAGGCGGCGAGCCGGGTGGTGGGTGTGAGCCCGCCCGCTCCGATGCGGTCCAGCACATGGACGGGGAGTGGGTGTTCGGGGCTCAGAGGCCCCTGGGCGGACCGCAGGGCGGGGGTACGGGCCTCGCGGACCGCGGTGGGTGAACCGAGCGCCGCGAGTACGCTTCTCAGCGCGGGCGCGGGAGCCGGAGGAACATGCAGCGGCATAGTGGGTCGCCTCTCACTTCGGAGACACGGTGGAGCGTGGGTGGGTGCAGACGGCGCTGTCGGCGTGCGGGGCCAGAGGAGGCCGGTGACTGAGCCGGTGCGTCAACTCTCTGCCTCGTCCGCGGAGTTTATACGACACGTGTTCACGCGGTGATTCCACTAGCCGCCACGACTATTGCCGGCAAGACGGTATCCGGACTTTATTATGCGGAGATTATGCTGATTCGGTGCGAGCGGCACAGCTGCCGCCTCGGGTTTTTCCTGTGACGCGGTAGGCCGAAACGCGTCGGTGCATTCAGCCAGGGCCGAACGGCGGAAACTGCGCACTGCGTCATGCCGAGTGAATGTGCCCCCGGCTGCGGTCATCAGATTAGCGGCTGTGCACCCTGCGCGGGGCGTTATGGATCACCCCGTCTGGGCATTATCGATCGTGACGCGAGCGGCCTGGGCCGCGGGCTGCCCACTCGAGGAGGGACACTTCGATGGGGGAGAAGGTCGTGGCGGGCGCCTTTGACCTGTCCGATCGGCAGAGGTACCGGCGGAAGCTCCACCAGTGCCTGGAGGGGCTGGGGAGGCTCCTGGCGGAGCGGAGATTCGACCGGCCGCGCAACCTCATGGGCATGGAGATCGAGCTGAATCTCGCGGGCTCCGACGGTATGCCGAGGATGCTGAATGGACAGGTACTGGAGCGCATCGCGAGCCGGGATTTCCAGACAGAACTCGGGATGTTCAATCTGGAAGTGAACATTGTTCCCCACCACCTGGCCGGGCGTGTTCTCGACCAGCTGGCCGAAGAGTTGCGGACCGGCCTCGGATATGCCGACCGCAAGGCCGGGGAGGTCGACGCAGGGATCGTGATGATCGGAATACTGCCCACGCTCGGCAGCGGGGACATGGTCCGCGCGAACCTCTCCGACGTGGACCGCTACGCGCTGCTGAACGACCAAATGGTGGCGGCGCGCGGCGAGGATTTCTCCCTTGATATCGAAGGTGTGGAGCGCTTGGTCTGCACCTCCGGGTCGATCGCGCCGGAGGCGGCCTGCACCTCGGTCCAACTGCACCTGCAGGTGACCCCGGAACGGTTCGCGGATGTGTGGAACGCCGCGCAGGCCGTTGCCGCGGTCCAGGTGGCCCTGGGAGCCAATTCGCCCTTCCTGTTCGGCCGGGAGCTGTGGCGGGAGTCGCGCCCGCCGCTCTTCCAGCAGGCCACGGACACCAGGCCGCCCGAACTGCAGAACCAGGGGGTGCGTCCCAGGACCTGGTTCGGGGAGCGCTGGATCGGTTCGGCGTACGAACTCTTCGAGGAGAACGTGCGCTACTTTCCCCCGCTCCTGCCCATCTGTGAGGAGGAGGACCCGCTGCGGGTCCTCGACGAGGGCGGGGTGCCCCGGCTCCAGGAACTCGTCCTGCACAACGGCACGGTCTACCGCTGGAACCGGCCGGTGTACGGGCTGTCGGACGGTGTCCCCCACCTCCGGGTGGAGAACCGGGTGCTGCCCGCGGGGCCGACCGTCGCCGACGTGATGGCCAACGCCGCGCTCTACTACGGGCTCGTGCGGGCCCTGGCCGAGGAGTCCCGCCCGGTGTGGACCAGAATGCCGTTCGCCGCCGCGGCCGAGAACTTCGACACCGCCTGCCGCCGGGGCATCGACGCCGAGCTGCTCTGGCCCCGGCCCGGCCGCTCCGCCGGGCTGACCCGGGTGCCGGTCGTCAAACTCGTACGGGACGAACTGCTGCCGCTGGCGGCCGCCGGGCTCGACGCGTGGAACATCGAGCCCGCGGACCGCGACCGCTACCTCGGGATCATCGAGGAGCGCTGCAAGCGGCGGACGAACGGGGCGTCCTGGCAGGCGGACACCTATCACCGGGCGCGGGACGCCGGAATGGGGCGGAGTGCCGCGCTCGCGGCCATGACCCGCCGCTACGGCGAACTGATGCAGGACGGCGAGCCCGTGCACAGCTGGCCGGTGGGCGTCCCGGAAACCTGAGCGGGCGGGCAGGGCCGGTCCGGGACGACCCCGCCCGCCTCGCGGTCGCTATTCCTTGGCGGCGCGGCCGCTCTGCCCGGCGGTCATGACGGCCTGCAGAATCACCGCCTGGATCTCGGCCGGGTCATTGACCTGGTAGCCGCCGCCACCGGTCACCTTGGCTATCTCGTTCACCTCTTCGCGGTCGGCCTCGGGGCCGACCGCGATGGCGAGCAGCGGAACCGGGCGCTCCGGGTCGGCGATCCGTCTGAGTTCCGCGATCAGGGCACTGCGCGAGATGGAACGGTCGTCCTGGTTCGAGCCGTCGGTGAGGATCACCACGGCGTTGAACTTGCCCTTCACGTACGTGCGCTGCGCCTCCTTGTAGGCTGCCAGCGTGGTGTCGTACAGCCCGGTCGCACCGTCCGGCACGGGCTGCAGGGCCGAGAACGCGGCGGATAGCTTCTGCCGGTGGGTGCCGCCGCCCTTCGCCTGCTCCCCGAGCCGGCTGGTCGCCACCAGCCGGCGGTAGTCCTTGTCGCCGTCGAGCCTGGTGGCGAACTCCCAGAGGCCGATCTCGTCATTCGGCGTGAACTGGTTGAGGGCCTCGATCAGGGACGCCTTGGTGACGTCCATCCGGGACTGGTTGCGGCCCGGCACGATCGTGGCCATCGAACCCGAGGCGTCGACGACCGTGGTGAGCCGCGCGCTCTGCACGGTGATCGTCCACATGCCGAGCGTCTCCTGAAGCGTGTCGTCGGACGGTGCGGAGGCGGGTGAGGCGGCGTACGGCTGGGGCGACTTGCCGCCGGCCGACGCGACCAGCTGCGCGCCCGCCGTACCGTCGGTGGTCCGGAAGCCGTGCTCCTCCAGCGTGCGCTGCGCGCCCTCCTCGGTCAGCAGGGTCATGAACCGCAGTGCCGCCCGGCTCTCGTCGGTGCCCAGCTTGTTCTCGTTGACCAGCGTGAACGGGTAGTCGAGCAGCGGGGTGCCGTCCGTGGGGTAGAAGAGGTCCAGTTTCCCGTCCCCGGTCGCCCCGGCGTTGTGGGCGAACGCGGCCTGCTCGGAGAGCAGCACCGCCTGGTTGCGGGCCGGATTGCCCTCCTCGGCGCCCGAGCCGTCTCCGGCGAGTGTCCCGAGCACCTGGGTGTCGCTGTCGGACATCCGCTGGGCGAGGAGCTTGGCGGTGGCCGCGACCCTGGTGTCGCTGTCCCCGCCCTGCTTGTCGGAGGACGCGCCGATGCTGGTGAGCGCCAGCAGGCCGGTGGCGCTGCGCGCCGGGTCGGCGGAGCCCAGCCGTACCTTGTCGGCCTCCGTCGCCGAGGCCATCAACTCGGCCCAGGTGTATTTCTTCTTCGGCCAGCCGAGGGTCTTGGCGGCGGAGGGCACCGTGGCCAGGGCCACGGGGGAGGAGGCCACGGAGTCGCCCGGTGTGACCGGCACGGCGTCGCCGGTTCCCTTGGCGCGGCTCAGCCAGAGATCGGAATCCGGCAGCCACATCTGGTAGTCCGGCGTGCTGGTGCCGCCGGCGAGCGCGTCGGCGACCTTGTACGAGTCACGGGCCACCACCTCCACGTCGACGCAGTGGCCGTCGGATCTGAGGCCGTCCTTGCGCGCCTGGTCGGCGATGGTTCGCACGGCCGGAGCGATGTCGGGGGAGGCCACCATGGACAGATGCACCGCGGAGTCCTGGCAGGACTCCGAGAACGACAGCAAGCCGCCTTTGGCCGCTACCGCGGTTCCCGCCGCCACGGCGAGAACGAGCGTGGTGGCGATGGCTACGGTACGACGCCGGTTCGACGGACGGTCCCCGCTTCCGTCCGCCGTGTAGTCGTCGGGCAAGCTGTGACGTCCCATGTCGGTGGTGCCCCCTCCTTGAGGATGAACAAGGAAAAAGGGGGACCACACCATCGGCAATGGTGCTCGTCCCCCGGCCTGTCGCGCATGATCTTCGTACCTGTATTCGAGACCCTAGCGGGGCGGGGAGTGGCATGGGACGTGAATGCACAACTCAGGGCAGGTGTACAGGTGGAGGCGGGGCGCGTGGCTGATTCTTATCCTCAGGAGGCCGTGTCACGACGGATCTTGCGGTCCGAGACGGTGTTGGTGCTGGCTCTCTCGCTGGGGGCCAGCGGGGTGTCTGCCCTGATCAGTTTTGTCGGATCACTGACGAAACCAGGGGGTTTGAAGGAGCAGGCGGCGACGCTGAACAGCTCGTACGTGCCGGGGCGCCCGTGGCTGGATCTCGCCTGGCAACTCTTCGGCATCACGACGGCGCTGGTGCCCGTCGCGCTCGTGGCCCATCTGCTGATCAGGGAGGGGACGGGCCTGCGGGCGATCGGTTTCGACCGGACCAGGCCGGGGCCGGACCTGGGGCGCGGCACGCTGGTGGCGGCGGGCATCGGGAGCGCGGGGCTGGCCTTCTACCTGGTGGTCCGGGCCGCCGGGTTCAATCTCACGGTCGTCCCCGAGTCGCTGCCCGATGTGTGGTGGAAGTTCCCGGTCCTGATCCTGTCGGCGATCCAGAACTCCGTGCTGGAGGAGGTGATCGTCGTCGGATATCTGCTGCGCCGACTGGGGCAGTTGGGGTGGACGCCCATGGCTGCCCTGGTGGCCAGTTCGGTGCTGCGCGGTTCGTACCACCTGTACCAGGGGATCGGCGGATTCATCGGGAACATGGTGATGGGGGTCGTCTTCGTGCTGCTGTACCGCCGCTGGCAGCGGGTGGGGCCGCTGGTAGCGGCGCACGCCCTGCTCGACATCGGGGCGTTCGTCGGATACGCGCTGCTCGCCGGGAAGGTGGGCTGGCTGCCCACCCCGTGAGAAGCGGCGGGGCCGGGTTCCGGGAGGGGGTGTGCGGGGTGATCCGCACACCCCCTCCCGGCGTTTCGCCTCGCCCCCTCCCGGCGTTTCCTCCCGTCCCGTCCCGCCCGTCACAGGGTGACGAGCAGTTCCCCGTCCAGGACCGTCACCGCGTCGCCGGTCAGCAGTGTCCGGTCGCCGCGCAGCGAGGTGCGGACCAGCCCGGACCGGGCGGACGCCTGGAGGCCGGTCAGGTCGTCCCGGCCGAGCCGGGCCGACCAGAACGGTGCCAGGGCGGTGTGGGCGCTCCCCGTCACGGGGTCCTCGTCGATGCCCACGGCGGGGAAGAAGCCGCGGGAGACGAAGTCGTAGCCGCGGACCGGGCCGGTGGCCGCGGCGGTGGCGATGACGCCGCGCCGCGAGTGGGCGGTCAGGGCCGCGAAATCAGGGGCCAGCCCTCGTACGGCCGCCTCGTCGGCCAGTTCCACGAGCAGGTCACCGGTGTGCGGGCCCGTGTCGTGCACGGACACGGGCTCCGCGCCCAGCGCGGCGGCCAGTCCCTCCGGCGTGGCCTCGGGGGTCAGCGGCGCGGTGGGGAAGTCGAGGGTGAGTGAACCGTCCGGATGGGCGGTCGAGGTGAGGATCCCGCACCGCGCCGCGAAGCGGACCGTACCGCTCGCGGCCCCGGTGGTGTGCAGGACGTGGGCGGTGGCGAGCGTGGCGTGCCCGCACATGTCGACCTCGGTGGCCGGGGTGAACCAGCGCAGCGCCCAGTCGGCGGCGCCGCCCGCCGGCAGCGGGTGTGCGAACGCGGTCTCGGACAGGTTCAGCTCCGCCGCGATCTGCTGGAGCCGGCTGTCGCCGGGGAAGCCTTCCGGGCCGAGCAGCAGGACGCCCGCGGGATTGCCGGTGAAGGGGCGGTTGGTGAACGCGTCGACGATTCGAATCCTCATGCCCCGACCGTAGGTGCCCGGCAAAGCCGCAGGCCAAGGCCAATTCCGGATCGGCGGACCGAATTGACCTGTGACGGTGATCGTTGATCAGTTGCCACTGAAGGATGATCAACGCTAGTGGGTGCCACCGCAGATTGATCACCTTCGGCGTACAGGTGGGCGGGGGACGTGGTGGGGGCACCTGTCGGTGTGTTCGGCGAGGCCGCCCTGGCGGACTGGCCGGACTGGCCGGGCTCGTGGACCACCGCTCGGTCCGCAAGCGCAAGGAGTTCGGTGACGCACCGGACGCCGGCGACGGAAGGTGACGCTGTCCTGTCCCGAAGAAGAACGTAGGGAAGGTTGAGGAGCCTCACCGAAGGTTGAGCGCGGTGGAGGCGGCCTTGGTGATGTTCATGGAAGCTTCGTCAACTTCGAACATGCAGCTGGAAGGCCCTGGCGTGGCGCTCGCCCGGGATGCCAGGGCCTTCTGCCTGCGCAGAACTGCGGTTAAAGATCGTGAGGCATCTCGGCGGCAGCCATGGAGCGTCACGGACTCCACGTAGGTTTCCGAAGCTCGATCGCCGGTTACCGAAAGTCATATTCGGTTCGGTCCGGCTCCGTCCTGCCAGCGGTAGAGGTCGCGCAGCAGGGAGATCTCGGCGCCGTGATGGATCAGCTCCCTGTTGACGTGCAGGACCCTGTTCTCCACGGGAAACCGCTCGGGACCCACCGTGGGCGGATTGTCCAGGTCGGCGTCCGAGAGCTCGCGGACCCCCGCGTTCCATTTCCCATACATCTCATCGAGCTGTTTCAGCGCCTCGTCAGCGGTCCCCGCGTAGGCGAATGTCTGGGAGTCGACGTCCTGGCCGCCGAAGTACCATCCGACCCGATAGCCCAGGCACGAGACGATGATGTGCGCCAGCCGCCAGGCAATCGTGGTCACATCACCGGTGCCGGCGCCGGGGCAGGGGACGCGGAGTCCATCGTCCATTCCCCCGAGCCTTTCAACATCGGTGCAGCCGACGTGCCACGTGGGCGGATGCTCCAGCAGCCGCGCACCGGCTCCCAGAAGTACTCCTCGTCGGTAAGGCCGTCCAGCCGTGGCCGCAGGTTCTTGCGCCAGTACCAGTCCAACTGCTCCGCGAGCCGCTCGCTTCTTGTCATTGCCGCACACTACAGACCCGTCGAGCGAGTGATCGTCGCCGTCTGCGGTCATCCTCCACTGGCACAGGTCCCGAATATTTCCCGTAAGGGGTTCCTTAAGCGATCGGTTCCGATATATCGTTGACGCATCGCGACAGATCGACGATAGAAGGAGTGCAGTGATGCGTTCACACGGACATGAGCATGGACACGGACACGGACACGGCCCCTGTGGGCCGGGAGAGCGCGGACGGGGCGACTTCGAGGGGCGCCGGGCGGCCTTCGGGCAGTTCGGTCCGCCGTTCGGCGGCGGACCCTTCGGCGGTGGCCCCTTCGGGGGCGGACGCGGCCGGGGCGGCGGCCGGGGAAGGGCGCGCCGCGGTGACGTACGTGCCTCGATCCTGGCCCTGCTGAAGGACCGGCCGATGCACGGCTACGAGATGATCCAGGAGATCGGCGAGCGCAGCGGCGGGGCCTGGCGGCCCAGTCCCGGCTCGGTGTACCCGACCCTCCAGCTCCTGGAGGACGAGGGCCTGATCGTCAGTGCCAGCGAGGGCGGCAAGAAACTGTTCACGCTGACCGACACCGGCCGCACCGAGGCGGAGTCGGGCCCCGAGGCACCCTGGGAAGAGGCCGGCCGCGGCGTCGACTGGGAGGGTGTCAACGAGATCCGGCAGGCCGGCTTCGGCCTGATGGAGGCGTTCGGCCAGGTCTGGAAGACCGGATCGGCCGACCAGCGCGAGAAGGCGCTCGCGGTCATCAACGACGCCCGCAAGAAGCTCTACCTGATCCTCGCCGACGAGCACTGAGCCGGCCGGTGCGAAGACTTGGGGAGCTGTACGCCGAAGGGTCCCGCGGATGTCCCGCGGGGCCCTTCGGCGTTGGTGCGCGGTCTGCCGGGTGTCAGGCGACGATGAGTCCGTCCAGCTTGCGCAGTGACTCGATGAGGGCGGCGGTGGCCGAATCCTTGAGTTTGCCGGCCATCAAGGAGACCGCCGCCCCCGTGAACTCGCCGTCGATGCGGACCGTCGTGGCGTCCCCGTCCGGTGTCAGCGCGTAGCGCATCTTCAGATTGACGCCCATCGGGCCCTTCCCGGTGGTCGTCAGCAGGCGGCCGTCCTCCAGCTCGGCGACCGTCCAGGTCACCTCGGCCGGGAACCCCATGAGCTTCATGTTCTCCTCATAGGTGCCCGCGAGTTCCAGTGCGGCCGGCCCGCCCTTGGGGAAGCTGGTGTGGGTGGCGTTCCACTCCCCGTACGTGCTGAAGTCGGTCAGCTGGGCCCAGACCTTCTCGGCCGGTGCCTCGATGCGCGCCTCTGCACTGACTTCGGCCATGCGACCACCCCTTCTCGACGGGTTACGGTGTCGCGGAACGTAGCCGCAGTGGCCCGAACATTCAATACTGATGAACTGTCAGGTCTGCTGGATCCGTTCCGGTCCGCCAGATCCGTGCCGAGTCGAAGCGGTCGGAGGCGCGCGGGTGCGGCCCGTCGTCGTGGCAGTGGAACGCCGCCCAGAAGAGGTCCGCGGGCAGCGCGTCCCGGGGCGCGTGGACCCGGTAGACGTAATCGCGCCCGTCGAGTGCGGGCAGGGCGACCAGCCAGCTCACCTCCGGCACCCCTCCCGCCGCCGCAACAGTGCTCCGGGCTGTGGGACGTGTACGAGGAGGCTTCCGGTTGCTCCGGGAGGGCATGGCAAGGCGGCGCGCGCCGTTTCCCGGAATCGGATCCCAGAACGGCGTGATCTCATCCGTAAGGAGGAGGGGTCGCGCTTCTGTGCCCAACTCGGGTGGGATGCGTCAATGGGCCTCTCCGGGGACGTTCCGGCCCGTCCGGGCTGATGAGGTGGGAGTGTGCAGAACCGGACACCGCGGATTCCTCAGCAACCCGCATCGAACCACCGTGCCGAGACCGAGGCCGAGCTCACCGTGGAACTGGCCGCCGTGGTGACGGGTGCGCGCCGCCGCGCCCTCCGCGACGGCGACCAGCAGATCGACACGGCCCATCTGCTGCACTCCCTGATCGAGTCGGACCCCGAGGTCCGCACCGCCTTCGACGGCGGACCGCAGCTGGCCAGGGTGCTCGGCTACCTCGTCCAGCGCAGTATCGGCTACGGGCTGCGCTGGCAGGGCGCGATCGAGGACTCCGGGGCCATTGAGGTGGTGCCGGACGCGCCGGACACGGGAGTGGAGGGCTGGTCGCCCTCCGCGGCCTCCGCGATGGAGGACGCGCACCGGCGCGCGGGACTCCGCGACCAGGGGCGGGCCGGCGGGCTGGATCTGCTCGCCGCGCTGGCCGCGGACCGGCAGTGCAGGGCTGTCGAAGTGCTGGCACGGGCGGGCGTCGACCCGGCGCTTCTCGCGGACCGGATCGTCGAGGCCTCCGACCAGGGATGACCGCGGGGTTCGGCCCGGCGGCCGAGCGAGAGCGGCGACGGCCGGACGGACGGAGTGGGGCGCTGATGCGGTCGGCGGGGGCACCCCGCAGGGCGTCGATCCCGAGCAGGTGGCCGAGCGCGTCGTCGTGGTGGAACCGGCCGGGGCCGTGCGCCACCGGGCCGTACCTGTCAGGGGTGACAGTGACATCGGAGTGTTACGCGCGTCAGGTGTCACTGGGGTGACGCTCCTGACGGCAGCTGTCATGATGTGCCGATGCACGCGTCTCAGGGGAGAAGCGCCGGCCTGGGACTCGCCCTCGCCTCGGCCTTCGCATTCGGCGGTTCCGGGGTGGCGGCCAAGCCGCTGATCGAGGCGGGACTCGACCCACTCCACGTGGTGTGGCTCCGGGTGGCGGGCGCCGCGCTCGTCATGTTGCCCGTGGCCTGGCGCCACCGCGCTCTGGTGCGCAGCCGGCCCGTTCTGCTGCTGGGATTCGGCCTGCTCGCCGTCGCGGGCGTCCAGGCCTGTTACTTCGCGGCGATCTCCCGTATCCCGGTCGGTGTCGCGCTGCTGGTCGAATACCTCGCGCCGGCGCTCGTCCTGGGCTGGGTGCGCTTCGTCCAGCGCCGCCCGGTGACCCGGGCGGCCGCCGTCGGCGTGGTCCTGGCTGTGGGGGGTCTGGCGTGTGTGGTCGAGGTGTGGTCCGGGCTGAGCTTCGACCTCGTCGGGCTGCTGCTCGCACTCGGCGCCGCCTGCTGCCAGGTCGGCTACTTCGTCCTCTCCGCCCAGGGCAGCGGCGAGGCGGCGGCGGGCGTCGAACCTCCGCACCCGGTCGGGGTCATCGCCTACGGGCTGCTGATCGGCGCCGCCGTTCTCACCGTGGTGTCCCGGCCATGGGGCATGGACTGGTCCCTGCTCGGCGGCAGCACCGCCATGAACGGCACGGATGTGCCCGCCTGGCTGCTGCTCGTCTGGATCGTGCTGCTCGCCACCGTGATCGCGTACGTCACCGGCGTGATCTCGGTACGGCTGCTGTCCCCGGCCGTCGCGGGTGTCGTCGCCTGCCTGGAAGCGGTCATCGCGACCGTGCTCGCCTGGGTGCTCCTCGGGGAGCATCTGGCCGCCCCTCAGCTCATCGGCGGTTCGCTGGTGCTGTTCGGCGCCTTCATCGCGCAGTCCTCGACACCGAAGGCGCCCTCCGGGCCCATAGCCTCAGGACCGGGCGGTGAGCAGGCCGGGGCCGAGGGGGAGTTGTCCGCCGGCCGCGCCGCCACGTAGGGTCGCGATCATGCATTCGACCGTGCTTCCGCCTCCCGCCGCTTAGCGCGGGCGGCCACATCCGACGAAGACCGGACTCGGGCGGTCCCCGAGCGGTTCGTCGCTGCCCGCGTGCGGAGCCGAGCGGCCACCTCCCGTCTTCCTTGGAGAAGTACACGTGTCGTCGATTCATGCTTCCGGCCTGTCCACCGGGCGGAGTCTCTGCTATCTGATCATCGCCGGAGTCGCCTGGGGCACGGCCGGTGCCGCCGCCTCGCTGATCTTCGAGGCCAGTGATCTCGGCCCCCTCGCGCTGTCGTTCTGGCGCTGCGCGGGCGGCCTCGTCCTCCTGCTCGCCGCGCTGGCGCTGCGGCCCGCGCGGGCGGCGGCCGCTGCCGAACCCCGTCGTCGCCGGCTGCTGCGCATCGTCGGCACCGGCGTGGGGCTCGCCGTCTTCCAGACCGCGTACTTCGCCGCGGTCCAGGTCACCGGCCTCGCGGTCGGGACCGTCGTCACACTCGGGGCGGGCCCCGTCCTCATCGCCGTCGGCGCCCGGCTGACCATGGGCGAGCGGCTGGGCGGTGGCGGGATCGCCGCGGTGGCGGGCGCGCTGACCGGGCTCGCCGTACTGGTGCTCGGCGGCGACGCGGGGACGGTGCGGCCCGCCGGAATCGCGCTGGCGCTGCTCGCCGCGGCCGGCTACGCCGCGATGACCCTGCTGACCCGTTGGCTCGGCCGTGACGGGGGCGGTGCGGACGCGCTCGCCACCAGCGCCTGGGCGTTCGCCGTCGCGGCGGTCCTGCTGCTGCCGATGGCGGCCGGTGAGGGCATCGTGCCGCAGACCGCGCACACGGCACAGGTGGTGACCCTGATCGTGTACGTGGCCGCGATCCCGACCGCACTCGCCTACGCGCTCTACTTCGCGGGGGCCGCGACGGTGCGCGCCGCCACCGTCTCGGTGATCATGCTCCTCGAACCGGTGAGCGCGGCGGTCATCGCCGTCGTGGTGCTCGGCGAGGAACTCACCGCGGCCACCGTCGCCGGGACCCTGCTGCTGCTCACCGCGGTGGCCGGGCTGGCGGTGGCCGAGACCCGCGGCGCCGCGAACGCCCGGCGCGAGGCGGCCGCCCACGCCTGACCGGCGGGTGGCGGGCGGCTCCCCTTCTTCGCCGACGGCCCGCCGCCCCGGGGTGGTTCAGAGCGCCTTCAGGTAGTCCGGAACCCCGATGGCGGGATCGAGGTCGGCCGCGGGGACGGGCGCGGCGAAGCCGTGTGTCAGCGGGACGACGCCTGTCCAGTGAGGCAGTCCGAGATCCTCGGGGTCGTCGTTCGGGCCGCCGGTGCGGACCTTGGCGGACACCTCCCGCAGATCCAGCCGGAGCACGGCGGTGGCCGCCAGCTCCTTCTCGTCGGCCGGCCGTGAGTCCCGCGAGCGCCCCGGAACCACCTGCTCCACGATCGCGTCGAGCGCGGTGCGCCGCTCCTCGGGGTCGGTCACCGCGTGGGCGACGCCATGGACCACCACGGAGCGGTAGTTGAGCGAGTGGTGGAAGGCGGAGCGGGCCAGGACCAGCCCGTCCACATGCGTCACCGTCAGGCACACGGCGAGGCCGTCGGAGCTCGCGCCCGCCGTCCGCAGCGGGCGGGAGCCGGTGGAGCCGTGTACGTAGAGACGCTCGCCGACCCGGCCGAAGAGCGTCGGCAGGACGACGGGGGCTCCGTCGCGCACGAAGCCGAGATGACAGACGTAGGCCTCGTCGAGTATCGAATGGATCTGCTCGCGGTCGTACCCGGCCCGTTCGCGGGAGCGGGTCGGGACCGTCCGTGCGGTCGGTTCGAAAGCGGCTGCGGCGTCCGGGCCCGTGGTCCGCGGCGGTTGGGTGTCCGGCATTGCGCCCTCCCTTGCACTAGTGCATACTCTTGTTTGTGCTAGGAGAGTATCGGATCACCGGACGGCGTGCATCGGAAATTGCCGCCAGCGTGGAGCAGGCGGTCGGCTCGGGGGAGCTGGCCCCCGGTGAAGTGCTGCCACCCATGCGGGAGTTGGCTGCCCGGCTGGAGGTGAATCCCAATACGGTGGCGGCCGCCTACCGCACCCTGCGCGAGCGCGGAGTGATCGAGACGGCCGGGCGCAAGGGCAGCCGGATCCGGCCGCGCCCCGCGAGCACCGCACGCGGCTCGCTGCGGATCGAGGCGCCGCCCGGAGTGCGGGACCTCGGGAAGGGGAACCCGGACCCGGCGCTGCTGCCTGCCCTGGGCGAGGCGTTCGCCGCGGTCACCGAGGCGTACGCGCGGGCGCCCGGGATGTACGCGCAGCCGCCCGTGGACCCGGAGTTCGCCGCGCTCGCGCGAAGCGGGTTCGATGCCGACGGTGTTCCGGCCGGACCGGTCATCGCCACCTCGGGATCGCTCGACGCGATCGAACGGGTGCTGAACGCCCACCTCAGACCCGGTGACGCGGTCGCCGTCGAGGACCCGGGCTGGGGCAGCCTGCTGGACCTCGTGCCGGCGCTGGGAATGCGTCCCGTCCCCGTCGCACTCGACGACGACGGACCGCTGCCCGACGCCCTCGAAGCGGCACTGAGGGCCGGCGCCCGCGCGGTCGTCGTCACCGGCCGGGCACAGAATCCGACCGGAGCCGCGATCGGCGCCGCCCGTGCGGCCGAACTGCGGGCGGTTCTCGCCGGCCACCGGGGCGTGCTGCTGATCGAGGACGACCACGGGCACGCCATCGTCGACCTGCCGCTGCACCCCCTGGCGGGTGCCACGGACCGCTGGGCGTTCGTGCGGTCGGTGGCCAAGGCGTACGGGCCGGATCTGCGGGTCGCCGTGCTGACGGGCGACGCGGTCACGGCCGACCGGGTGTCGGGGCGGCAGCAGCTGGGGCCCGGCTGGGTCAGCAGGCTGCTGCAACGGGCGATGGTGCACCTGTGGTCCACGGGCGCCGTGGATTCACGGGCGGTGGCCCGGTCGTACGCGCGTCGCCGCGACGCCCTGGTGCGGGCGCTGGAGGCCAGGGGTGTCGAGGCGCACGGCCGCAGCGGTATGAACGTGTGGGTCCCCGTGAGCGACGAGACCGGGGTCGTGACGCGGCTGCTGCACACGGGCTGGGCGGTGGCGCCCGGAGCCCGCTTCCGGATGTCCGCGCCGCAGGGGATCCGGATCACCGTGTCGCCGCTCGGCGACGCGGACATCGAGCCGCTGGCGGACGCGGTGGCGGCAGCGGCGGGGCCCGTCAAGCCCCTGAGCTACGGCTGAGCCGCCGCCGGGCAGGGGTGGGTTCCGGCGGGGTGGCCGGCCTGGGGGCCCGGGGCCTGCTCTGGGTCAGCGCGGCCCCCGCCAGGACCACGAGGGCACCGACCGGGGTGTTCCAGTTCAGCTGTTCGCCGAGCACGGTGACTCCGGCGACGGTGGCGATCACCGGGATGAAATAGGTGACCATCTGCGCGGTCGTCGGGCCGACCTCGGTGACCAGCCCGTACTGCAGGAGCACCGCGAGTCCCGTGCCGAGGGCCCCCAGGGCGACCACGGCCAGGGTGGGCAGCAGCGGGAACCCTGCCGGGGCCGAGGTGAACAACGGAGTCACCACGGCGAGTTGCACGGTGCCCAGGAAGAGCTGACTGCCCGTGAGCGCGAGCGCCGACGAACCGCTGCCCGCCAGCGTCCGGCGGACGTAGATCCAGCCGACCGGATAGCTGAGGGAGGCCAGCAGCGCCATCGCCGTCCCGGTGAGGTCCAGGCCGGAGAAGCCCTGCCAGGCACCCAGCACGGTCAGCACCCCGAGGAAGCCGAGCCCGAGGCCGGCCACCCGCCGCCGGGTCGGCCGGTCCTCCGAGAGCGCGACCAGCGACAGCGCCATGCCCCACAGCGGTGAGGTCGCGTTGCAGATGCCGGCCAGCGTCGAGGGGATGGTCAGTTCGGCGTACGCGAAGAGCGAGAACGGCAGCGCGTTGAGGAAGAAGGCGGCGACGGCCAGATGGCCCCAGGTGCGGGCGGTGCGCGGCAGCCGCTCCCGCTTCACCACCATGGCCACGGCCAGCACCGCCGTGCCCGACAGCAGCCGCCCGAGGGTGACCTGGAACGGTGCGTACCCGTCGGTGCCGACCTTGATCAGGAGAAAGCTGAATCCCCAGATGAGTGAGAGCGCCGCGAAGCGCAGCCGCCAGTCCGGAGCCTGAAGGCGGGCCGGGCCGGCGGGGGAGGGGATCGGTGCGGGCGGTGCGCTCATGGGCTCCACGATGACGAATTCGATCTCGTAGCACAAGTGAGAGTTTGTGTGGCCATCGACGTAGCATTGCTTACATGTTGAATCTGGAGCGCCTGCGCACCCTGGATGCCCTCGCCCGGCTCGGTTCGGTCAGTGGCGCCGCCGAGGGACTGCACGTCACGACGTCGGCCGTCTCGCAGCAGCTGGCCAAGCTGGAGCGCGAGGTGGGGCAGCAGCTGCTCGCCAGGAACGGCCGGGGGGTCCGGCTCACCGACGCGGGGCGGTTGCTGGCCGATCACGCGGCCCGGATTCTCTCCCAGGTGGAGCTCGCCCAGTCCGACATCGAGGCGCAGCGGGGCGAGGTGGTGGGCGAGATCCGGCTGGGCGCGTTCCCCACCGCGGCGCGCGGTCTCTTCCCGTCCGCCCTGCTCGCCCTGCGCGCGGATCACCCCGAACTCCGGGTGCGTACCAGCGAGCTGGAGCCCGAGGCCGGAATCAGCGCGGTGTTCAGGGGCGACATCGACCTCGCGGTGGTGCTGGACTGGAGCAACAAGCGGCTGCCGGTACCGGGCGGTCTGGCCACGGCGCAGCTGCTCGACGACGTCCCGGACATCGCGATGCCGGCCGGGCATCCGCTCGCGGACCGGTCCGAAGTGGATCTGGAGGACTTCGCCGACGACGACTGGGTGTCCTGGCCCGAGGGTGAGTTCTGTTACGAGTGGCTGATGTTCACCCTCCGATCCAAGGGCATCGAACCGCGCATCGCCCACCTCGCAGGCGAGCATCACACCCAACTCGCCCTGATCGCAGCCGGAATGGGGGTGTGTGTGGCACCCAGGCTGGGGCGCGGACCCGTTCCGGACGGGGTGCGGCTGGTGCCCGTACGGCAGCGGATGCGGCGCCACGTCCATGCCGTCTGGCGGGCGGACGCGGACCGTCGGCCGTCGATCAGGGCGGCGGTCGCGGCGCTGCGGGCGGCGGGCCGGGAGCTGGACGAGCCGCTGGAGGGCAGGTAGGGCCACGGCGGGGACGGTGCGCTGCCCCCGCCGCTTGCCGCCGCACCCGGCTCCGGTGGTCCCGGTGGGCTGTCAGGCGCCGGGCGGACCGGTGAGTTTGCCGAAGTCCCAGGACGTGACGGCCTGCGGGGTGAGCCGCAGCCACGCGTGCCGGCCGTCGTGCGGCATCACCTCCATGCCGAAGTACTTCGCCGCGAACAACCGTTCGGGCACGGCGAGTTCCGGGCAGGCTTCGCCGGTGCGCGGGGCCTCGCCGACGAACACCGCGTCGCCGCAGAGCTCGATGCCGCGCAGCTCCCCGTACTCCACCCCGTCGTCGATGACCACGGCGATCTTCGGGTCGTGGCCGAGCTGCGACCAGCGCAGGCTCCGGGTGATCGAGTAGAGCCACAGCGAGGTGCCGTCCCAGCAGAACCAGAGCGCCCCGACGTGCGGGCGGCCGTCCGGGCCGACGGTGGCGACCCGGCAGGTGCGCTGTTCGGCGAGGTAGGTGTCGCGTTCCTCGTCCGTCATCATGATCCGGCGGCCCCGTCGCTGAATGACGGCCATGGGAAGCCCCCTCCTGTTAGCTGACTATGTGTCAGGAATCATGGAGCCTCTTCCCTCATCGCGCAATGGAGGTTAGCCTCGCGCGCCCGTTCCGTCGCCGAGAGGGGCAGCCGTGCCGTCCAGGGAAAAGCTCGCCGAGCAGATCGATCCGGCCTCCACCGTCCTGCTGACCGTGGAGTGCCAACAGGGTGTGGTGGGGCCGGACAGCGCACTGCCCGAACTCGCCAAGGAGGCCAGCTCCTCGGGGGCGCTGCACAACGTGGCCCGGCTGGTCGCCGCCGCACACGAGAGCGGTGTCCAGGTACTGCACGCCGTGGCCGAACGCCGCCCCGACGGCCGCGGTGCCAACCACAACGCCCGGCTCTTCCGCGCCGCCGGCCGGCTGCCCGTGCAGCAGCACTCCGGCACCACGGCGGTACGGATCGCCGAACCGATCGAGGTGGCGGACGAGGACCTCGTCGTCCGCAGACTCCACGGGCTCTCGCCCATCGCAGGCACGGACGTGGACGCGCTGCTCCGCAACCTCGGCTGCCGCACGCTCGTCGTCACCGGGGTGTCGGCCAACGTGGCCATCCCCAACGCGGTGTTCGACGCCGTGAACCTCGGCTACACGGCGGTGGTGCCGTCCGACGCCATCGCGGGGGTGCCCGCCGACTACACCCCCGCGATGATCCGCAACACCCTCGCCCTGGTCGCCACCGTCGCCACCACGGACGACGTGCTCGGCTGCTGGCTGGGCCGCGGCCCTACGACGCGAGGCTGATCTCGTCGCCCTGGACCTCGATCGGGGCGGCCGGCAGCGGCTCGGTGGCGGGGCCTGCCTTCACACTCCCCGTCGCCACGTCGAACTTGCTGCCGTGGCAGGGGCAGTTGATGGTGCCGCCCGCGACGCTCGACACCGCGCAGCCCATGTGGGTGCACTTCGACGAGAACGCCTTGAACTCTCCGGCCGCGGGCTGCGTCACCACGACCCCCTGCTCCTTGAAGATCTTGCCGCCGCCCTCCGGGATGTCCGCGGTCTTCGCGAGGACGGCACCTCCGCCGCCGGCCCCGCTCTCACCGGACGGCTCGACGGCACCGGAACCGGCAGCCTCCTTCGAGCCGCCGCACGCGGTGAGTACGGCAGCCACGGAGACGGCGCCGGCCGCTGTGACGACGGTCCGGCGTCCGGGACGGCCCTCGTGGTCCTGCGATGTGCTCATGCTGGCTTTCCCTTCCACGGTGTACTCGGCTCCGAGGCTTCGTCCAGGGGCACGCGCAGCCTGCACCCCGTGTTCAAAGCCCCAGGGACTTCCTCAGGAAATCCCGCTCCAGCAGCAACAGGTTGCTCGCCGTCTCCTCCCGGCTGACCAGATGGCCGGCGCCCGACAGCGGCAGCACCGTATGCGGCCGGCCGGCGGCCAGCAGCGCTGCGGAGAACCGCAGCGTGTGACCCACGGCCACATTGTCATCGGCAAGACCGTGCACCAGCATGAGCGGCCGGGTCAGGGCCCCGGCCTCGTCCAGGAGGGAATTGCGGGTGTAGTCCCGCGCGAACACATCCGGGTGGCCCAGGAACCGTTCCTCCCAATGGGTGTCGTAGAGCCGCCGGTCGACCGACGCCGCACCCGCGACCGCGGCGTGGAAGACCTCCGGATGACGCAGCACGGCGGCCGCCGCCAGATAGCCGCTGAACGACCAGCCACGCATCGCCACCCGCGTCAGGTCCAGCTCCGGGTGGCGCGCGGCCGCCGCGCGCAACGCGTCGATCTGGTCCTCCAGCACCACGGTGAGACGGTCGCCGCGCACCGACTTCTCCCAGGCCTCGCCGCGCCCCGGCGTGCCCCGCCCGTCGGTCACCAGGACCGCGAAGCCCTGCTCGGCGAACCACTGGGCGACCGCGACCCACCAGGTACGCACCTTCAGGACGACCTGCATGCCGTGACCCGCGTAGGGGCTGAGCAGCACCGGCAGCCGGCCGTCGCCCGGCCGGTGCCACGACGGCAGGTAGAGCCTGCTTCGCAGTTCCCGCTCGCCGAGACTCAGGGCCAGCGGCCGCGGGGTGACGAGCGGTTCCTCCGCCAGGACCGCGATCCGGCCCACCTGAACGCCGGCCCGCAGCACCGTCACGCCGTGGCCGTCCGGAGTCCGGCTCTCGAGCACAACCGTCGGCCCGCCGACCGACGCCGTGTGCACCCCGGGTGCGCCGCTGACCCGTACGAATCCCTCGTCGGGCGTGTCGGTCGCGCACGACCAGACGTGCGTCTCGGTCGGCTCCTCGCCCGCGGTGAAGTACACCCGTCCGCCCGCCGCACCGACCACCTCGCGGACCTCCAGGCCCGGCGGAGTCGGGGTGCCGCCGATGGCCAGTCCCTGGGTGTCGCCGCCCGGACGGGCGGTGACGGTGAGCGCGCCCGAGGCGAGACGCAGCGGGGTGCCCGGCCGCAGCGCCACCCAGGCGGGGTCGTGGGCCCGGCTCACCGTCCGGGTCGCGCCCGAGCGCTCGTCCACCTCCAGGACGTGGACGGACCGCTGGTCACGCGTCTGCACGGAGACCAGCGGACCCCGGTCGTCCCAGCCCGCCGACACGACGTACTCGAAGGCCCGGTCCGTCCAGGCGCCTTCCGGGTGGTCCTCGCCGGCGGCCTCGGGCAGCCGCACATCGGTCCGTTCCCCGGACACCCGGACCAGATGCAGTGACACCTTCGCGTTCGGGGTACCGGCGGCCGGGTACGGCACCACGCGCGGCGGCCGCTCCGGGTCCGCCGGATCACTGATGTACCGGCGCCGGACCCCGGCGGTGTCCACCCGGGCCACCAGCAGGGCATCGCCGTCCGGCGACCACCAGTAGCCGCGCGAGCGCCCGATCGACTCCTGCGACACATAGTCGGACAGCCCGTACGTCACCTGCTCGCCGTCCGGTCCGGCGAGCACGCGGCCGGCCGTCCCGTCCGCCCGCACGGTGTGCAGCGCGCCGCCGGACACGTACGCGATCAGGGAACCGTCGGGCGAGGGGCGCGGGTCCACGACCGGTCCCGCCGTGGCGATCCGGCGCGGCGCCCCGCCATCGGTGCGCACCACCCAGAGCGTGCCCCGAAGGGCGAAGGCCACCAGCCGTGCCGCCCCGTCCGTCGCGTAGGAGACCACGCCCGAGGAGGTCTCCCGGGCCCGTTCCCGCCGCGCCCGCTCCGCCGGCGGCATCTCGCCCGCGCCCTCGTCCGTGAGGCCGGGCGCGAGGGGGTCGGCGAGCATCCGCTCCGCGCCGTTCTCGTACAGCCACAGCCTGCTCACCGGGTCGGTACCCGACGTGCCGCGCACGAACAGGACCCGCTCCCCGTCCGGCGAGACGGTGAAGTGCCGGGGCACCCCGAGCGAGAAGCGCCGGGTACGGGCGAACTGGACAGGGAACCGCTCGGTCGCGGTCGCCAGGGCATCGGCCGGTGTGCCGGAAGGAGGAATCATGGCGACACCCTGACAGGTCGAAATCCTTCCGGCCGCCGAAGATGCCGCCGTAACTGCCGATCGCGGCCGGACACGGAACCTACCGTCAACTCCTGTAAGAGATAACCGACTTCTTGGAGGACAGGGATGAACAACAGCATTCGTACCGCAGCCGCTGCAGCAGCTCTCGTCGCCGGTCTCGTCACGGTGAGCGGTACCGCCAACGCCGCCGAGCGTCCGGACCGGATCACCAGCCAGGAGCAGCTCGCCAAGAGCATCGCTCAGGCGGTGGCCGCCGAACAGGAGAACGGCGCCGTGAACGGCGGGGTCATCGGCGGTCTGGTGCTCACCTCGGCTTCCACGCGTTCCTGCTGACGAATAGGAGGTGAGCACCGTGGACAGCACTGCGGACCTTGCCCAGGACGGGCAGGAGAGTCCTCTCAGATGGTGTCCGAGCGGCGATGCGAGCCGCCCGGAGTCCGTTGTCCTCGGCGTTCGGTCCGGGGATCGCGACCAGGTCGTCTACCTGGCCGAACCCGTACCCGCCGCCGATGTTCTCGGCGCGATCCCGGAGGGGATCTCCCCCAACCGGGTGCTCCGGTTCGCCTCGCACTGCGTGTCGGACTGCGCGAACCGGGTCGGTGAGGCCTGCGGGCTGATCGAACGCATCAAGACCGTACCGGCCGAGACCGGACCGGTCGCCGTGCCGCGGTGCCACCTCCGCCCGCACTGCAAGTGGTGGAACCAGGCCGGCGTCGAGGCCTGCCACCGCTGCCCCGCCCTCACGACGCTGGAACCCCGCGACAACGAACTCGCCGTTCTTGTCGCGGACCCGGCCACCACCCGTGAACAATTGGAGGACTGGATCGCCGCCGCTCCATGAGCGGGGATCGTTCACGGGGCCGGTCACCGACCGGACCGAGCACGAGAGAAGGGATGTCGTGAACAACTGGATACGGTGTTTCCGCCCGGCCCCCGACGCCGGAGCCCAACTGCTGTGCTTCCCGCACGCGGGTGGTTCGGCCAGTGGCTACTATCCGCTGTCGACCGCGGTCGCGGGGACGGCGGAGACACTGGTCGTGCAGTACCCCGGGAGGCACGACCGCATCGCCGAACCGTTCGCCGAACGGTTCGGCGATGTCGTGGACGCGGTGCTGGCCTCGCTCCCCGCGGGCGGAGGCCGGCCGCTCATGCTGTTCGGCCACAGCATGGGCGCTCTCCTGGCGTTCGAGACCGCGCGGCGGCTCGCGGCCGAAGGGCGGGCGCCCGCGGCGCTGTTCGTCTCGGGGAGCGAAGCCCCGTCACTGCCGCGACGGGCGAGGCTGCCCGCCCCCGCGAGCGACGAGGACCTGATCGGGGAGATGCGGCTGCTGTCCGGTACGGACGAGGAGCTGCTGACCGATCCCGACATCCTCCAGCTCGCACTGCCACCGCTGCGCGCCGACTACGCCATGCTCTTCGCCCGCACCCATGTCCCCGGGCCGCCGCTGCGCTGCCCGGTCGTCGCGCTGACCGGTGACAGGGACCCCCGGGTCTCCGTCGAAGCCGTGCAGGCCTGGGAGCAGGAGACCGAGGGCCCCTTCGAGCGGTACGTGCTGTCCGGCGGTCACTTCTTCCTCGGTGACCACCTGGGCCGGGTGGCGGAACTCGTCGCCGCGAACGTGCCCGGCCGGGCGGTCCGTGCCACCGGCTGACACCGCACACCGCGTACTGCACAACAGGGCTTGGGCCCCGACCCCTTCCGGGTCGGGGCCCAAGCCCTGTTGTGCAGTACGCGGTCACTCACTCCGCCTCGAACTCCGCGAGCAGGGCGTCGAGGCAATCGTCACCGTCCCGGACCGCGATGATCTGCCGGGCCATCTCGTGCAGCGTCAGCTGTTCCAGGAACAGCGTGATGGGGACGTCGAGGTCGAAGTCGTCCCGCAGGCAGCCGACCAGGTGGACGGCGGTCAGGGAGTCGCCGCCGGCCGCGAAGTACGTCATCTCCGGGTCGTCGGCGTCCGTCAGCCCCAGGGCCTCGGCGAGCAGCGCGCGGATGTCCTGCTCCAGGTCCGCCGAGCGGCCCTCCTGCTCCGGCTGCTCCCCGCCCGGCGCGACCGGGAAGAGGCGGTACGCGCCGTGGCCCGTCCCGGCGAAGGGATAGGACGGCAGAGCGGTCCGCCGGCCACCGTCCGCCGGCGGCACGGACTCGCCCGCCAGCCAGGCCTCGCCCAGCGGGTCGGGCCCACCGGGGCTCACCGCACCGCCGGACCCCAGTCCGGCCAGCAGTTCCGCCGCCTCCGCACGGTCCCCGGCCCGCACGTAGCCGCGCACGGCCATCGGGGCACGGCCCACGCGCAGGGTGTACGCGGCGTCGGCGAGGGACGGGGTGTCCGGCGCCCGCAGCGCCGCGGCCAGCCGGCCGGCCAGCGCGTCGAGATCCTCCCGGGTGCGGGCGGACAGCAGCAGCACCTCCGGGCCGTCCGGCGCCCCGGCACCGTCGCGCGGGGGAGCCTGCTCCAGGGCCACGTGCACGTTCGTGCCGCCGATGCCGACCGAACTCACCCCGGCCCGCCGGGGACCGAGTTCGGGCTCCGGCCAGGACGCCGCCCGCTCGATCAGGTGGAACGGCGAGTCGTCGAAGCCGAGTTCGGGGTGCGGGCGGCCGGCGTCGGCGTTCGGCACCAGCGTGGCGTGCTCCAGCATGAGCACCGACTTGATCAGCGCGGCCACGCCCGCCGCCGCGTCCAGGTGACCGATGTTCGACTTCACCGAGCCGATCCCGATCCGCCCGGTGCCGAGCGCGCCCTTGAACGCGGCGGTCGCCGCAGCCGCCTCGATGCGGTCACCGAGCGCGGTGGCCGTGCCGTGCGCCTCCAGATACTGGGCGTCGGCCGGGTCGAGACCGCCCGCTGCCCAGGCCTCCACGATCGCGGCGGTCTGCTGGTCGACGCCGGGCGCGGTGAACCCGACCTTGGTGGCGCCGTCGTTGGTGACGGCACTGCCCCGGATGACCGCCCTGACCGGGTCGTTGTCGGCGAGCGCGTCGGACAGCCGGCGCAGCACGACCACACCCACCCCGTTGCCGGGCACGGTGCCGCCGGCCCGCTCGTCGAAGGGCCGGCAGCGCCCGTCCGGGGAGAAGATGCCGCCCTGGTGGTGGACGTAGCCCCGCTTGTGCACCGTGTCCACGGCGACACCGCCGGCCAGCGCGGTGTCGCACTCGCCGAGCAGCAGCGACTGCACCGCGAGGTGAACCGCCGTCAGCGAGGTCGAGCAGGCCGTCTGCACCGTCAGGCTCGGCCCCTCCAGGCCCAGCCGGTAGGAGACCCACGGGGCCAGGAACTCGCGGTCGGTGAGGATGCGCACCTGGAGTGCCCCGATGGACGCGGCGAGCTTCGGGTCGGTCTGCGCCGCGAGCATGTGCTCGGTGGAGCCGCCGCCGACGTACACGCCGGTGCGCGCGGACCCGCCCAGCGGGTTGCGGCCCGCGTCCTCCAGCGCGGACCAGGCCGTCTCCAGGAGCAGCCGGTGCTGGGGGTCGAGGGCCGCCGCCTCGGTGCGGTTGAAGCCGAACAGCTCCGCGTCGAAGCGGTCCGCGTCCGCGAGATGGCCCTTGGCCGGTATGTAGTCGCGGCCCCGGACCTCCCGCGGGTCGGCGCCGTCGGCGATCAGCTCCTCCTCGGTGAAATCGGTCACCGAGCAGAGCCCGCCGAGCAGGTTGCGCCAGTAGGTGTCCAGGTCGGGGGCGCCGGGGAAGCGGCCGCTCATTCCGACGACCGCGATCGCGGAGTCGGCTGCGAGGGGCTCGGCGGCGCTTGCGTTCTCGGTCATCGTGTGGAGCCTTTCCGGTAGCTGAGGCGTCGGGCGGCGGCGGTGCGTCGTGCGTGCCGGTCACCGCCGCGGGCGGCGGCCGTCCCGGCGGTGGGGCCGGTGGCGGGGGCCCCGGCGGCGGGCCCGGGGGCCGACCGGTCGAGGTGGGCGGCGAGGGCGGTGACGGTGGGGTGACGGAACAGGTCGACGAGGCTGAGATCTCCGTACGTCCCCAGCTCGCGCAGGGCGGACAGGACGCTGAGCAGCCGGATCGAATTGCCGCCCAGATCGAAGAAGTGATCGGTGACGGCGACCAGTTCGAGGTTGAGGACACGGGCCCACAGACCGGCCACCAGCTGCTCGGTCGCGGTGCCCGCGACGGTGGCCGAGCCGTCCGGCCGGCACCGCACGGTGACGGGTTCCGGGAGCCGGGCCCGGTCGAGCTTGCCGTTGCTGCTGACCGGCATCTCGTCCAGCCGCACGAACACCTCGGGCACCATCGACCCGGGCAGCCGCCGGGCGAGATGGGCGCGCAGCTCCGCGTCCGGGGCCGCTTCCCCGTCCCGGCCGACCACGTACGCCACGAGCCGCTGCTCGGTGCCCGTGCCGCGTACGGTGGCCGCCGCCAGCGCGACCCCCGGCGCACCGGCCAGCAGGGTCTCGATCTCACCCAGTTCGATGCGCACGCCGCGCAGCTTGACCTGGAGGTCGGTGCGCCCGAGGTAGTGGATGAGGCCGTGCGCGTCGATCCGGCCGAGGTCGCCGGTGCGGTACATCCGGGCGCCGGGCGCGCCGTGCGGGTCGGCGACGAACCGTTCTGCGGTCAGGCCCGGCCGGCCGATGTAGCCCCGCCCCAGTGAGGCACCGGCCACGTAGATCTCACCGGCGACCCCCGCGGGGACCGGCCGGAGGCGCTCGTCGAGTACGTAGACCCGGGCCCCGGGCACGGTGCCGCCGAGCGCCACGGGCTCACCGGGGGTGAGGTCCCCGGTGGTCGCGTAGACGGTCACCTCGCTGGGTCCGTACGCGTTCACGATCCGGCGGCCGGGCGCGCTGAGCCGTCCTACCAGCTCGGCGGGGCACGCCTCGCCGCCGACCGCGACGGTCCGCAGGTCCGGCAGCTTTCCGGCGAGGTCGGGCAGCAGCATCGCGGCGGACGGCGGCAGGAACACATAGGTGATGCGGGAGTCCCGCAGCCGCTCCAGCAGCGCTTCGCCGATCCGCTCGTCCTCGCGCGGGATGTGCAGCTCGGCTCCGGCCACCCAGGGGAAGAACAGGTCGGAGACGGCGACGTCGAAGCCGAACGAGACGAACTGCAGCACCCGGTCGTCGGCGTTCACCGGAAAGGAGTGCCGGACCGCCCGGGTGAGGTTGACCAGCGCCCGGTGCTCGACGGCGACGCCCTTGGGGACGCCGGTGGAGCCCGAGGTGAACAGGACGTAGGCGAGATCCCCGGGCATCGGCGCGGCGGCCGGGGCGGGCGCGGGCAGGACGGGGTCCGTGACGGCCGGGCGGTCGACCCGGATGCACGGCACCTCCAGGCACGCCCCCTTCTCCGAGGTGTCCCGGGCGGTCAGCAGGAGGCCCGTGCCCGAACTCTCCAGCATGTGGCGGAGCCTGGCCTCCGGGTGTGCGTGGTCCAGCGGTACGTAGGCGCCGCCCGCGCGCAGGACGGCGAGGGCTGCGATGCCCTGGTCGGCCGAGCGGGGCAGGAGCAGGCCGACCCGGAAGCCGGGCCGCACCCCGGCCGCGCGCAGCCGGGCGGCCAGTGCGTCCGCCCGGCCGAGCAGTTCGGCGTAGCTCAGGCGGAGTTCGCCGCAGACCAGGGCCGTGGCGTCGGGGTGTTCGGCCGCCCGGTCGGCGATCAGGTCCGGCACCAGGCGGTCCAGCGGCGCGGCCTCGGCGAGGCGGTCGGCGCCGTCGAGGGTCCGGCGGCGCTCGTCGGCCCCCACCCACTCCACGGCGGACAGCGGGGCGGACGGGTCCGCGAGGAGCCCGGCCAGCAGGGTGCGGAAGTTCTCCGTCCAGCGGCGGACCGTCGCGGCGTCGAACAGGTCGCTGCGGTAGATGAACTGGGCGGCCAGCAGCTCGTCCCACCGCTCCACGAACAGGTGGAAGTCGAACTTGGCGGTGTCCAGTGTCAGGGCGAGCCGCTCGGTCGCGGCACCGGTCAGCCGCAGACCGGGCGCGGCCTCGTCCTCGTAGCTGAGCGCCACCTGCACCACCGGGTCGTGGCTGGTCTCACGGACCGGGGCGAGGGTATCGACCACCGCCTCGAACGGTGCGTCCTGATACGGCTGGGCCGCCAGCAGGGAGGCCCGGACGCGGCGGGTGAGCTCGTCGAGCGACGGATCGCCGGACACGTCCACGCGCAGCGCCAGGGTGTTGGTCAGCATCCCGACCATCTCCTGGAGTTCGGGCCGCTCGCGCCCCGAAGCCGGGTAGCCGACGACCAGGTCCTCGCCGCCCGAGAGACGGGAGAGGAACGCGGTGTACGCCGCGAACATCGTCATGAACGGGGTGGCGCCCTGGACCGCGGCCACTTCGGCGAGCCGTGCCCTGACATCGGCGCCGAGCAGGAAGCGCTCAGTGCCTCCCGAGGCCGTGCGGACCGGCGGGCGCGGGCGGTCCAGCGGCAGTTCCACGGCGGCGGGCGCGCCGCGCAGCCGCTCCACCCAGTGCGCGACGGACGCCTCGAACGCGCCGTCGGCGGTGCGCTCCCGCTGCCAGGCCGCGTAGTCGGGGAACTGGAGCGGGAGTTCGGCCGGCCGGTACGCCGAGCCCCGGGTCTCGTGCCGGTATCCCTCGGACAGCTCCTCCAGCATCAGGCCGAGCGACCAGCCGTCACAGACCAGGTGATGGGCGACGAGGAGCACCCGGTGGCTGCCGTCGTCCACCGCGTACACGGCGCAGCGCAGCAGCGGCCCCCGGGCGGTGTCGAAGGGGCGGGCGGCCTCGGCGCGGATCAGGGCGTCCGCGCGGTCCGCGGGCACGTCCCGGTGGATCGCGGGCCGCACCCGCCCGACGGCCGAGACGCGCTGCGCCGGGGTGCCGTCGTCGGCGGTCCTGAAGACCGTCCGCAGCGCCTCGTGGCGGGCGACGAGCGTGTCCAGCGCCCGGCCGAACGCGATGGTGTCGAAGGGGCCGTGCACGGCGAAGGCGACCGGCACGTTGTACTGGGCGGTGCCCGGATTCAGCTGGTCGAGGACCAGCAGGCGGCTCTGGGCGTCGGAGGCGGGGAACTCGTACTCCTCGTTCCCGCCGCCCTCCCCGGCGTAGAGGTCGATGAGATCGACGGTGTCGACGGTCATGGGATTCAGTCCCTTCGGAGGGCGGATTCGAGGACCGCGGCGATCTCGGCCGCCGGGCCCGGATTCAGTACGTCGCTGTGGCCGCAGTCCAGTTCGTGGACGTCGAGCGAGGCGGCCACGCGACGCCAGGCACCGGTCTTCTCGGCCGTGGTCGGCCAGCTGTCGTGGGTCGCGGAGAAGAGCGTGATCCCGCCGCCGTAGTCGGACGGCCGCCACGTCCGCACGAGCGCGCTGTGGTGCGCGCCGATGTCGACCAGGGCGTGCAGACGGGCCTCGGAGAGGCCGTCGAAGGCGCCCTCGTGGCTGGTGGAGAACACCGTGGCGCGGTCCAGCGGCCCGTCCGGTACCGATGCGCCGGGCGCGTGGGAGTGGAGCAGGATGCGCAGCATCTCGTCCTCGACGGCGGCGGGGTCCAGCGGAGTGCCGAGGATCTCGTCCGGCATCGGCATGGCGTCCACCACGGCGAGCATCCGCACCTCATCGCCGGCCCGGCGCAGCCGCACCGCCAGCTCGTGGGCGAGGGCCCCGCCGAAGGACCGGCCGAGGAGCAGATAGGGGCCCCGCGGCTGGAGTTCACGGATGCGCGGCAGATACAGCTCCGCCATCTCGCCCATGGACGGCGGGAGCCGGTCCACGCCGGTGAGCAGCGCCGGACTCTGGAGGGTGTGTACGGGGCGGGCCGGATCGAGGTGCGGCAGCAGGTTCACGTACGACCAGCCGAGGCCGAGCCCCGGGTGGACGCAGATGAGGGGAGTGAGGCCCTCGCCGGCCCGCAGAGTGAGCACGGGCGCCAGGCTGTTGTGCTGCGGACGGGCTGTCGCTGTCGTGGACGCGGAGGCGGGTTGGTTACGGCCGGGGCGCAGCGCGATCCGCGGAGCCGGGCCCTTCCCGGACACCGGCGCGTCGAGCCGGGCGGCGAGAGCGGCCGGGGTGGGCGCGTCGAACAGGGCCGAGAGCGGGATCCGGACGCCGAGCACCGTCTCGATCTTCGACTTCAGGCGCAGCGCGGTCAGCGAATGCCCGCCCGCCAGGAAGAAGTCGGTGTCGGGCCCGACCGCCGGGACGCCCAGCACCGTGCCGAACAGGGCGCACAGTTCGCGCTCGCGCGGGGTGCGCGCAGTGCGGTGGGCCGCAGGTTCCCCGGTGGGCCCGGGGTCGGGGAGCGCGGCCCGGTCGACCTTCCCGTGGCGGGTGAGCGGCACCTCCTCGATACGGGCCCACAGGGACGGCACCAGGTGCGCGGGCAGCTGCTCCGCGGCGTGCGCCCGCGCCCGGTCGAGGGTGCGCTGCCACCGCTCCGCCTCGTCCGGGCGCGCACCGGAACCGTCGTGCGCGCCCTTCACCGGCACCAGCCAGGCGGCCAGCAGCTTGCCGCCCGCCGCGTCCGGCCGGGCGCCGGCCACGGCCCGCGCGACGCCGGGGCAGCCGGTCAGCACGGTCTCGACCTCGGCGGGCTCCACGCGGAAGCCGCGCACCTTCACCTGGTCGTCGGCCCGGCCCGCGAACTCCAGGGCCCCGTCGGGCAGTCGGCGGACCAGGTCCCCGGTGCGGTACATACGGCTGCCCGGCGGCCCGTAGGGATCGGCGACGAACCGCTCCGAGGTGGACACCGGCCGCCCGAGGTAGCCCTGGGCCAGCCCGGCGCCGCCGATGTACAGCTCACCGGTGGCGCCCGCCGGCACGGGGCGCAGCCGGTCGTCCAGGACATGGGCGCGGGTGTTGTCCAGGGGGCGCCCGATGGGGACGCCGCCCGGGTGACCCGCCGACTCCTCGGTGGCGGTGTGCGCGGTGGCGAACACCGTCGTCTCGGTGGGCCCGTACCCGTTGACGACCACGGTTCCCGGGCAGTGCTCATGGAGGCGGCGCACGGTGCCGGGTGCGAGGACGTCGCCGCCGGACCACACCTCGCGGAGTCCGCGGAGCGCGTCGGGCGCGATCTCCGCGACGGTGCGCAGCAGTTCGGGGGTGAGCATGAGCGCGGTGACCCCCCGGTCGGGGACCACCCGCTTGAGCAGGTCGGGCGTGATCGCCTCGGCGGGGGCGACGACCACGGTCCCGCCGTTCAGGAGCGGGACCCACACCTCGTACGTCGAGGCGTCGAACGTGTACGGGTTGTGCAGCAGCACCCGGTGGTGGGCGCCGCCCGCGAAGCGGCCGTCGGCGGCGAGTTCGGTGATCGCCCGCTGCGGGACGACCACTCCCTTGGGCTCTCCGGTGGAGCCCGAGGTGTAGATCACGCAGGCGGCGGCCCCGGGATGGGCGGCGACCCCGTCGAAGGGCTCCGGGCCGGACTCCTCGGTGACGTCCAGTACCGCGGTACCGGCGGGCAGCCGGGTCCCGGTGGAGTCGGCCCGCGCGGTGAGAACGAGGGCGGGAGCCGCCGCGGCCAGCAGCCGGGCCAGCCGCTCCGGCGGATGCGCCGGGTCGAGGGGGAGCCAGCAGGCGCCGGCCTTGAGGACGGCGAGCTGGGCGACGACCATGGACGCGGAGCGGGGCAGCAGGAGGCCCACGGTCCGCCCCGGCGCCACACCGGCCCGGACGAGCCGGCCCGCCAGCCGGTCGGACGCGGCGTCGAGCCGGGCGTAGCTGAGGATCTCGCCGTCCGCGTCGACGGCCGGTGCGTCCGGGGTACGGGCCGCCTGGGCGGCGAACCGCCCGGTCACGGTGGCGGGCGCGGCGGGCGCCCTGGACGGGCCGTCGGCCAGGGCCAGCAGCTCGTGCCGCTCCGCGAGGGGCAGCGCGTCGATGTCGTCCACGGGTGTCCGAGGCGAACGGGCCAGCTGCTCCAGCACATGGGCCAGGCGCCCGGTGACCGCTGCCGCCGAGATGCCCCGGCGGCAGCTCACCGACAGCAGCAGCCGGTCCTCGGCGACCGCCGCGATCGTGACCGGGTAGTGCGTCGCGTCCGTCACCTTCGCCAGGTGTACCGCGCCGGGGGCGGCCTCGCTCCCGTCGGTCCGCGGGAAGTTCTCGAAGGCGATGATCGAATCGAAGAGGTCACCGACCCCCACGGCGCGCTGCACCTCGGCGGCGCGGGCGTGGTGGTGGGCCAGCAGCCGGGACTGCTCGTCCTGGATCCTGCGCAGCAGCTCGTCCACCCGCTCGCCGTCCCGCAGCCGGACCCGTACCGGCAGGGTGTTGATGAACAGGCCCACCATCGACTCGACGCCGGGCAGGTCGTGCGGGCGCCCCGAGACGACCGCGCCGAAGACCAGGTCGCGGGAGCCGGTCAGTCTCGCCAGCACCAGGGCCCAGGAGACCTGCACCAGGGTGTTGAGGGTGACGCCCGCGGCGGCGGCCCGCCGCACCAGCATTGCGGTGAGGTCCGTGGTCAGCCACACCCGGGAGCGGTCGGGTGCCGTGTCCGGCCCGGTGGGGGCCAGCAGCGCGGGCCGTTCCAGGCCCTCCAGCGCCTCGCACCACGCGGCCTCGGCCTTGTTCCGGTCCTGGCCGCCCAGCCACACCAGATAGTCCCGGTAGGGCGCGGCGGGCGGCAGCGGCCGCCCAGCCACGAGGGCCGCGAGGTCCCGTTCGACGACGGGCATCGACCAGCCGTCCAGGAGGATGTGGTGGAAGGACACGACCAGTTCGGCGCCGGTGTCGCTGCGCAGGAACGTGGCACGCACCAACGGCGGGCGGGCCAGGTCGAAGCGGAGTGCCGCGTCCGCGCGCAGCGCCTCCTCGGTCCGTACGCGCACCTCGTCCGGGGCGAGGCCCGTCAGGTCCACGCCGGCCCACGGCACCGTGACCGCTTTGGGTACGACCTGGACCGGCCGGTCCAGGCGCTCGTGCCGGAAGCAGGAGCGCAGGTTGGGATGGCGGTCCAGGAGTGCGGTGAACGAGGCCCGTACCGTCTCCTCGGCGGTTCCCGGGCCGACCCGGAACCGGGCCTGCACCAGATAGGGGTCGGGTCCCGCGGTCTCCCGGGCGGCGTGGAAGAGCAGGCCCTCCTGGAGCGGGGAGAGCGGCAGTACGTCCGCGATGCGCGCGTTCATCGTCGTTCCCCTTCTTCTTCGTCGTGCGCGGTGTCGAGGCCGTCGAGGTCACCGAAGTCCATGTCCTGCGCGAGCAGTTCGAGCTGGTCCCCGGTGAGGTCGACGAGCGGGAAGTCGGACGGGGTGTGGACGGCTCCGCGGTCCGGCCCGCAGTGGTCCGCGAGGACGCCGAGCGCCTCGGACCAGGCCCCGGCCAGTGCGCGTGCCTCGTCGTGCGTGAACACTCCGGACGGGTACGAGAAGCTCGCCTCCACCAGGAGCTCGCCGTTCTCCTCGCGGGCCAGCACGTCCACCTCCAGGGTGTGCGCGAGCGGCACGGCGTCCGGCCCGAGGTCGAGCAGCCGGCCGCCCGCCGCGTCGGTCGCGGTGAACCGGCCCAGATAGTTGAAGCGGACATCGGGTGCGGGCAGTGCGGCGAGTGCCGGGCCGGTCTCCGGGTGGAGATGGCGGAGCAGTCCCCAGCCGAGCCCGCCGGAAGGCACCGCCCGCAACTGCTCCTTGACGCATTTCAGGGCCTCTCCCGGCCGGCCGCCGGGCTCCATCGAGGCGGCACCGATGTCCAGCCGGACCGGGTACTGCGTGGTGAACCAGCCGACGGTGCCCGACACGTCGACCTGGGTGGATATTGCCTCCCGCCCATGGCCCTCCAGATGGACCAGCAGGGCGGATCCGGTTCCCCGCCGCTGGACGGCCGCCGCGGTCAGCGCGGTCAGCATCACCGCGTCGGGACGGCAGTTGAAGTCGGCCGGCAGGGTGAGGAGCACACTCCGGGAGAGCTCGGGGCCCAGCTCGAAGGTGAACGTCTCGCGGCGTCCGCCCGGCTCCCGGTCGCCGGTGAGCCGTGCCGCGCTGTCCGCCAGCTGCCTCTCCCACCACGGGAGTTCACCGGTGCGCAGGGCGGCCTCCCGGGACAGCAGCCGGGACCACCGGGTGAACGACGCGGTCCTCGCGGGGGCCGCCCCGTCCCCGGGGCGCCGGTCGAGCGCCGCGGCGAGTTCCTGGCCGAGCACCCGCCAGGAGAACCCGTCGACGGCCAGGTGGTGCACGGTCAGGACCACGGCGCCGGGCCGGCCGGACCCGGGGTCCAGCCACACCGCCCGGACCATCTCGCCGTCCTCGGGCCGCAGGGTGGCGGTGCGTGCCAGCTCCGTCGCCCGGGAGTGCAGATCGGTGTCCGCCGCGACGGCCAGCCGGACGGCTCGCGCCCCGGCCGGAGCGCTCTCGGCGGGCACCTCCAGCTCCCAGCCGGCAGCGCCGTCGCACACCAGCCGCATCCGCAGCGCGGCGTGCCGCTCGGTCAGGGCGGCGACGGCCTCCTCGATCGCGTCGAGCCCGGTGCCGGGCGCCAGCGGGAACAGCATGGACTGGGTGAACGCCGAGGTGTCCACGGCCTGTTCGCGCCACCAGTGCATCACCGGGGTGAGGGGCAGCCGCCCGGTTCCGGTGTCCGCCTCCGCCGGGGCGTCGGCGTCGGGCGTCCGCGCCAGCACGGCCAGCCGGGCGGGGGTGCGCACGGTGAACACGTCGTGCGGCGAGAGCACCAGGCCGGCGGCCCGCGCCCGCGCGGCGAACTGGATCGCCATGATGCTGTCACCGCCGAGACGGAAGAAGTCGTCGTCGGCACCGGCCTGTTCGAGATCCAGCAGCTCGGCGAAGAGCCCGCACAGGACCTCCTCGCGCGCCGACCCCGGGAGCCGGACGGTGTCCCCGGTCCGTCTCGCCGGCGCCGGCAGGGCGTCCCGGTCGAGCTTTCCGTGGGACGAGAGCGGCAGCGCGTCCAGAGTGACCACGGCCGCCGGGACCATCGCCGCGGGCAGGCGCTCGGCGGCGTGCAGGAGCAGCGCGTCCTCGTCGCTCTCCGCGCCCGGCGCGGGCACCACGTACGCGACGAGCTGCGCGGTGCCCCGGTCGTGCCGTACGACGGCCACCGCCCGCTCCACGGCGGGGTGTTCCACCAGGGCGGCGGCGATCTCGCCCGGCTCGATCCGCAGCCCGCGCAGCTTCACCTGCTCGTCGCCGCGCCCGAGGTAGTACGTGATGCCGCTGTCGTCCCGGTGGACGAGGTCGCCGGTGCGGTACATGCGGCTGCCGGGCGGACCGCAGGGGTCGGCGACGAACCGTTCGGCGGTGAGCGCGGCCCGCCCCAGGTAGCCGCGGGCGAGCGCGTCGCCCGCCAGATAGAGCTCGCCGCCCGTCCCGGCCGGAACCGGCCGCAGCCGCTCGTCCAGGACGTAGGCCGTGGTGCCCGCCACCGGTGTACCGATGGGCGGCACCGTTCCGTCGGCGGACAGCGGCCCGGAGCCGGTCGAGACGACGGTGGATTCGGTGGGCCCGTAGACGTTGTGGAACCGCCGTCCCCCGACGGCCCAGCGGGCCACCAGGTCCGGCGGGCAGGCCTCCGCGCCGACGACGAGCGCGCGCAGCCGCGGGTGCGGACCGGCCGGCACCGTCGCGAGCACGGACGGCGGGACGAACGCGCAGGAGATCCGCCGCTCCTCCAGCACCCTCCCGAGGTCCGCGCCCACGAGCGGCCCGGGGGGCGGCAGCACCAGGGTCCCGCCCGAGCCGAAGGCCAGGCACAGTTCGCCGACGGAGATGTCGAAGGAGGGCGGCCCGAGCTGGAGCACCCGGCTGCCGGCGTCCAGCGCGACGCCGTCCACCAGGCTCCTGGTGAGCCCGGCCACCCCGGCATGGGTGACCAGCACGCCCTTGGGAGTGCCGGTGGTGCCGGACGTGTGGATGACGTGGGCGACGTCGTGGGGCTCCGGGCCACCGGGCGGCAGCGGCGCTCCGGCCCAGGCGTCCTCGTCGAGGACCAGCGTCGGCAGGTCCGTCCCCAGGGGCGCGGCGCCCGGTTCGGTGATCAGGAGCACGGGCGCGGCCTCGGCGATGACCCGGCGGATGCGCCCGGCCGGGTGGGCGGGGTCGAGCGGCAGATACGCGGCGCCGGCGCGCTGGACGGCCAGCGCCGCCACCGGCCAGTCGCTGCCGCGGGCGAGGGCGAGCGCCACGATCCGCCCTGGGCCGGCACCGAGGCGCACCAGCCGGCCGGCCAGCCGGGCGACCCGCTCGTCCAGCTGGGCATAGCTCAGGGTGCGCCCCGCGGACTCGACGGCCGGGGCGTCCGGCGTGCGGGCCGCCTGCCGGGTCACCAGAGCGGGCAGTGAGACGGGAGCGGGGGCGGCGGCCCCGGCGGAATGAGCCAGCAGTTCACCGCGCATGGCCGCGGGCACCAGGTCTATGTCCCCGACGAGCGCTGTGGGATCGGCGGTGATCTGCCGCAGCAGCTCGACGTAGCACTGCGTCCAGCGGGCCACCGTCGCCGGGCTGAAGACGTCGGTACGCAGACCGAAGCTGCCCTCCATGCCGTCGCCGCTGTCCTTCACCACACCGACGAGGTCGTGCTCGCCGCCGGTGTGGATGCGCTCGGGCTCAGCGAACTCCTTCATCACCGTGACGCTGGGCTGCTGCGTCAGGTGCATGAACACCCACTGGTAGAGCGGGGCCCGGCCCGCGCTGCGCTCGGGCGCGGCCGCCGACACGATCCGGCCGACGGGCACGTCCGCGTTGGCCATCAGATCCGGGAAGTCGACGGCGAACCCGGCGAGCACATCCGCGAACGACCGGTCCGGGCGCACCTGCCAGCGGGTCGGCACGGCGTTCATGACGTACCCGATGACCTGGTCGAGGCCCTTGGCCGCACGGTTGGCGATCGGGGTACCGATCACCAGGTCGTCGGCGCCGCTGACCCGGTGCGCCAGGACGGCGAAGGCGGCCATGAGGACGACGTAGACGGAGGCGCCGCGCTCCCGGGCCAGGGCCCGGACGGCGGCGGTGGTCGCCGCGTCGATGTGGAAGGGGACGTTCGCGATGCCGTCGCCCCCGGTGGTGGTGCCGGTGCCGGCGCCCGGCACGGTCAGCGGACCGGGCGGGTCGGCGAGATAGCGGCGCCAGAAGTCCAGCCGGCTCCCGAAGACCCCGGCCTCCACCAGTTCGCTCTGCCAGGACGAGAAGTCGGCGTACTGGACCTCGGGCCGGGTGAGGGGCGGTTCCAGGCCGTCGCGCAGGGCGCCGTACGCCTGGGCGAACTCGTTCTGCAGCACATCGAACGACCACCAGTCGCTGATGGTGTGGTGCAGGCTCAGCATCAGGGTGGAACACCGTTCGTCGACCCGGACGAACCGGGCCCGGATCAGCTTGTCCCGGCCCAGGTCGAAGGGGCGGTTGCGGAAGGCCTCGAAGGCCTCGCCGATCGTCCCGCCGGTGCCCCGCAGGTCCTCGTGCTCCAGGCCGAAGGCCCCGTCGTCGGGGAACTCGACATGCAGCTCGCCCGACGGATCCGTCACGATCCGGGTCCGCAGGATGTCGTGGTGACGCTGGATCAGCGTCAGCGCCGCCTCCAGATGCGCCGGGTCGACGGGCCGTTCGAAGTGGTAGGCGGCGCACAGATTGAGCGCCGGGGTGCCGGGATACAGCGAGTCGTACACCCACAGGTCGTGCTGCGCGGGGCTGAGCGGCACCCGGCGGGCCGGGTCGCGCGGCGGTATGACGGCGGGTATCTCGCGGGCCCGCCCCGCCTCCAGGAGACGGCGCATCAGCCGGACCCGCTGCTCGCGGCCGAGCGCGCCGAACCGGTCGGCCATGGACGGGGACGCCGCGCCCGGAACGGGGCGCGAGACGGTGGGGGCGCTCATCACAGGTTCTCTTTCAGTTCGGCCAGCCGGTGCAGCCCGGCCAGTACGTCGTCCCGTCCGATACCGAAGTCGATGAAACAGGCGACCTCGTCGACGCCCAGCTCGGCCAGATCGGCGAGCATCTTGGCGCAGTGGCCGGGAGAGCCGAGCAGACTGCCCCAGCTCAGATAGCGTTCGAAGGCGAAGTCGGCCATCATCGCGGTCTGTTCCTCGGTGAGCTGTGCGGTCGTGGGGTCCGCGGACCGGTTGGCCGCCGTCTGGCGGACGTACGAGGCCAGATAGGTCTTGAGCGGGGCGCCCGCCATCCGGCGGACCTCCGCGTCGTCGGCGCCGACGTAGGTGTGGGCCATGAGCGTGACCCGGCCGTGTGCGTCGGTGCCCCGCTGGTCGGGGGCCGCGGCGCAGGCGGCGCGGTAGCGGGCGATCTTCTCGGCCAGCTCCTCCCGGCTCTGCCCGACCGTCGCGCCGAGCACTCCGGCGCGCAGCCCGCCGGCCGCCTCCCAGGTCTCCGGGTTGCCGGACGTGGTGACCCACAGCGGCAGGGTGTCCTGCACGGGCCGGGGCTGGGGTGTCACGGAGACCGGGGTGCCGGTGCCGTCGGGGTACTCGGCGGCCTCGCCCGCCCACAGCGCACGCAGCCGCGGGATGGTCTCCAGGGCGGTCCGCCGCCGGTCCGCGTACTGCTCGGGGGCCAGCGTGAAGTCCTTGGAGTGCCAGCCGGTGGCGACGGAGAGGCCGACCCGCCCGTGCGAGAGGTTGTCCACGACGGCCCAGTCCTCCGCCACCCGCAGCGGGTGGTGGAGCGGCAGGACGACGCTGCCCGCACGGATCCCGATCCGTTCGGTGGCGACGGCGAGTGCCGCGCTGAGCACCGGAGGGCTGGGGAAGACCTGCCCCACCTGCTGGAAGTGGCGCTCGGGGGTCCAGACGGCGTGGAACCCGAGCCGGTCGGCCGTACGGGCCACGGCGAGGATGTCCTCGTACGTCTCGGTGTGCCGGGCCTCGCCGGCGGTGGTGCTGTCCGCACCGAAGAACATCACACTGAGGTCCACTGCCGCTCCTCCTGCTTCCTGCTGGGCTGGGTCTGGGTCTGGTTCTGTGTCTCGGGGCGCCGGGGCACCCGGGGGCGGCGCGGGATCGGGGCGGGGGCGACCGGTCCGGGCAGGGCGGACGCCCGTTCCAGCTCGGCCGCGAAGGCGGCGACCGTGGGTGCGGCGAACAGCTGGGCCACGGTCACCGGCCGGCCGGCGCCGAGCCGGGCGACGACACGTACCGCGCGCAGGGAGTTGCCGCCGAGGGCGAAGAAGTCGTCGTGCGGGCCGGCGCTCGGCACGCCGAGGACCTCGCACCACACGGCGGCGGTCTCCCGCTCCAGCGCGGTCATCGGGCGTTCGGCGGTGTCCCGTCGCCGGGTCGGCGCGGTGATCAGGTCGCCCCGGCCGGCCCGCCGGGGCGGCGCGCCGAGCCCCAGCCGCGACAGTGGCGCGTCGGGAGCGGCCGCGGCCGCCTCCAGGGCCTCGGGGAGGGCGCGTGCGAGCCACTGGACGAAGTCCGCCTCCAGTGCGTCGGCGCGGTACTCGAAGGTCATGGCCAGCCCGTCCGGTGCACCGTCCGCCGTGGTGGAGTCCGTGACGTCCACCAGGAGTTCGAACCGGGCCGCGCCGGTGCGCACGACCTCGACGCCGTGTTCGGCACCGGGCAGGGTGACCTCGGCCCGTGCGTTGTTCTGGAGCGCCAGCACCACGTCGGTGAACGGCTGACGGCCCAGGGAGCGCGGTGGGTTGAGGGCCCCGACCACGTCCTCGAACGGCACGTCCTGGTGGCCGAACGCGGCCAGGTCCGTCTCCCGCACCCGGGCGAGCAGCTCCGCCGCCGTGGGGTCGCCGGACAGATCGGTGCGCAGCACCAGCATGTTGACGAAGAACCCGACGACGTCCTCGACGCTGCCGTCCCCGGCCCGGCCCGCCACCGGTGCGCCGACCGCCAGGTCCTCGTCCGCACCGGCCCGCACCAGCACCGTGGCCAGCGCGGCGTGCAGCGCCATGAAGAGGGTGGCGCCCCGGGCGCGAGCCGACCCGACGACCCGGGCGTGGGCTGCCGCGTCCAGCCGGCACACCACGGTCCCGGCGGCCGGTCCGGGTACGGCGGGCCGCCCGGTGCGACGGGGCAGCAGCGGACCACCGGCCGGCAGCCCGTCCAGCTCCTTGCGCCAGTACGTGAGCTGACGGGCGGCGAGCGCGTGCGGATCGGACGGCGAGCCGAGCCGGTCGAGCTGCTGACGGGCGTGCTCGGCGTACGGGACGGCGAGCGGCGGGAGTCCGGTGTCCGCGCCCCCGGCCCGTGCCGCGTAGGCGCGGGACAGGTCGCGGAAGAGCGGCCGCAGGGACCACCCGTCACCGGCGATGTGATGGACCAGCACCAGGAGTGCGTGCTCCTCCGGCCGCTCCCGGGTGGTGAACAGGGTGGCGCGCAGAGGGAGTTCGGTCCGCAGGTCGAAGCGGTGGCGGGCCTCCCGCGCGATCTCCCGGTCCACCGAGTCCCCGGCGACGCGCAGGTGACGCAGGGGCGGCCGGGCGGCCGCCCCGCTCAGCACCCGCCGCACGGGGGCGCCGTCCGCCTCCTCGAAGACGGTCCGGAGCACTTCGTGCCGGTCGGCGACCTCGGCCAGGGCGTCACCCAGCGCGGCCGCGTCGACCGCGCCCCGCAGGCGTACCAGCATCGGCAGGTTGTACGCGGCGCCCGCCCCCGTCCGGTCCAGGAACCACAGCCGGTGCTGCGCGTGCGAGACCGGAAGCACACCGGAGGCGGTGCCGGGCGCGGAAGCGGCGACGGGCGGCGCCGGGGGAGCGGTGTCGACGAACGGGGCGAGCAGCGCCGGGGTGGGCGCCTCGAACAGCCCGCGGATGTCGATCTCGGCGCCGAGCACGGTACGGATCCGGCCCAGCAGCCGTGCGGCGAGCAGGGAGTGGCCGCCGAGCGAGAAGAAGTCGTCGTCCGGGCCGACCGCCTCCGCGCGGAGCACCCGGGCGAAGAGGCCGCACAGCGCGGCCACGGTCCCGCTCGCCGCCGCCCGGCCGGCCGGGGCCGCCGCGGCTCCGGGCTCCGGCAGGGCGGCCCGGTCCAGCTTCCCGCTGGGGGTCAGCGGCAGCGCGTCCAGCGGTACGAAGACCGCCGGCACCAGGTAGTCGGCCAGCACGCCGGCGGCGTACGCGCGCAACTCCGCTTCCCGGAAGCCCTGTCGGCCACCGCGCGGCACGACGTACGCGGTCAGCTGGCGGTCGCCCGCCGGGTGTTCATGGGCGAGGACCGCCGCCCGGTCGATGCCGGGATGCCTGGCCAGTACGCTCTCGACCTCACCCGGCTCCACCCTGAAGCCCCGGATCTTCACCTGGCTGTCGGCCCGCCCCAGGTATTCGAGGACTCCGTCCGCGCGTCGCCGCCCCAGATCACCGGTGCGGTAGACGCGCTCGCCGGACGGGGCGGCGACGAAGCGTTCGGCGGTCAGCGCTGGCCGCCCCCGGTACTCACGGGCGAGGCCCGCCCCGGCGGCGTAGATCTCACCGGTCCCGCCGTCCGGGACCGGACGCAGCTCCTCGTCGAGCACGAAAAGCCGCTTGCCCGCCAGCGGCCTGCCGATCGGCACCGGGCCGTCGCCGAGTCCGGCGAGGGCCACCGGGTGGACGGTCAGGAAGACCATGCACTCGACGGGGCCGTACCCGTTGCTCAGCCGCAGGTCCGGGCGGTGTTCCAGGGCACGGGCCGCATGCGGCGCGGACAGCGCCTCGCCGCCCACCACGAGTTCCCGCAGCCCGTCCAGTACCTGCGGGTACTCGTCGACGACGACGTTGAAGAGCGAGGCGGACAGGTACATGGAGGTGACGCCGTGCTCGGCGACGAGCCGTGCCATCAGGAAGGGTTCGGGCCGCCGCCCCGGGTGCAGGACGCAGGTCCCGCCGTTCATGAGCGGCCCCCACAGTTCCAGGGCGAACGCGTCCCAGGACAGCGGCGCGCACTGGAGCCAGACCGAGCCGGGGCCGAAGGACGCGAAGTCCTGTCCGGTGAGGGTGGAGGTGAGCGCGTGGTGCGACGCGGCGATGCCCTTCGGCCGCCCGGTCGATCCGGAGGTGAACATCACGCACGCGATGTCGTCCGGCCGGACCGGGACGGTGCCGCGCGGCAGCGGCCGCGCCCCCGGGGCGTCCTCGATGTGCACCTGCGCCGTGCCGAGCCCCTCGGGCGCCGTGCCCCGGGCCGACACGACCACGGCCGTTCCCGCGTCCTCGGCCATCGCGCGCAGCCGTCCGGCGGGGAAGCCGGGGTCGAGCAGCACATAGCCGGCCCCCGCCTTGAGGATGCCGAGCACCGACACGACGAGCGCGGCGGATCGCTCCAGGTACACCCCGACCGTGTCACCGGCCCGGATGCCCCGCGCGACCAGCAGAGCGGCCAGCCGGTCCGCCCGTACGTCGAGTTCGGCGTAGTCGATCCGTTCGTCGCCGTCGATCAGCGCGGTCGCGCCCGGCGCCAGTGCCACCTGCTCCTCGAACAGCTCATGCGTGCACCTCATCGCGGTCACCTCCCTGGTGGTCGCTCTGTCCGACCGGCTCCCGCGGCGCGTCGAGATCGGGCAGCAGCGTGTCGATGTCCCTGATCGAACGACTGGCGAGCCCCCAGACGGCCACCGCGGTCCCGCCGATGCCGGCCAGGAACAACATGGCCGCCATACCGCTGCCCGGAGAGTCGCCGACGAGGGGCCCGAGCACGGTGAAGAGGCCGGAGCCCTGAGCGGCCTGCGGTTCGAAGACGTGGTCGGCGAGCGGTCCGGAGACCGCCATGGCCACGGGCACGGAGATCTGCGACAGGAACATCACCGCGCCGAAGACCCGGCCCTGCCATTCATGGGGGACCTTGGTCTGCACGATCGTCTGCATCGAGGCGTTGACCAGGGTCATGAGCAGCGCGCCGACCAGGATGGCCAGGCACCAGCCGGTCACACCGCCCATCAGACCCATCACCACCAGGCCGGAGAGACACATGCCGACCACGCCGAGCATCATGCCCCGGCCCCGGTTCGCGGGACCGCCCCAGGCCGCCATCAGCAGGGCGCCGGCCACCCCGCCGACCCCGACCGAGGTGTTGACGGCGGCGAGTGCGCCGTTCCCGGCCCGGAGCAGCACCATCGGCGAGATGAGGGCGAAGCCGAAGACCATGACCAGGTTGACGACGCAGAAGTTGATGATCAGGTCGCGCAGGCTGGGCACCCGGAACAGATAGCGCAGCCCCTCGACGGAGTCGGCCATGATCCGCCGCCGAGGTGCGCCGGGCTTCCGCGTCACCCGGTCGCCGGTGAAGCGCACGATCCGAACGCCGACGAGGGCGAACGCGTAACTCGCCACGTCGACCAGGAGGGTCGGGCCGATCCCGAAGAGCGCGAGCAGGAGACCGCCCAGCGCCGGGCCGCCGATTCCGGCGGCGCTCTTCGCGCCCGCCAACAGGCCGTTGGTACGGTCGAGTTGGTCCTTGCGGACCAGCAGGGGAACGGCCGACGACAGGGCCGGGAACTGGAAGGCGGCACAGACACCGAGCAGCACGGCGGCCGGATAGACCTGCCAGGCCTGGAACGCGCCGAGGTAGTGGGACAGGGCCAGCGAACCCACGACGAGGAGCCCGCCGGCATCGGCTATCTGAAGCGCGGCGCGCTTGGATATCCGGTCGACGATTGCGCCCGCAATGGGGCTGAATACGGCCTGCGGCAGCATGGCGCACAGCGAGAGGATGGTGACGGCAGTTGCTCGCTGACCGGACGACCACACCTCGACGATGAAGGCGAACCGGACCGCCGCGCTGCCTGCCAGGGATACCGCCTGACCCGACCAGACAAGGAGAAAGGGGCCCATTCCCGAGAAACGGCCGGGAATATCGTTTGATGTCCGGGCGCCCATCAGGATTCGGGTCCGTTGTGTACCGGCTTCCGGCACATCGTGCCGCCGCCGTCGAATGGTTTGGTTACCACGCCTCAATCTCCCGGATGTCGCATCACCTGCGGATCACCACGGATCCCTGTCTGAATCGAACGGGGTCATCATGCGGCCACCGATTACCGCTGCGTTCCCTTAGCGAATGAGGGAACGGGAACGAAGCGGGAACGGATCGGGAGGGAACCGGGAGCCGGGACGGCAAGGGTCGTTGCGTAGTTGTCTGCAGTAAGGAGTACTCAAGTGAAGGACCCCAGGGATCGTTCTCCCGACGGGACGGAGCTGCGCCAGGCCTTCGAGGACCTGTCCACCGTGGAGCGGTGGGCCGAGCATGTCGCGTCCGGCGTTCACTCCCGCCCGTACGCCGCACCGGAGTCCTTGGAGGGCCCCCAGCTCAGCGTCGAGACCAGAACCCAGGACGGCATGCACACGGTGGCCGGGATCGTGGAGTGGCCGCCCGGGGACGACGCCGGGGCGGCCGTCCTGGACGAGACGGAGCGTGCCGTACTCCGCTCCCTCGTGAGATCGCTCCTCGACCTGGCCGGCCACGAGTCGGGAACCGCCCGTACCCGCGTGGTGCTCACGCCCGTCGGCCCCCGCGTCACCGCCTGCCAGCTCCACGTGGACTAGCCGGGTTCCAGAAGCCCTTTGGGCAGGCGATTCCGGTCCGTTCCCGCGGCAGTTCCCAGCGGCGGTACCGGGGCAGGAACGGACCGGGAACGCCGGTCAGCAACATCAGTGGTGTCGGGAAGCGGAACACCGCAAAACCCACAAACACTACTTAGGGGCGGGACCATGGGACACAAGCTTGCTGGGCTCTTCGGAATCATCGCGGCGACGCTGGCCTTCGGTTTCGGCGTCACGGTCGAGGCGGGTCAGTCGCACAGCCCCCGGAGCACTCAGCAGGTTGTGGCCGACGACAAGGGCCCGACGGTGATCGGCACCCACGTACTCGCCGACGACAAGGGCCCCACGGTCATCGTCACCCCCAATGACGACAAGGGCCCGACGGTGATCGGCACCCGCGTACTCGCCGACGACAAGGGCCCCACCGTCATCGTCGCCACCCCGAACGACGACAAGGGCCCGACGGGCATCACCGACACGACCAACGACGACAAGGGCCCGACGTCCCCCGCCATGTGATCCCGCGCCTCGACGAGCACGCCCCGCACCGGAGTCACGGTGCGGGGCGCGGTGCTGTTCCGGGGCGGTGGGACGACGTGCCGTGACGGGATGCCGCTGCGGCGGCCGGCCGTCAGCCGCGACGATGCCCCTTCAGCACACCCATCTCGGCGAAGAGCTTCTCGGCCTCGGCCCGGTGCCGGACCGCGTCCGGCGTGTCACCGAGGGCGTCGGCCATGCCCGCGAGGGCGTAGGCCTCCTCGATGCGGTAGCTGAGGGACGAGGCGAGTTCATGGGCATGGGTGTGCAGCGCGAGCGCCGCCGCCATGTCGCCCTGACGCCGGCGCAGCCGGCCCACCACGTTCTCCACCTTGGCCCGGCGCAGGGGGGAGGAGTTCGTACGCATCATGTCGAGGGCCCGCTCCGCCTGGTCCGGGTCCCGGGGCGGCCGGCCCAGCAGGTTCTCCACATCGGCGGACAGCGCCAGGGTCAGGGCGAGGTTCACCTCGTTGCCGGCGTCCCCGTACAGTCCGCGGGCCTCCGCCAGGCAGCGGTCGGCCTCCTCGTAGGCGCCCAGGCCGACATGGGCGAAGGCGAGGTCGGTGATGGCTCCGGGCAGTCCCTCGTGCTGCCCCAGCTGCCGGCTCAGTTCGGCCGACCGCAGCGCGGCGTCCCGCGCCTCCTCGTACCGTCCCCACTGTTCGTAGAGCGTACTCAGGATGGTCAGGCTCTCGGCCTCCGCGCGCGGCATGTCCAGGTCGCGTTCGTGCGCGATCGCCGTCTCCATGTGGCCCAGGGCCTCGGAGAAGTCGCCGAGCAGGCTGTTGAACTGGCCGAGGATGCTCTCGCTGTGGGCCTGGGTGTGCAGGTCGCCGAGACGGATCGCGACGTCCCGGCTCTCCCGGGCGGCTTCGAGCCCCTCGGCGAGACGGCCGAGTTTCCAGCAGGCGACGCCCAGATTGGAGAGGCTCACCCCCAGCAGCGCCAGGTCCTGCAACCGCCCGGCGGCGGCGACCGCGACCCGGCTCAGCTCGCCGAAGTCCTCCAGGAGACCGAGGTCGTTGAGCTGGAAGACGAGATTGCGCGACAGGCACACCACATAGCGGTCGTGGCCCTTGCGTTCGGCGAGCGTGACTGCCGCGAGGAGCGCCGTCTGCTCACGCAGGAACCACTTGCGTGCCCGCTCGGCGGTGCCGAGGTCGGGCATCTCGGCCGTCGAGGGCGGGATGCCGGTGCTGCGCCGGCGCCGCCCGGAGTAGAGGAGATCGCACGCCTCTTCGGTGGCGGTCAGGTAGTAGCCCAACAGCCGCTCCACCGCACCGGAGTCCTCGGCGGACTCGACGAGCAGGCTCTGCGCGAAGCTGCGGACCAGGTCGTGGAAGGTGTAGAGGCCGATCTCCGGCTGCTGCACGAGATGGACGTCGAGCAGCATCTCCAGCAGGTCTTCCGCGTCCCGGGCGCCCGTGCCGAGCAGCGCGCCGGCGGCGTGGATGTCCATGTCGCTGCCCGGGTGCAGCGCCAGCGTCGAGAACGCGTTCCGGCACTCCTCGTCCAGGGCCTGGTAGGACAGGCGCAGGGTGGCGGAGACGCTGCGGGCGCCCGAGCTGAGCTCGTCGAGTCTTCGGGTCTCGTCGCGCAGCCGTTCGGCCAGGTACTGGAGGGTCCAGCGCGGGCGGTTGCGCAGCCGGGCGGTGGCGATCCGCAGGGCGAGAGGGAGATGGCCGCAGAGCTGCGCGAGCTCGGCGGCCGCCTCGGGTTCGGCGGCTACGCGCTGCGCACCGAGCGTCTCGGCGACCAGCATCGCGCTGTCCTGAGGCGGCATCACCCCGATGGAGATCCACCGCGCTCCGTCCAGATCGACCAGCCGGGCACGGCTGGTGACCATGATCAGGCTGCCGGGGGAGGCGGGCAGGAGCGGGCGGATGGCGGCGGCGTCCGCCGCGTTGTCGAAGAGGATCAGCAGCTGCTTGCCGACCAGGGTGGCCCGCCACAGGGCGGTGCGCGCGGGTACGTCGTCGGGGATGAGGTTGCCGGGGACGCCGAGGGCCCGCAGCAGAGTGTCGAGCGCCATGCCCGCGGTCACCGGCTGGTCGCCGGGCGTGTACCCGCGCAGGTCTATGTGGAGCTGGCCGTCCGGGTACTCCGGCGCGAGCCGGTGCGCCGCCCGCACCGCGAGCGAGGTCTTGCCACAGCCCCCCATGCCGTCGATGGCCACGATCTGGGGGCCCTGCTCACCGCCTTCCTTGGCGGCACGCAGGATCTCGGCCAGTTCCCGGTCCCGTCCGGTGAAGTCCGCGAGGTCGTACGGGAGGGTGCTGGGGGGGTCGGCGGGCAGGGCCACGGACACGACCGGGGCGGCCGTCGGCTCGGGCCCGGCCAGTTCGGGGCTGTCCCGGAGGATTCCCTCGTACAGCTTGGTCAGATTGGGGCCGGGATCGATGCCGAGTTCCTCCACGAGGAGCTCGCGCACCTTGCCGTACTCCTCCAGCGCCTCGGCCTGCCGCCCGGACCGGTACAGGGCGATCATCAACTGGCCGCGCAGGGACTCGCGTAACGGGTTCTGCTGAACCAGTTCCCTCAGTTCGACGACGAGTTCGGAGGCCTCGCCGAGTCCCAGGTGGAGGTCGAAGAGCTGTTCCGCCGCGGTCAGCCGGCGCTCCTCGATGGACGTCGACGCGGCCTCGATGACCGGACCACCGCCGCCCGACAGAACAGGCCCCCGCCACAGGGCGAGGGCACCACGCAATATCTCGGCGGCTTCGGCCGTACGGCCCTCGGACGCCGTCAGCTTCGCTTTCCGGATCAGTAGGCCAAATTCAGCCAAGTCGATATCGCATTGTTCGTCGGCGACGCGATAGCCGGGCCCATCGGTGAGCAGGACGTTGGCACCCCCCGGTATCCGCCTTCGGAGATCCGCGACCGCCTTGCGTACTTGGTGGGGCGCTGTCGGCGGCGGTTCTTCGTCCCAGGCCGCCTCGACCAGCCGGGAAACCGGAAGCACCTTTCCGGGCTCCAGAAGCAGAGTGGCCAGAACTCGCTCCTGGATGACTCCCCCCAGCCGGAGCCGCGTTCCGTTCGACCACCCCTCTATCGGGCCAAGAATGTTGAAACGCAGACGAACCTCTTCCGCTGTAGACACGCATCCTCCCCCTCAGCTCTGCCCACCCGCAGCTCTACCCAGGCGCGAGGCGATCGTAGCCCCTGGGTGAAGGAAGTCGCGGTACTGCACCGGGAAGACTTCGGGAATGGCTCGATGGAAGCTGTTCATCGACGGCAGGCCTTCGCTGCCACGGAGAGTACGGAGCGTGAGCGGGCCGGAAAGATCCCGGTCCCGGGCGCGCGTTCCGGACAGTCCTGGGAGGCCGGGCAACCGGCTATTGCATTTTCTGAGCAAGTGGAGACCGAGGAGACAATGATGAATTCCCAGCCTGCACCCGGGCTTGACGCTCTGCTGCAGAATGCGCGCAGACGTGCGGGGCTCACTCAGGAACAGCTCGCGGGGCTTTCCACGGTGAGCGTACGGGCCATTCGAGACCTGGAGCTGGGGAGGGTCCAGCACCCGCGCAGGGAAACACTGAAGCTCCTCGCCAATGCCATGAGGCTGAGTGACGCGCGACGCGTGGAGCTCGAACTCGCCGTCGACGCGAAGGCCGTGGGCCGGGTCTTCCAGGACATCTACGGGGCGGACCTCGCCACACCGCCTCCCGCGCTGCGTCCGCTGGTGGGGCGGCGCCCGGAACTGGAGGCGCTGACAGCCCGGTTGAGCACGGATCACGAGCGTCTGCTGACGTTGGTGGGCCTGCCGGGCGTGGGGAAGTCGCGGCTCGCCCAGGAGGCCGCCTCCCTCATTCACGCGCGGGACCGGGTTCCGGTGCTGTGGGTCTCCCTCGACGATTCGGCCGAGACCGCGGAAGCGGCTCCCCGCAGCCCGCAGTCGACCGTGGCCGGCTGGGTGCGCGCGCTCGTCCGCGACGGCGAGGAATTCGAGGAGCTGGCCACACTCATCGGATCCAAGGCGACCCTGATCGTACTGGACGGTCACGATGTGTCACCGGCCGTCACCTCTCGGCTGCTGAGTCTGCTGCGTGCCTGCGAGCGCTTGAAAATACTCACCACCACCGACCGGCCGGTGCAGCTGCCCGGTGGGCGGCTGCTGCCACTGGCGCCGCTCGCGGTGCCGTCCGCCGACGATCTGGCCGTCGAGGCGGCCGGCGACACCCTCGTCGCGGACCGGCACGCCGTCGAACTGACGCTCTCCCATGTCAGTTACATGCGCCCCGACTTCCTCCCCACGGACGCCGTCGTCACCACCGTGGCCCACATCTGCCGGGCGCTGGACGGAATGCCGCAGGCACTGGAGGCCGCGGCCTCGTGGCTGCTCCTGTACTCCCCCCAGCAGCTCCTGGACATCGCCCGCACCACACCGCTGGTCCTGCTCGACGGCGTCACGCCCACCGACCCCGCCGCCGGCCCCACCCTGAGCGAGCGGCTCACCGCCGCCGTTACGGGGCTCGCCCCGCAGGCGGCCGCCCTGCTCCGGACACTGGCGACCCTGGAGGACCCGTGGTCGGTGGACGACGCCGCGCGCGTCTGCGGAACCTCGCTGGCCGGGACCGCGCGTGACGTGCACGCCCTGCTGGTCCGCGGCCTGATCCGCCGGCTGCCCGCCACGGCCGGTGACTCGGTGGGCTTCACGGTGCTCAACCTGGTCCGTGCGGTGCTCGCGGCGGAGCGGGAGACGGCGCCCGCCGCTCTCGTCCCGGTACTCGTCGACTGACGGCGGCCCGCCCGGTCCGGTCCCGCGCTCTCGTTCCCGTCCCGCTCCCAACCGTCGTCCTCGTCCCGTCCTCGTCCTCGCGAAAGGCACCCCACCCATGCGCAATCTGCTCTCGCTCGCCGATCTCACGCCCGCCGAGCTGGACCACCTCGTCCGGCGTGCCGTCTCGTTCGGCCGCGACGGCATCGTGCCGAAGCCGCTGGCCGGACGCCAGGTCGGCCTCTACTTCCGCAAGTCCTCGACCCGGACCCGTACGTCCTTCTGGAGCGGGGCGACCCGGCTCGGCGCCGATGTGATCACCTTCGGTCCGAACGAACTCCAGCTCACCACCGGCGAGACGGTGGAGGACACCGCCCGGGTCCTCGGCCAGTACCTCGACGCCCTCGTCGTACGGACCAACGGGGACGTGGACGAGATGCGCCGGCTCGGCAGCAGCGAGGACCTGGCCGTCGTCAACGCCCTCAGCCTGGACGAGCATCCGACCCAGGCGATCGCCGATCTCGCCACGCTCACCGAGCGGTTCGGCTCGCTCGACGGTCTGCACCTCCTCGCCGTCGGTGAGGGCAACAGCTCCGGCGCGGCCCTTGCGCTCGCCGCCGCACTCACCCCCGGCCTGCGCCTCACCCTGCTGTGCCCGCAGGGCTACGAAGTACCGAAGGACATTCTGGACCTGGCGGCCGAACTCAGCGACGGCAAGGCCCTGGTGACCCAGATCGTGACGCCCGACGAGGTCGAGGGCCCGGTGGACGCCGTGTACACCAGCCGGTGGCAGACCATGGGCGTGACGAAGGAGAACCCCGACTGGCTCAGCGACTTCGACGGCTTCCAGATCAACCGCGGCTTCCTGGACCGCTTCGGCGGCCCGCGGACCGTCTTCCTGCACGACCTGCCCGCGGTCCGGGGCGAGGAGGTCACCGACGAGGTGCTCGACGGCCCGGCGAGCCTGGCCTGGCGCCAGGCCCACCACAAGATGACCGCCGCCGCGGCGGTCCTGGAGTGGTGCGTCGCCGGCGTCCAGGACTGACCGCCCGACCCGCGCTCGGCGGGCCGGGCCGACGACGAAGCTCCCGGCAGCCATGGGTTCCCATCGAGAACCCCGTGGCTGCCGGGAGCTTCGTGCGTACGCCCGCCCTTTCCACGCACGCCCCGCCCTCTCCGCGCACATGCGGGAAGGGCGGGTACGAGACGCGAAATGCGCCGCGCACCCGCCCTTGTGGCACGGGAGGAACCGTGGGTTCAGCCACTCATCGCCGCGACGACCGAACGCGGCCGCATGTCGGTCCAGTTCGCCTCGATGTATTCGCCGCACTCCTGCTTGCTGCCCTCGTCCTTCACCAGTTCCCAGCCCGCCGGCTGCTGGATCCGGGCCGGCCACAGCGAATACTGGCCCTCTTCGTTGGCCAGCACCACATAGCGGCCCTGAGGGTCCTCGAACGGGTTGGTTGCCATGATTTCCACCTCGGTTTGACGAAGGTATGCATTCGGTCGTCGGGTCGGACTGATTTCTTTTCGCCTGCATCAAAGGCTAGGAGCCGCGGGCCGGTTCGCCGGGCAGAAGCCCAGGCAGATCGGCGGCATCACGGAGCGCGGGATCAGGTGAGCACGCGGGCCGTCTGATGCGCGTAGGTGAGGGCGACCCCGGTGGCCACGGTCGCCGCGCGCACCGCGCCGAGCGCCTCGCGCACCAGCTCCGAACGCTCCGCCGGCCTGACCTCGAACCCGGTCTGACCGGCACGGACGATGGTCACCGCCGCTTCGAGCACGGCGATCTGCGCCTCGCCGAGCGCCTCCCCGCGGTCGACCCTCTCCCGCACCTGTGCCAGGACGTCCGCGAGCACGTCCGCCGCACGGACACTGTGGCCGGTCTCTGCCATGTCATGACTCCTCGGTCGTTTCGCCGGCGGTGTGCACGGGGCCGGGCGGTGAATTCTGCGGGCGCAGTCCGGCCAGTCTCACGCCCCGCCGCCCGCCCGGCACAGGGCTGTCGGCCAACTGCTCCCGTCCTGCCGCCCAGTTGCCGCCGGTCACGCCGGAATCGGCTTCGCGGCGAATCTACGGTGGTGGCCGGAAGGAAGTTCAGGTCAAGCCTGGACCTCTTTCTCCCCCTGTCATCCAATGATGTGGACGAAGCGAACAATGAAGCCTGCGGAATGGGCGGCTCGTCATCGATCCGGGCCGCTGGATGTTGTTGTCACCGGACTGCAATCCGATGCGCACACCTGGAATCTCATCTACATCCAATTGCTGCTCGAAGACCTCGGGCACAAGGTCGTCAATCTGGGTTCCTGCGTGCCCGAGGACGAGATCGTCGAGTCCTGCTGCAAGTTCCAGCCCGACCTGCTGGTCGTCAGCAGCGTCAACGGACACGGCTTCAACGATGCCCAGCCGCTGATCGGGGCCATCCGGTCGCGCTGGGAGCTGACCGGACTGCCCGCCGTCATCGGCGGCAAGCTCGGCGTCTCCGGCGGCGGGGAGGAAGAGGCCGATGTCCTCAGGAGGGCCGGGTTCGACGCGGTCTTCCAGGACGGCGTCGATCTCACCGCTTTCGAGTCCTACGTCGGCTCACTGCCCAGAGAGGTGGAACGATGACCCCGCCGGTCCTCGCGGCAGCCCCGGAGAGCCGCACCACCGTGCACCGGCGCCCGCTCTCCTTCGGCCGCTTCGTCGCCGAGGCCCAGGGCCGCGGCGCCCTTGTGGTGCAGCCCCGCATGGGCTTCTCCGACCCCGCACTGATGCGGGCCGGCCTGCTGGCCACCAAAGGCGCCGCCGACGCGGTCGTCGGCACCATGACGATCGACAGCTACACCCGGGTGAGCGACGAGGCGTCCGCGGTCCGCGCGCTGAACAGCGGCGTCCCGCTCAACGGATTCCCCATCACCTCCTACAGCCCCCACACCTCGCGCTGGGTCCTGGACGGCGTCCGGGACGCCGGCTTCCCGGTCCAGATCCGGCACGGGTCGGCGCGCCCCCAGCGCATCGTCACCGCACTGGCCCGGCTCGGCCTGGACGCGACGGAGGGCGGCCCGGTCTCCTACTGCCTGCCCTACGGGCGCACCCCGCTCCTGGACTCCGTACGCAACTGGCAGGAGAGCTGCGAGTTCCTCGCCGGACTGCGCGGCACCGGGGCGGAACCGCACCTGGAGACCTTCGGCGGCTGCATGCTCGGCCAGCTCTGCCCACCCGGACTCCTCGTCGCGATCAGCGCGCTGGAAGCACTCTTCTTCCACCGGGCCGGGCTGCGCAGCATCTCGCTCAGCTACGCCCAGCAGACCAACGCGGCGCAGGACCGCGACGCGGTGCACGCGCTGCGCCGGCTGGCCGGCGAACTCCTGCCGGACACCGACTGGCACATCGTCCTCTACACCTATATGGGTCTCTACCCGCAGACCCGGCGCGGCTCCCTGGATCTCCTGGAGCGCTCGGCCGAGCTGGCCGTGGAGACCGGGGCGGCCCGGCTGATCGTGAAGACGGCCGCCGAGGCACACCGCATCCCGACCGTGACGGAGAACGTCGAGGCCCTGCGGGTCGCCGCGCGGGCCGCGTCCCGGCACCGGGCGGCGGCCGTTCCGGTACCGCGCACCGACCCGGCGGACAACGCGGTCCACGCCGAGGCCCGCGCCCTGGTGGACGCCGTGCTGAACCTCGACGACGACCTGGGCCAGGCTCTGCTGAAGGCCTTCGCCCGCGGGTACCTCGACGTCCCCTTCTGCCTCCACCCCGACAACGCGGGCCGCTCCCGGAGTCTCATCGACGGGTCCGGCCGCCTCGCCTGGTCCGAGATCGGGGCGATGCCGCTGGGCCCCGTCCGCGACCGCGGCCGCCGGCTCACCGCCGCCGGGCTGTTCGACGCCCTGTCGTTCGTCCAGCGCCGCCACGACCGCACCCTTCCCTCGTCCGTCTCCCGCCCCCCGCTTCCCCCGGCGGCCCGACGCCCGGCAGCCCATCGGCAGCACACCCAGGAGGTAGCACCATGACCAGTACGATCGCCGAGCCCTTCGGCCGCATCGCGCCCGCGTTCCCGGCCTCTCCCGACCAGCACCTGATGGCCGAGCCGACCCGCGCCACGCTGCGGGTGCAGAGCCGCATGCTCGCCGCCACCCGCTCCTTCCTGACCGCGCAGGGGTTCCAGGAACTGCTGCCGCCGGTCATCGGACCGGTCACCGACCCCGGCATCCGGGGCTCCAAGCAGGTGGACATCGACTTCTACGGCCACAAGTACAAGCTGATGACGAGCGCGATCCTCTACAAGCAGGCATCGCTGCTGGCCTTCGAGAAGATCTTCTACATCGCTCCCAACGTGCGCCTGGAACCGCTGGAGACGGCCGTCACGCACCGCCACCTCGCCGAGTTCCACCAGATAGACGTGGAGATCCGCGACGCCGGCCGCGAGGACGCGATGGAGCTCGCCGAGCGGCTCGTGGCGCACGTGGTCGACCAGATCGTCCGCGAGATGCCGGGTGATCTGGAGCTCCTGGGCCGGGACCGGGACGCCTTCCGCGAAGTGGTCCAGGGGGCGTTCGCCCGCACCACGCACCAGGAGGCCACCGCGGACCTGGTGGCGCTCGGCCACCCGCAGGACCCGGGTGCCGAGATCGACTGGGAGGGTGAGGAGATCCTCTCCGCGAAGACCAGCCGCCCGTTCTTCGTCGTCGACTACCCCAAGGGCTCGCGGGGCTTCTACGACCAGGAGGACACCGAACGCCCCGGCATCCTCCGCAACTTCGACCTGATCGCCCCCGAGGGCTACGGCGAACTGGCCAGCGGCAGCGAGCGCGAACACGACTACGCGGCCCTGGTCACCCGGATGCGCGAGACCGGCGAGAACCCCGCGAAGTACGGCTGGTACCTCGACCTGGCCCGCCGCGGCATCCCCGCCAGCGCCGGCTTCGGCATCGGCCTGGAGCGCTTCACCCGGTACGTCACCGGCCGCACCGCCGCCTGGGAGGCCAGCGCCTACCCGAAGCTCCCCGGAGTGGTGTCGGCATGAGCATCCTGAGCGCCGAAGGCTTCCCCGAGGAACGGGTGCGGCACCGGGCCAGGGCCGGAGCGGCGGCGGTCTTCCCCGCCCTGGAGTCCTACGGCAGCAGCCTGCTGGGCGCGATCCCGGCCGGTCACGACCCGTACGACGTGCTGGAGCGCGCCAGGATCGTGCCCCCGGTGTTCATGCCGGAACGGCTGAAGAAGCTCATCGACCTGGCCCGCGAACCGCTGTATACCGACGTCGAACTCACCACGTCCGTCGGCGGGTTCGCCTCCCGGCTGCCGCTGTACGTGTCCGCGTTCGGCTCGACCCGGGTCGCCAGCCACGACCTGGGCGAGGCGGCCGGACGGCAGGCCGGACAGCTCGGCATCCCGATGGTCATCGGGGAGAACGTGGTGCCGGTCAACGGCTACCGCGCCGCCTCCGACTCCGCGGCCTCCCCGCTGCTCGGCCGGATCGCCGCCTACACCGCCGCCGCCGACGACGAGCACGGCGGGGTGGTGGTCCAGCAGTCCACCGAGGACGCGGACGCCGAGGTGTGGAACCTGGTCTACAGCGACCCCGTCTCCGAACCGCTGCTCGCCACCGGCCGGCTCGCCTTCGAACTGAAGGTCGGCCAGGGTGCGAAGCCGGGGCTCGGCGGTCTCACCGTCCTGGGCCGCGAGGCCGGCGGCAGGGTCGCCGAACAGTACGCCCTGGACGAGGTGTTCGGCGCGGACAGCGACTCGGTCCTGCGGATCAGCAGCCCCGGCACCTTCACCGAGGAGATCCTGCGCCAGCAGATCCGGCTGATGCGGAACAACTTCCCCCGCGTGAAGGTGTGGGTGAAGCTGCACCCCGGCCGCGACATCGCCCTCGCCGCCGCCACCGCCTGGGCGGCCGGCGCCGACTCCGTCACGGTGGACGGAGCCGAGGGCGGCACCGCCTGGGCCCCGACCGGCTTCCTCAGCCAGGTGGGGCTCCCGCTCGGCGAGTGCCTCACCCGCATCGGGCCCACCGACCACTGCCTGCTCGCCAGCGGGCGGATCTGGGAAGGCGGCCGGGCAGCGAAGGCGCTGGCGCTCGGCGCCCGCGCCGTCGGCCTCGGCCGGGCCGCGCTCCTCGCCGTCGACGAGGACGCCGACGCCGGCCTCGTCCGGCTGGCCGAGAGCATCGCCCTGGAGCTCCGGCTGCTGATCAGCTCCGTCGGCAAATACCACGCGAACGCCCTGGAAGCGGACGACATCCTGCTGCCCGCCGACGCCGCGACAGCATCCCGCACCGGCTGACTCCCTTCCCCACCACACGACTTCGCACCATCCGCACGTCATCCACCGTGGCTCCGTCGGTCTCCCGGCACGCCGCGAGACCACGAGATCCGAGCTACCAAGAAGGTGTCGAGATGTCCCAGCCGCAAGCAGACCCCGCCCTCACCCTCGGCGTCGGCGTTCCCGCGCACGTCGCCACGTACAACGACACGGCCGAGGACCTTCCCGAGGGTGAGCTGCACACGCTCTTCGCCGCGCAGGCCGCCCGCACCCCGCAGGCCGTCGCCCTCGTCCGCGAGGACCGCAGCCTCACCTACCGGGAGCTGGACGGTGCGGCCAACGCACTCGCGCACCGGCTCGTCACCGAGGGCGTACAGCCCGGCGACGCCGTAGGCCTCCTCTTCGACCGCTCGTTCGCCTACGTCATCACGGTCCTCGCCGTACTGAAGAGCGGCGGCGTCTACGTACCCCTCGACCCCCGCCAGCCCGAGGAGCGGCTCAGCTGGATCCTCGGCAACACCGGCGCCACCCTCCTGGTGACCGATCGCGAGGCCGGGGAGACGGACTTCGCGGCGGACCTGCCCGCCCTGCGGCTCGACGACCACAGCGCCACGGCCGGCAGCGCGCCCACGCCACCCGACATCACGGTCCACCCCGACCAGCCGCTGTACATCATGTTCACCTCCGGCTCCAGCGGCACGCCCAAGGGCGTCGTCAACACCCACCGCAACGTCGTCGAACTGGCCCTGGACCCGGGCTTCGGCGCCGCCGCCCACGAGCGGGTGCTCGCCTACTCGCCGCTGCCCTTCGACTCCTCCACCTACGAACTGTGGGTTCCCCTGCTGCGCGGCGGACTGGCCGTCATCCTGTCCGCCCCGAAGATCGACATCGGTGAACTGGCCGAGGCCATCACCCGCCACGACGTGACCGCCGCCTACTTCACCACCGCCCTCTTCGACGCCATGGCCGGCGAGGCGATCGACGGGCTGCGGCAGCTGCGCGAGATCTGGACCGGCGGCGACGTCCTGTCCGGCGTCGCCCTCCAACGAGCCCTCGACCACTGCCCGGACACCACAATCGTGCACGTCTACGGCCCCACCGAGGCGACCGTCTTCTGCAGCTACCAGACCTTCACCCCCGAGGTGCGCACCCTCGACCGGCTCCACCTCGGCATCCCGATGGCGAACACCGCCATGTACGTCCTGGACGCCGGACTGCGCCACACCGCCCCCGGCCAAGCCGGCGAACTCTACGTCGCGGGACCGCACCTCGCCCAGGGCTACGGCCGGCTGCCGGCCATGACCGCCGAACGGTTCACCGCCGACCCGTACGGACCCGCCGGCAGCCGCATGTACCGCACCGGCGACCTGGCCGCGTGGAACGAGCACGGCGAGATCGTCTTCCTGGGCCGCGCCGACCAGCAGGTCAAGCTCCGCGGCAACCGCATCGAACTCGGCGAGATCGAGACCGTGCTCGTCCGCCACCCCTCCGTCGCCCAGGCCGCGGTCATCGTCCGCGAGGACCGGCCCGGCGACAAGCGCCTGGTGGCCTACGCCGTACCCGCAGAGCCGGGGGTCCTGGACGGGGCCGAACTCCTGCGCCACGTGGGCCAACACCTCGTCGAGTACATGGTGCCCTCGGCCGTCGTCCCCCTCGGGACCCTGCCGCTGACCCCGAACGGCAAGCTGGACCGGCGCGCACTGCCCGCCCCGCGCCTCGGCGCGACCCCCAACGGCCGGGCCCCGCGCAACCCCGTCGAGGAGGTCCTGTGCGGGCTGTTCGCCCACTCCCTCGGCCTGCCGTCGATCGGCATCGACGACGACTTCTTCGCCGTCGGCGGCCACTCACTGCTCGCCACTCGGCTGGTGAGCCGGGTGCGCACCGTCCTCGACGTCCAGCTGACACTGCGGCAGTTCTTCGAGTACCCGACCGTGGCCCTGCTCGCCGAATACGTCGCCACCGGCGGCGGCGAGTCCGCCCGCCCGGCCCTGACGGCCCAGGAGCGGCCCGAACCACTGCCGCTCTCGGCCGCCCAGCAACGGCTCTGGTTCCTCGACCAGCTGGAGGGCCCGTCCGCGACATACAACATCCCGCTCGCCGTCCGGGTACGTGGCGAACTCGACGCCACCGCCCTGGAATCGGCGTTCAGCGACGTCGCCGGACGCCACGAGAGCCTGCGCACCGTGTTCGGCCAGGCCGACGGACAGACCTACCAGCGGATCCTGCCGGCCGACAGCGTCCGGGTCGAACTGCCGGTCACCCCGGCCACCGAGGACACCGTCGCCGCGCTGCTCACCTCCGAGTCCGAGCGCATCTTCGACCTGGCAGCCGATCTGCCGTTCCGCGCACGGCTGTTCAGTCTCGGCGAGCGCGAGTACGTACTCCTGGTGGTCATGCACCACATCGTCTCCGACGGCTGGTCCTACCAGCCGCTCATGCGCGACCTGAGCACCGCGTACGCGACCCGCTCACGTGGTGAGCGCCCCGCTTGGGACGCGCTGCCCGCCCAGTACGCGGACTACGCCCTCTGGCACCGCGGCATACTCGGTGACCCCGCGGACCAGGAGAGCGTCGCCGCACACCAACTCGACTACTGGCAAAAGGCATTGGCCGAACTCCCGGAGGAAGTCACCCTGCCCGCCGACCGGCAGCGACCGGCCGTCGCCTCCTACCGCGGCGCAACACACACCGTGCACTGCTCCGAGGCCGTCCACGCCCAGCTCGCAGAGCTGGCGAGCGAGTCGGGCGCCTCGGTGTTCATGGTGGCCCAGGCGGCGGTGTCGACGCTGCTGTCGCGGTCCGGTACCGGGCACGACATCCCCCTCGGCTCACCGATCGCCGGCCGTACGGACCAGGCGCTCGACGACCTCGTCGGCTTCTTCGTCAACACCCTGGTCCTGCGCACCGACACCAGTGGTGACCCGAGCTTCCGGGAGCTGCTGACCCGGGTCCGGGAGACCGACCTCGCCGCATGGGGGAACCAGGACCTGCCGTTCGACCGACTGGTGGAGGCCCTCAACCCGGACCGCTCGGCGGCCCGGCACCCGCTGTTCCAGGTGATGTTGACGCTGACCGACGCGGACACACCGACACTCGTCGCCGGCGACCTGGACACCGAGTCGGAGTTCACCTGGCTGCGATTCGCCAAGTTCGACGTGACGTTCTCGTTCGCGGAGCATCGTGGGGTGGATGGTCGGCCGGGTGGGTTGGACATCACGATCGAGTATGCGACGGAT